>DAMC01000070.1:0-2021 GCA_002499525.1 Nitrosopumilales archaeon UBA218
ATCCGACATTGTTATGATGGATGGTTCACTGTATTCTCAATTCATGACAAGACAGTCTGGGCTCACTCCGGAAATTGTTCGAATTATGAAAAGAAAGGAAAATGTAATTTTTGTTGCCAAGACATCCAATACAAACGTCCAATTCAAAGACCTAGGATCTCAGGCAGGAGATATTTTTTATTACAATCATGCAACGAATACACCTGGATTTAGTAGGATTTTTGTAGATTCTGAATTTGGCAAAGACAAGATGATTTCTTCAATTTATGCAAGACTGTCTGATTCGACACCTCTAATCAAAATAGAATTGTTAGGTGAATCCCACACAGATGATGAGATCAAGTCAATTTTGAATAGAATTTACAAAACAAGCGTAGGAGGATATCCATATGCTCTCAAACTTGCTCACAATAATTGCAAGATAAGCGGTGCAGATTTATCAAAATTAGTCAGTTTGTATGGAATTTCAAACGAGATTGGCTCACGTGAAGTTTTAGAATAGCGAGTTTTACTAGTTATTGAAATAATTGTATCTCAGGAGTTTCTGATTCTGATACAATCATCAGATTTGACAGGATGTTTCATGGAATTTTCACTTGTTGTAAAAATTACATCAAATAACTAGTTCTGATCAATTTTAGATAAGTAGAATTGAAAATTGTATAATATTTAGTACGAAATTCATATTTTCATAAAGAAAATAAACACTAGAATCACTCTCTGACTATGGTTACACCATCCCTGCAAATTTATGCAAATGTGAAATCATACAGCATCAAGGGTAAACTACTCAGAAAAAAGGACTTTCAAACGCTATCAGAATCTCGTGACATTGAAGAATTGGTAACAAGGCTCAAAAATACATCATACAGTGGTGCGATTACTGAGATTCAAAAACCATATTCAGCAAAAAAAATTGAAAACGCTCTAAGAAAAAGACAGATAGAATTACATCATACGATGATCCAAGCCTCTGGTGGCTCCAAAGTATTATACGCTTATTATCTAAAATTCATTTTACACAATCTCAAAATTATCTTAAAAGGAAAAATTCTTAATAAAACACAAAATGAAATCGAGTCTTATCTGAACCTCAGAGCAGAGGAGCTCATTAATGAAAGAGATGTTGTGCTCAAAGCATTTTTGGCAAAAGATATCGAAGAAACAGTGAATGTTTTAAAATCACTTGGGATAGGAGAAGAAGTTGAAAAAGCTTATTCGCTTTACAATGAGAAAAAGCAAATTCAGGCATTTGATTTACATTTTGACAAATCATTTTATGAGAACCTCAACAAAACTGTAAAAAATTCTCCCGACTTCACAATACATACTTTGTGTGGGATGGAGATTGATTTTTACAATATTATGACAATTCTAAGAGGAAAATTCTGGAATTTGGATGAGAACCATCTTCAACACCTAATTGTTTCAAATACTTCAAGTGAATCCAGAGAAGTTTTCACCCGGATGATTGCTGCAGATTCCATTAAGAATTCTCTGAGTGAGCTTAGCAGTACAAAATACAAAGATCTAATTCCTCAGGAGGAGGATGAACCCATTGCAAAATTTGAGCGAAGTTTTGAACGAAGAATTTACAATACAATGAATGCTCAATTTGTGCGTATTTTTGGGGTTTCGACAATCATTGCCATAGTGAGATTGATAGATTTTGAAATTAGAAATCTCGCTTCAATCGGATATGGCGTTGAACAAAACATTCCAAGTCAAACAGTCTTAGATAGAATGAACGTAAAAGATTAGGATGACTTTATTAGATGATATCTTAGTTTTTCCACTGTTCTTTTGATATTTGATGCAATTTTTTGATACGCTTCCATTGTCAGCTCATCAATGAAAATATCTTTTTGGGTTTTCCATTCTGAGGAGATGAGAATTTTTGCGTGTGATTCTTTTTTAGGTTTGAACTTGTACCAGTATGAATCGTCTTTTACAATTTGGGATAAATCATAATTGACATGAACTTTTGGTTTGTATACAGATACAGTTATGATTTGTTC
Organism: Nitrosopumilales archaeon UBA218; assembly: GCA_002499525.1. GTDB lineage: Archaea > Thermoproteota > Nitrososphaeria > Nitrososphaerales > Nitrosopumilaceae > Nitrosotenuis. Next base: position 2,019 of record DAMC01000070.1, read on the forward strand.
TTT
>DAMC01000070.1:2361-3903 GCA_002499525.1 Nitrosopumilales archaeon UBA218
CATCAGCAATCATACCTGGAGGTAGGGTCGTTAGCTTTCCGTAACCACTCCATACAAAATCATCGACCTTGGAGTGAAATCTCCCTTTGAGAACTTTGGTCAGAGTTCCAAAGTTCAGAGGTCCTAAATTGTATTCCGATGGAAAAGATAGAAAGAATCTTAATTTCCACATTGTTCCTTCAGCCACACCCATCCCATAGGAACCTCCCGGAGCAAACTCACTTTTTGAAACCGTTTTTCTTTTGATCAGATCAATGTAATCTATATCGCCATTAACTTTGATTACTCCTCGACTAGCAATTCCAGGATTTGGTCCATCCAGACTGGAACGAGGATAGTCATACTCAAAGTCCATCATGCCATCAGGTAGCGGCTTGCAATCAAGTCCCATTGATTCAAAGTGTTTGAGTAGTTTTTTGGTTACTTTTTCTTCAACAGATGTAGAAACAATGTAATCGTTATACTCAGGCACGACTATCATATGTAGTTAATATTTTTAAGATTATTCTTTTTAAAAGTAATAATTGTAAATTTTATATCAAATTCTATTAAAATTATACTATTTAATTAATAATTCATGTAAATTTTTTATCACTAAAAAATAGTGATAGCAGTTCCAACTCCAAGTCAATGTACGACAAATCTTGGAATTTATTTATCTGAGAATGATAATTTTTGTGATGAAATTTTTCGGAGTTGATATGACATGACACTGGGAGTAGTTATTGGCGAATCCAAACCTACAGCAGTAACTGGGCAAACTTCGCGTCCACTTTCTGTTGGAGAATACGTCATCATCGATTCACAAGATGGAAGATTACTAGGATTAGTAGAGAGATCATTTGTTTCCAGCGCAGCATTAACAGATATTCACAATTTTGATGAAGCCATAGAATCAAAAGAAATTGCAGACATTAATAGTCGCGACAAAAGTTTTACTGCTAAAATCGGAATACTGGGTTATCTAGCACAACTTCAAAAAAGTGTCGTCGTATTACCGGCAATTCCACCAATTCCTGGAACTGCCATCTTATCTGCAACCAAGGATGATCTTGGAAATATTTTCGCACCTCAAAAAGACGAATGGATTAGAGTCGGGTCTTTATTGAGAAACTCTCAGATTGAGGCCAGAATCAACCTTAACAAAATAGTCTCCCGTCATCTTGGCATTCTAGCAATGACAGGAATGGGCAAAAGTAACCTAGTCTCTTTATTGGCAAAACAAATATCGATGCTAGACGGTACTTTGATAATTTTTGACTATCATAATGATTATGCAGACTTGCATATTTCAGGAATTAATGTCATAGATGCAAAAATTAATCCCAGATTGTTAGACGCCAATACATTATCAGATGTTTTAGAAATTAGAGAAAATGCCGACATTCAGCAAAGAATCTTACGTTTGGCATTTACTGCAGATGTAAAAGAGGCGCAGAATTTTTGGGACGCCCTTGACCATAACGTCGAAATGATTGGTGCAAATCCAGAAAGAAAGGAAGATAGACACTCTGCAGACAGGGTCAGAGACAAGATAGATGA
>DAMC01000070.1:4251-7503 GCA_002499525.1 Nitrosopumilales archaeon UBA218
GTAAACGTTCTCAATATTTCTGAACTATCAGAAAAGCAGGCAAATGTAGCCCTAGCATACTATTTCCAAGAGCTTCTCACTGACCGTAAATCTGCATTATTAGCTAAAAGTGCAAAAAGCAAATCGACTCACAGATACAGATTCGAGTCACCAGTATTTGTCATCATTGAAGAAGCACATGTGTTTATTCCAAAAGGCGAGGAAACCCATACAAAGTATTGGGCTGCAAAGATAGCTCGAGAGGGAAGAAAGTTCGGATTAGGATTGTGCATTGTCTCACAGCGACCTAGAAACATAGACCCCAACGTATTGTCTCAAATGGGCTCACTTGCAGTGATGAAAATTGTTCAAGAGGATGATCAAAGACAAATCACCGCAGCAGCTGAGTCCATTTCTCACGATCTCATTAATCAGTTGACATCACTGAATGTAGGAGATGCCGTTTTCGTTGGACAGTGGGTCAATCTCCCATCCATTGTTCATATTGAAGAAGTAAAGGACAAACCGGTTGGCTCCGACAAAAACGCAATATCCGAATGGAAGTCTGCCAAAAAATTTGAAAAAATAGCTACAGAATCCACGCAAGGATTAATACAAAAAGATCTCTTACTTGATTGAAAATGCTCTTCTCCCATATTTCCGATACACATTTGGGGTTGACACAGTATGGACTTCAAGAAAGAGAAGACGACGTATATGCTTCATTCAACGAATCAGTTGATGTTTCCATCAAAGATCATGTGGATTTTGTCATATTTGCGGGCGATATTTTTCATGTGCCAAACCCATCAGGTACTGCCATTTTACAAATGGCCAATGCTCTAAAACGATTAAAGCAAAACAACATCGATTCGTTTTTTATTCTTGGTGAGCACGATATTTCCAGAATACGTTCTACTCCTATTCCTTATGTATACCACAATTTGGATTTTTCCAAGTATGTCGGACAGTCCAGACCCATAATACACAAAGGTGTCATGATTTGTGGATTTGATAAAATCAGAAGAGGTGAGATGGACCAGTATCTACCAAAATTTAACGAGGTCGATAAAATTGCCTCAGGGCATCAAGGACATAGAATTCTAGTTATGCATCAAGGCATATCAGAAATTAACCAATTTGCAGGAGAGCTTGCGTCGACGGATATGCCCAAGAATTTTACGTATTATGCTATGGGTCACTTGCACGATAATTACCTAAAAAATTTCTCGCATCTTGGTGGACCAGTCGCATATCCAGGTTCAACTGAGATGACCAATAGTGAAGGAATCAAAGAGACTCAAAAAGGATTTTACGAAGTAGACATATCAGCAACTGAAGCAAACCCAAACTGGATAAAATTAGATACAAGGCCGCAGTTTTCACAAAGTATAGAATTTGAGAATTTAGCAGATTCAGTTACTAAAGCGCTAGAAAAGATTTCTGGTTTTTCAAAAAAACCAATAGTGGAATTAAAAATTCATGGTAACCAAATTGATACAGATATAATCCAAACTCAGGTCTCGAGGCTAGCACCCCATACCCTACACTATACATGGAAAATAACACAAGATGATGATCCTAGAGGCTCAATACTACTAGAACAACCAACCAGCATTGATGAGGAATTATTCAAACTCGCATCAAATTACCTTGGCAATAATGAAAAAGCCGTATTTGCAATTCAAGAATTACTTCCATTACTTTCTGGTGGAAAAATCAAGGAGGCAGAGCAAGCAATTCTTGAAGAGTTCGAGAGGTTCAAAAAATGATAAATTCCATAGAGTTATCAAATTTTATCGCGCATTCTGAAACAAAGATTGACCTAGAAGCCGGAGTAACAGTGTTTGTAGGTCAAAACGGTGCTGGAAAATCCAGTATTATTGATGCCATAACATTTGCATTGTTCGGAGAACATACCAGAAAGTCCAACAAGAGCCTAATTCGAAGAGGTACGTCACAAGCATATGTCAAGGTAAAATTCACATCAAAAAACAAGACGTATGAAGCAACAAGAAAGATCGATTCCAAAGGCACCATGTCAGCACAGTTTGTTGAAATGCAGAATGGTCAAGAAATAGTTCGCTCCTCCGGTGAGCGTAAACAATTTGGTGAATCCACGACACAAGAAATAGAATCAACATTAGGGCTCGATTTTCAAAAACTAAGAATAGCGTCAATTGTACAACAGGGAGAGCTAGGTTCGATTATCAAAGCAAAGCCCAAAGAATTCAAGGAGCTAATCAACGCCATAATCGGAATCGATAAACTTGACTTGGCATCAGAGAATCTCAAAGTAGTTCAAAGATCATTTCGAGAAAGTATTTACAAAAAACACGGATATGATGACACACACATCCCACTTTTACAAAAAGAACAGGAAAGAAAACAGGCCGAAATCACATCTGCTGAGCCACAAAAAAATGAACTTGGAATCAAAAAAGAAGAGAAGATCAAAGATCTAGAAGTTTTACAAAAAAGATACAATGAAAACGCAACAAAAGAAATGACACTTCGTCAGATAGAAGAACGAAAGGCCGAATTTGTAAAATATGTCAAGGATGCAATAATATCAATCCAGAAAGACATTACAGAAAAAGAACGCAAAATTCGTGACTGCCAAAGTTGTTTTGATTTGGCTACAAAAAAAGAGGAGCTAGAATCTAGTCTGAAAAATATCAGAATTTCAATAGAAGATTCACAAAAACAAATTTCCGAACTCCAGACAAAAAAAGCAATTCTTCTAGAACATGCAGAATTAGCAAAGAAACTACAACTGCAGGATGGAAAATGTCCAGTTTGTGATTCACATGTAGAAAGTCTCAAGCCAGTGTTTCAAGTGGATCACATTAAAGAGGAGCAAGAAAAAATAAAATTACAGATCATAGAACTAGAACAAAAAAGATCCCAATTTGCACAAACAGAAAGAGAAACTCAGGAAATGAGTAGAAAATCTTCCGCTGCCAAAGCAACATTAGAAGCCCATTCAATACAAAGACTAGAACAATTACAGGCACTAGTACAGGAAGTTCAATCACAAAAAGACCAAATCCAAAAGATTCCAATAATTACTACAACATCAGGTTTGATGCAAGCGTCTGAATTAGATTCTCACACCAAGACCCTGTACGAAAAAATCGAGATTCTTCAGAAAGAGATTTCCGGATTTGATCCGCTGGAATTTTCAAAGTTGAAAACAAATTTGGAAATGACAAAAATGCAACTCAGTAAAATCGACCAAGATTATGGAGCAATAATACAAAAAATATCCAC
>DAMC01000070.1:7871-8464 GCA_002499525.1 Nitrosopumilales archaeon UBA218
AATATTTACAATCGAGACGGTCCAGTTGCAACCAGTCTTAGGTCTTGGGCACTGTCCACCATATCTGCAAAAGCGTCAGAATATTTGGAGATGCTAAATACAAAGATCCACAGGATAACCCTAGCTGAAAAAACTCGAGAGATATCAATTACATGTTATTCCAAAAATACAATGATCGACATTGATTCACTCTCAGGTGGGGAGCAAATGAGCGTGGCGCTGGCATTACGTCTAGGAATGGCCAGTTTACTAGGCTCATCTAACTTGAATTTCGTAATACTTGACGAACCTACAACACATTTGGATAGTGAGCGAAGAAAATCGCTAGTTCGTGTGTTATCTCAGCTAACTGATATGTCAAATGACTCAAGACCAATCCAGTTTTTGATAATTACTCACGATGCAGAAATATTCGAGGATTCATCGGTAGAGAAAATTTATCAGTTTGAACCAGACCAAGATGGAACTCGTGTTATTCCGCTCTAGCCACCAGTGAGTTTTGCAAACTTTTCATTCTTGGATAACTTGTCCATGAATTGGAGATTTGATAAGGCGACGATTGCTGACTCTACTACAGGAGCACTTGGATCAGA
>DAMC01000070.1:8720-10269 GCA_002499525.1 Nitrosopumilales archaeon UBA218
GGATCAGATAGAGCTTTGGTCAGTGTAGGAATTGCATCTTTTGCTCCCACTACACCTAACGCAATAGCAGCTTCATGTCTAACAAACATGCTAGGATCATTGGTGGTCGCATCTTCCAGATGTGGAATTGCACTTCTGTATCCCATTTGTCCTAGCGAGAATGCAGCTTCATGTCTAACAAGCTCATTATCATCATTTTTTAGAACCTTAGCGATATATGGAATCTTGTCCTCACCGCCAAAATCGACTAGTATGCAAGTTGCCCTCGTTCTCACAACGTAATCGTCATGAGTTAAAAGACTTACAAAATAATCAACGTCCTTTTTTTCATATCTATTTTCCATCTCTGCAAATAATGCGAGTCTTTTTTCTGGTACTACATCCATTTAATCCTCAATTTTAGTTGCAGTATATTATTGTATAATCTGAAATTCGTTGTTAAGTCATTTCAAAGATCTAAAAAGATTTGATTCCCATTACGTCCAACCATAGTTAGATTTTATAATAATACTATGCAATTCCTGAATATGTCAGTAGAAATTGGAAAAAAGGCACCAAACTTTGAGACCTCAAAGTGGGTTCAAGGAATGCCCACAAACTTTGATCAGGAAAAAGATCACATTGTCCTAGTAGAGGTTTTTCAGGTTAATTGTCCAGGGTGTTTCCTATATGGAATACCAGAGGCAATCAACATTTACAACAAATACAAAGACCAGGGGGTACGTGTTTTAGGCATTGCAACTGCGTTCGAAGATTTTGACAAGAATACCGTAGAGAATCTCGAAATGCTTGCCAAGACTGGCGACACTGTAGGTGAGACCAAAAAGGCTCTTTCAATGTACGGTAAAAGTTCTGACGGTAAAATTCCTTACAAAATCCCATTTCCACTGGCCATGGATAATCTTGTCAAAACATCAGGCAAGCCATCACCACAAATTGTCATGGAGTTTATCAAATCACAGCTACCAGACTTTGATTCTCAGCCTGAAGAATATAGAAAGCAGATCATAGCACGAGTAGAACAATACATGATGTCCAAAGAATATTCTGCAGGAACTTTTGAGAAATTTCAACTTAGAGGAACTCCTTCCACAATTCTAGTAGACAGGAACGGAATTTTACGTGATGTTTCCTTTGGACAAACTGGTCATTTAGAATCCATGATTGATGAATTACTTCAAGAGAGCTAAGATTTTTTCCTCTTTGAGTAGACAGCCACAGTAGTTGCAGCACCGCTTGCGACAACAATACCAATTACTGAAATAACTATTAACCAATCATCAGAGCTTTCAATTTTCGGTAAAGAGACTTTGGAGTCATCTACCTCCAGTTTCAAATTTGTTTGTCCTTTTACATCCAGAGTATGAGTTCCATTTCCTTGAAATTCAAGAGTCACAAATGCTATTCTCTCATTATGAAGAATTTTGGGAGTGAGTTGCTTCCCATCAAGTGTGAAAGTCAAATTTCCATTTGCCAATCCATTCGGAATCTCAATTTCTCCCAAGTTATTGTTTAGACTACTTTGTATTGAAAACACCAAATGCCCATC
>DAMC01000054.1 GCA_002499525.1 Nitrosopumilales archaeon UBA218
GATAAGCCCATGGATAATAGAAGTATCCAGCTGCTGTTCCCCCAAAGGTTGCCAACCATGCTGCAATGTAAGAAGCTGTGATAATGCCGATCATGTTTTCAACACGTCGTCCAATCATCTTCTCTACATCAGCACTTGATGCTCCGCCGGAGCCACCTGAACCAAATCCTTTTGGTAGAGTCATTTGATTTACAAATCGATTATTGGCTTTTAAGTCTTTCTTAAAATCCTAGATTGGGTCGATCATAAAAATAAGAGAAGAAGGGTTTGTCGTTTATGGGATTGCTCTACTGTACAATTTGCCCTCTAGAGCCATCTTGTACATTTCTGCAACATATGGGTTCTCACCTGGTGTTTCTGCACCGAGTTCGACTAGTCTTGCATATACTCTTACGACATATGCAAGTGCGCCCATAAAGGCAACGACTACGCCCATGTTGAACATCCAGTGGTTTGGAACTGCGAAGATTTCCTCTACAAACCAGAAGTGCCACATTTCGTTGACTCCGATTGTGAACATGGTTGCTAGGTAACCTAGAATGGTCATCTTTAGACCTGTGTTCATGGAGTTGTTTGGACCTCTGAGTACTGGTACCTTTCTATCATAGATAGCTACAGAACCCCAACCTAGTGGTAGTGCAATGAAATGACTGTACAACCACCAGTGTGCTGGTGTAAATGCAGAGTCTCTGATAGAGGTTTGATGTAGTGAACCATCTACAAAGTTGTCTACTTCCACGGATGCTGCTGTTGATCCCATTGCAATAACGATGAGCCAGATTTTCTTTAGTCTCTGGATCTCAACTTCTTTTGGGATTAATGCCGGCATCTGTGCCATGATAGAGTTAGTAACTTTTCAATATATAAAACATCAGTTTATTTTAGTTAGGATTTTTTATGATTTTTAGATTATTACAATGTCAATAATAGAAAAATTTTCATTTTAGAGTAAAAATTTTAATATTTTATATGGAAAAAAATCATATCGATTTATGTTGAACATTAATGTTGAACAATTAAACATCACCATTCGTAAGGGTAGCAGTTTTTCAACCGAATAAAACGGTAAAACATATATCATTCTATGCGTCGATGAATAATTAACGGGAAACTATGGTCGACAAGAAAGCAATCGTATTAGCACTCGGTGTAGTCTTGGCACTCGGTACATTAGGTCCAAATTTGGCCCAAATGGTACAGACTGCAGAAGCACACGGTGTTCAAGCACAGCTTCAGAGTCGTTTTGTAAAGATTGAAGACGAAACCTTCAACAGACAATCACTCCAAACAGGTGAAGAACTAGTCATTTCTGGCACGTTCGTAAGTCTTGTTGAAAGAGACCTAAGAGGATGGAACTCTATATTCACAGAGTCCACCAACGCAGGAAGTAGATGGGAAATTCTTTCCAGAACCCCACCAGGAAACGTCTTTCAAATCCCAGGTAACTCAGTGATTCCATATGAGATTCACGCAAAGGCATTAGAGCCCGGAGTTTACCACGTACATACACAACTCAATGTAGCTTCAGTTGGACCAGGATTAGGCCCAGGACAAACAGTAGTAGTTACTGGCGAACCAATACTCAAACCAATCCCATATACCAACATCATGTACCAATCAATAATTATTGGCGTTGGTTATGTCATAACATTCGCAACTCGTCCTTGGCAAGTAATCTAAACCAACAAACCCTCTCTCTTTTCATTTTATTATAACCTACAAGAGAAACGACTTTATGACATAATTTTAAATCAAATTCATGAAGTGGCCAGGTCTTAGCGATCCCGCCAAGAGAAAGAACACTTTAAGATATCTTATCATCACAGCTGCAGTAGGTATCTCTGTTGGCGTAGCCAGTATTTTCATCCAACAATGGGCAAATAGTGACAACCCACTCAGAGTATGCATTAATGGAGTTGAGACAGACTATAAAATCACGGCAACTTTGGATTTGTACGTAGATAATCAGAAAATTATCATTCCTGCAGATGTTGGCAATAATGAAAAGTGTAGACATTCACTTTATACTTTAACAAATGATGGTACAATTCATGCAGAATGGAAGAACAAATACCCATTTGAATTAGGACACTTTTTGTGGACTTGGACTACATATCATGATAAGGGTTTCCCTATGAGAGACATGGATGAGAAAAAGTCAAAGATCTTTGTTGACGAAAAAGAATCACCAAATTACATCAGGGAGCCATTGGTTGATGGAGCGCATTATCGAGCAGTGTTCTTCACAAAGGGATATGATAGTGGAAAAGATCAGGACTTTTCACCACCAAAATAAACTCAAAGTAATCAAAAATCATTAAGTGGTAAAACTACCAAGATTAAAGAAAACTAAAAAGAATGAAAAAAGAGGTTTTACCAGTACTTTCCGTTGTCTGGTATCAAACCGATACCTTCTCTTTCAAAGTGTCTGTCTAACTCATCAACCCATCTTTCACGGTTGTCTTTGTAAGACCAGCCATGTACTCTTAGCCAGTATGCAATGATTCCCAATAGGAATACAGTGAACATGACTGTGCCAAAGATGTAAACCATGACATCATAGAACAATGGGTCATAGTTTGGTCCCAATTGCCCAAATACGGTTGACAGAATACTAAACACTGTGCCGAATAATGGAGTCATTAATTTAATGACCGCCTCATGTGCGATATATACATTTCTCTCACAGCGAAAACCTACGAAGATCGTATGGACTAGAAAAATCAATAAAATGGAAAAAGAGAAGTAGGTTTATCCTCTTCCTTGAGCTGCATATCTTCCGGTTCTTGCTCTGAAGAAAAATGCCGCGGCAATTCCTCCAAATACGGCTGCTGCTATTGCAGAAGCTCCCAAGACACCATCAGCTGCTAGGTACGGAGTGCCAGAACCAGTTGATGGATTTGCTTTGGCAGATTCTACACGTTCTCTTTGAAGTTTTAGTGCTTCTTCGAGAGTGTTTTTGCCTGTTTTTCCAGATGACTGGTCTACATTACCCATGTATTGGGCAAATGCATGTTCTGTCATTCCCATTGATATTACGGCTACAGCAAGTATTGCTGCTCCGAGTAGTGCTTTATTCATAGTGTTTACCTGAGTGTTTGGGGCTATGGTTTCTATTTAACTTTTTTCTAAATATCGCTTTTCGCGAGGTTTTGTGGTAAGGTTTATGTTAGTTCTGCGAAAAGCGTTCTCATGGGACGTGTACATACTCACAGGCACGGTCAGTCACACTCTACTCGACCAATTAATCAGAGATCCCCATCATGGGTTAGTTCAAGTGCCAAAGAGGTAGAAGAACTAGTCGTAAAATACGGAAAGGACGGAGTCCCTATGAGTCAAATCGGCATAAAGTTGAGGGATCAACATGCTATTCCCCTGGCAAAAACAATTACAAAAAAATCTGTCAAAAAGATACTAGAGGAAAATAACGTGAAGCAAGAGATTCCAGAAGATCTCAACAATATTGTTAAAAAAGCAATTAACCTGCAAAGACACCTCAGAAGTAACAATTCTGATAAGAGAAATGTTAGATCGTTAGAGTTGGTTGAAGCAAAGGTCCACCGAATTGCAACATATTACAAAAGAATCGGTGCAATACCACAAAACTGGAAATATAAGTCAGTTGTAGCCCAACTTGAATAATGGGTAAGAATCTAGACAAACAATTAGCAAATTTTCGCGACATAGTTTTAGACAAAATCAAATCTGCTAAAGATATCTCAGTTGTAACACACATTGATTGCGATGGATTAACATCAGGAGCAATTATCACCAAGGCTTTGATTCGTGCCGGTGCCAAAGTTACAGTAAGGACTGCAAAAGAAATGAATCAAAACACTATCAAGAATATGCAATCGGATTTACGAGATTTTCACATTGTGACAGACCTAGGCGGGGGCTTTGCAAAACAATTAGATGATTCATTAGATCAGCAATGGTTTGTTCTAGACCATCATGAAATTCCATCAGAAGAGCACGAGAATGACCGAGTGATCAATGCGTGGAAATATGACATCAATGGTGGTACAGAGATTTGTGCAGGAGGTATGGCTTTTTTGGCAGCCATGGTCCTTGACTCGAAGAATTCTGACTTGGCACCTATCGCAGTTGTTTCTGCTTTAGGGGATAGGCAGGATCAAGGCGATAAAAAATCATTTATTGGTAAAAACTTGGACATTGTAGAACAGGCAAAATCCACAGGTATGCTTTCAGTGGACATGGATTTGCTATTGGTAGGCAGGGAAACAAGACCCCTTGTAGATGCATTAGCTTTCACATCACAGCCATTCATAGAGGGTCTGACTTGGAATCGAGATGCGAGTTTAGCTCTTTTCAAATCGTGCGGAATTGAATTAAAGGATGGTGGAAGGTGGAGAACACCATCAGATCTAACTGATGATGAAAAACGATTGTTGATAGAATCCATTACCAAGTTCGCAAGTTCACAAAATGCCACTCAGATTATGGATGAGTTGATAGGTCATACATACAAGTTCCCAGCTGAAGAGCCGCGTAGCTTTTTGCGAGACGCAAGAGAGTTTTCTACTATGCTGAACTCTTGTGGGAGGATCGGCAGGTCCGGAGTAGGAATCGCAGTGTGTATGGGTGATAGGAACAAGATGCTCCAAGAGGGGGAGAATATTCTTTTGGAGTATAGAAAGTTGATTCGAGATTACATGAATATTCTATCTAATGAAAGATGGAGAATTAGCGACAATCCAAAATGGGTCATGGTAAATGGTGAGGGCGTCATACCAGAAACCATGACAGGTACAATATCTTCACTTTTAGCAGGTTCACCAAAGAATGCAGGTAAAATAATCATACTTCGAACCAACGGTGAGGAGAACACGGTAAAGTTTTCATCACGTAAATCAGTTGGCTGTAAAACTGATGTCAACCTTTCATCTCTCATGAAATCAGGAGCTGAAAAATTCAACGGTATTGGAGGAGGTCATGATGCTGCGGCGGGTGCAAAAATTACAAAGGATAAACTGGACGGCTTTTTAGACTATCTAGAAGACAGTGTCAATGGAAACCACAGTAAAAATAACAATCAGTGAACTAACCAAGGAAAAATCAGACGCCATACGTTCAGCCTTGGAACCAGATAATATCGATTTTCCAAAAGGGTTGTCTTTTGAAATAGAAAATCTTGATAATGCACTTGTCTTTAACTTTCAAAGTACTGAAAATATGAAAACGCTCACCTCTACTATAGACGAAGTTTTGGCACATGTATCCATGGCATTAAAAGTGATGAAATAATGATAGATCCCAAAATCATCAAAGAAAGACCAGAAATTATTCGTAAAATGCTTTCCGACAGACATGTTTCATTTGATTTAGACTTGATGTTATCATTAGACTCCAAGCGTCGAGAGATGATAACCAAGACAGACGATCTTCGTAAGCTAAAAAACAACATGGGCGGAGACATTGCTGCAAAGAAAAAGTCAGGACAGAATGCGGAATCACTCATAACAGAAATGCAAAAGGTATCTCAAGAACTTCAAAAGCTAGAATCGGATCAAGTAAAAACAGAGCAGGAGTTTGATAAACTGGTGATGACGTTGCCAAATCTTATTCACGAGTCGGTTCCAATTGGAATTGATGACTCTGCGAATGTGGTTATCAAAAGTTGGGGTGTTGTTCCAAAATTTGACTTCGTAATAAAAGACCATATCGACATATCACGTGAATTGGGTCTGGTAGATTTGGAACGTGCAGCAAAAACTGCAGGGGCCAGATTTTATTATTTGAAAAATAATCTCGTAAGATTAAATCAAGCTTTAATTCACTTTGCATTGGATTTTTTGACAGAAAAACAATATGGCTTGATTCAACCACCTTACATGATTAACCGTAATTCAATGGAAGGGGCCATCATAGCAGATGATTTTGAGAATGTGATATACAAAGTTCAAGATGAGGATTTGTTTTTGATTGGTACCTCAGAGCATTCAATAGCTGCAATGCATTCAGATGAAATACTAGAAGGAAAGGACTTGCCTATCAGATATGCAGGTGTCAGTCCATGTTTTAGAAAGGAAGCAGGTGCACATGGTAGAGACCAGAAAGGAATTTTCCGTGTGCATCAATTTGAAAAAGTTGAACAGTATGTATTTGCAAGACCGGAAGAATCCTGGAGTGAACATGAAAAAATGCTTGCAATCGCAGAAGAGTTTTATCAAAAATTAGAAATACCTTACAGAGTTATGCTACTATCCAGTGGGGATTTGGGTAAAGTTTCTGCAAAAACATATGATATTGAAGCATGGATGGCAGGTCAGAACTCGTATCGTGAGATAGTCTCATGTTCAAATTGTCTTGATTTTCAGACCAGAAGGTTGAAGATTAGATTCAGAGACAAGACTAACGAACAGACACAGTATCTTCATTCACTAAATAGCACTTTAGTTGCCACTACCAGAACACTAGTCGCAATTATCGAAAATTTTCAGACAAAAGATGGTCATATCAGTGTACCAAAGCCATTACAAAAGTACCTTGAGGCAAACATCATCTAGTACAATTATATTTTGGCTTCAGGGTCGCTTAATAATTGGCTCGTAAACGAGGAGGAAAAGTAAAGGACAAGTGGCGTGAGAAAAAATGGGTCACAGTAATCGCTCCAGAATCGTTTAACAATGCACCGATAGCATACATACCAATCACGGATGAGCAAAAAGCAATAGGTCGTGTAATTGAAGTGACATTATTTGATATTTTGAAAGGAGATCCATCTCAGTATCAATACAAGATTTACTTCCAGATTACTAAGATTGATGGAGATAAGGCATACTCTATTTTCAAGAGATATGAATATGCAAAGGAATTCCTCCGAAGTCTCATTAGACGTGGTTCTAGCAAGGTTAACTTTGTCATGGATGTTAAAACGAAAGACAACTACTTGTTCAGACTCAAAGTAATTGCTTTGACACATAAAAAACTCAACACATCTAGAAAACACGCCCTAAGATTAATTGCAAGAGAAGTAATGGGCAAAACAATTCCTGAAATGACCATTGATCAATTCGTTCAAGCAACATGTTATGGAAAGATAAACTCGGATATCATGGCAGCAGCTAAAAAGGTAATCCGAATGAGACATGTAGGTCTTGAAAAGGTAAAGCTTATCAGAACTGCTGAAGCTCAAGTCACACTATTACAAGCATAGAGTTCATGGAAAAAAAACTTGAAGTAGAAATTCAAGTTATCATACACGCAACTGAGGACTCTGAAAAAATTTTTGATTCTTTTAAAGAAATGTTTTTTCTAGAAAAAGCGGATTTTGCAGTACAAAGCCTACAAGGGCATTATGAAAATCCCATTTCTTTAGTAAATGCAAAAATAAAGAAGAAGAAAGCTGGAGGTTTTGTAAAAAACTTGATTGCCAATATTCCAAAAAAAGAGATTGATGAAATCATCGAGGATTTAGAAAATAGGTGTGATGGTTCCGGTCTATTCTTAAGAATCTCAAAGCAGTCATTAGTTGAAGGTAAAATTGAGCCTGCCGGAGACGACCCAATCAAGATTAGAATTTACACACCGATATATTCTCAAAAAGAGATCATCAGAACCTATTCCCAATTACTCACAAGCACAATTTAATATCATTTAGAGTATTATCCAGTTGGGAATGAAGAGCTAACAAGCCGCTCCAGTCTGAGCATACGCAAGCTGTGAAGACGCCGCGACGATCTGACCCAAAAAATAATTCAAGATTGTTTTAAATAATCTAATTTCAGCTGTCACGTATTGAAAACAGATTATGACATAATTGTTGCCGGCGGAGGACTTGCAGGAATGATTGCTGCCCATTCTGCCTCCCATTACTCAAATCAAAAATTATCCATTCTAGTTGTTGACAGAAATACTCCGATAATGCTTGGAAGTAAATCCATTAACGGTTGGGTTTGTGGTGATGCGGTATCTAAGGAAGCAGTCGACTACATGTCCAGTCGTATCAAAGTTTCTTGGAATGCACCAGAGATTGAGCATAAAGTAAAGGGCGTTATGGCATTGTCTCCAGACAGAGAAACTTCAATTCCATTTGACGGTGACGGATTTTTATTAAATAGAAAACAACTTCCACAAAGCCAATACAAAGAGGCATTAAAGCGAGGAATCAGTGTAGAGTTTGAGACAAGTCTAACTGGGCTGATTTACGATGGAAATCAAGTAGTTGGTGTCGAAGGACAAAACATGAAAACTAAACAGCCTTTCAAAAAGACTGCCAAGGTCGTAATAGATGCCACAGGAGTTACATCTATGCTCCGAAACCAGATCAAAAACACCACAAAGATGGAACGTAGAATCGACAGAACCGATTTAGAGTCAACTGGTAGACACATCATGTATTTTGAGCAAGGTCAGGAAGATCTATCCGAATTTGATCCTGATTATTGTCTGATTCATTTAGATCAAGATATTGCCCCTGGAGGATATGGATGGGTGTTTCCAAAAGGAAAAAACAAAGTAAACATCGGATTAGGCGTTGAAAAGACACTTTTAGATAAAAGAAACAAGAGACTAGGCAAACACGATGATGTTTCTGGTTTAATCAATCAGTATGTTGCCAGAAATCGCGCAATTAAGAATCCGAAAATATCAACAGACCCATCCGACACCAGTAATGCTACTGGGAATTTTCAGGTATCAGTAAGAAGGCAAAATGATTGTATGGTTGCTAACGGGTTTATGCTAGTTGGGGATTCAGCATGGATGCCAAAACCACTTGATGCTGGAGGAATTGGTCCAGCGCTCATTGCAGGAACAATAATCGGTAAAAATGTAGCTCATGCAATCGAAGCAGGTGATGTAACAGAAAAAGGATTGTGGCAATATAATGTCGACTACATCAACGAATACGGATACAAAACACCAGGATTGGAAGTATTTCGAAGATTACTGCAGATGCTCACAAATGATCAAATCAATTACGGCATGAAGCACTTTTTGGGCAACATGGATGTAGAGGCAATCAGTAAGGGCGAACATCCTGATTTTTCAATGATTGGTAAAATGGGAATGTTGATTCGTGGTGCATTAAACAAAAAACTGGCTGATGGTTTGAGATACACTACACAGCAAAACAGATGGTTAACAGAGCATTATAGAAACTTCCCAACAACCCCAGAAGGTTTTGAGGATTGGCATAAAAAATTGCTCAAAACAATGAACGATTCCTACGAGCACCTTGCAAAATGGGAAAACTAGTGGTAATCAGTTAGGTCATTTTAAATAAAGTGCAATCTTATCTCATTTAATGTTACAATCATCAGCGTATCTGGATTGGAATAATTCTTTTGATATTTTGAACAAAGCTTATGATTCTAGCCTTTTTGTTCTGATAATAGGTCCAAAGGGCACTGGCAAGACTACACTGGTGCGTGATTTTGCAAATAGCAAAGATACAAAATTAGAATCAATTAATTTCAGTCTTCGCACTCGAGAGAGTCATCTAATTGGTACTAAAACACTAACCCAAGGAACTATTGGATTTGATGAGGGTATTTTGATTAGATCTATGAAAGAAGGCAGTATTCTTTACTTGGATGAACTAAATGCCGCAGAGGCAGATGTTTTACTCAGACTAGATGAAGCATTGGATGACAGAAGACAAATAATTCTAAAAGAATCAACTGGCGAGACCATTAATGCAAATCAAAAATGGTTTGTAGTAGCAACAATCAACCCATTAACTCACGTAGGTACGAAGGAACTTCCCCCACAACTATTGAGTAGATTTCCAATTAGAATTAGGTTAGATTATCCTCCAGAAGAAACTGAATTTGAGATTGTGAAAAGACACGCGGGTGGAAATCATGATGATTCACTAAAACAAGGAATAAAGTTAGCAAATACTCTCAGACAGGCAGCTGCAGTAGAAGAATTGTATTATGCCCCTAGTCTTCGTGAAACTATAGCATATGCAAAACTTTTGGATTCAGGATTGAGTGCAAAAAAAGCTGCAGACATCGTATTTGCAAATGTATATGGTCAGTGGGGTAATGTAGAATATCAAAAGGTTAGCGATATCATCACATCAATGTTTGGCAAATAATGCAATCCTTACAGCTTCGTAATGACACTTTAGTAGAAATTGCCACGTTCTTGGCAAGAAGATGGTCAGAAAGAGATAGAATAGTAGTAGATTTTTCTGACAAAAAAGAAAGTATTACAAAATTAAAAGAGAATAAAATCAGTCTTGTATCACCAGAAAAATTTTCAGGTACAGATTTTGATAAATATCGACAATTTAGGGTTGCAATTTGGTACGAGTCAATGAGAGTAAAGTTTTGCAAGAAGATACTCTCTAATGATCACGCTTTTGGGTTTATTCTGAATACCATGGAAACAAGACGTATCGAATTACTTGGAAGAAAAATCTGGCGGGGAATGGATGAAGAACTGATTTTTTACTATAGCTACTTGTGGTTATACAGGCAACAACTGGGAAATATTTTAGGAAAATCAAGAATTGTAGAGGCCTTTTTTCAAAAATTTTTGTTAGGTGATATCAAAGGAGAACTACAACCTAGTTTTGCAGAGCGTGTGTATTTGGCATCAAATATGGCAAAACAAATTGTTGCAGAGGCAATAGATAACAATCATGATACTGATTGGTTAGAAAAAAAGGTCCCTGAGATTCTCAAGATTTTAAACATAGATGCACTCACGACAGTACCACTCAATGTGCCATGGAAGGGTCCAGGACTTTTGGTCACCCCACAAGACTTTGAAAAGGCACTACAAAAGATCATTCAAAATAAAGAAGATGATTTTGGAAAAATTGATCCCAAAAATATCTTGGCTGGAAAGTCAGTTGCAGATGAATTCAAGGTAATTAAAGATGAGAATAAGAAAAACGAAAACAAAGGATTAGGTATCGAATCCATTGGAATTCAGATTCCAGGTTCAAGTAATGTGGATGAGACGAGAATCTACGATCAAGATTTGATAGGAAACCTAAAAACAAAATTCAAGGAGTGGAGAACTAGTTGGAAAGAGCAACACGTAATTTCCGGCGACGAGTTTGATGAGGAATCATATATTGAAGGTTACAATCCATTTTTCACCGATGTAAAAAAGTCAATTAAATCAAAGATTGTGATATTATTAGATCATTCTTCCAGCATAACAGAGCAGCAGGTAGAATACAAAAAGGCCACATTGGCATTGTGTGAGGTATTGGGGTTTTTGAAGATAAAATTCTCTGTTTTTGCATTCAACACGACACAAAAACAAGTCATATGTTGGATGATCAAGCCAGAAGAAACAAAATGGAATAATGCCTGTGCAAAAAGATTAGCACAGATCGAGGCTAACGGTGGAACGCCACTTGCGGATGTTTATCAAAAGATATTTCCAACATTAAAATCTAAAAAACCAGATATCTTTTTGACATTATCAGATGGGGAACCATCAGATCCTGATGCGGTAAGATCAATGGTAAAATCATTTAAAACTATAGGTATCAAAATGGTCGCAATTGGAGTAGGTCGTGATACTTACAGTGCGACAACTATAGCAAATAATTTGAAATATCTCGGATATGAAAAAACTCTCGCAGTTTCAAGACTTAAGGACATACCCAACAGAGTACTAACAGTATTAGAAACATCCTGAATTCATCAAATAACTCTGCAAAAACTATGCATGGGACGTATTTTTGGCTTCAAGGCAAAAGTTCTAAATCTCCCTCAAATGATTCAGAGTAAATGGACATTGAATTAACGGCTGAAGAATTATCAAAAATTTTACAAAACAAAGATAACACGTTGATTCTCGATATTAGACCAAAAGAATCCTACATGTTCGGACATATTTCTGGTGCTGCAAATGCTATTTGCAATTCAATGCAACAGAAACAAATCATCATGTCTAAGATTCCACCATCAATGAAAATCATATTAATTGATGATGATGGTTCCGAATCTAAACAAAACGCCACCATGATGGCGAGATTTGGTTTTGATGCGCATTATCTCAAGGATGGAATGAGTTCATGGCAAGGAGAATTGGTCAAAAGCGGACATGATACCAGTATTTCAGGCGATAAACTTTGGAATTCAATAAAAGGAAACGATGATGTCTTTTTACTTGATGTGAGAGAACCTCAAGAATTTGCAGATTTTAGAATACCAGGAGCTGTCAATATCCCACTTTCCCAGCTTTTTGCAAATGATTCTTTATCACAAATACCAAAAGATAAAAAAATAATCACAATCTGTTCCCATGGAAATCGTTCTATGGTTGCAACGTTTGCTTTGGCAAAAAACGGATTAGAGTCAACTTCTCTGATTGGAGGTATGTCTTTGTGGAATCAAGTTCTAAATTGTTCAATTCTAAAAGAAGGAGACATTACAATCATGCAAGTTGAAAAGATTGGGAAAGGATGTTTGTCACACATTATCGGTTCAAATGGAGAGGCAATAGTTATAGATCCGACATATCCGCCAAAAAAATATGTTGAATTTGCAAATGAACATGGTTTTAAAATTACTAAAGTCATAGATACTCACCAACACGCAGACCATGTTTCTGCTGCTAAAGAATTGACTCAGATAAGCGGAGCAAAATTATTGCTTAGTGGTCTAGAAGAGTACAGACTAGAAAGTGAAAGAATTTCAGATGGTGATACCATTACATTTGGCACAAAAACACTACAGGCAATTCATACTCCTGGACATACTCCCGGAGGTTTTACGTTTGTTCTTGATGAGAAATATGTTTTTTCAGGCGACATTTTGTTCTTGGAGGGAATTGGAAGGCCTGATTTACGTGATAACGCAGAGCAATTTGCTGCAAATCTATACGATACCCTACATAACAAGATTCTCAAATTTGGTGATGAAGTAAAAATATTTCCAACACACCATGGTGAAGGGGTAAAACCAACAAAGGATGGAATATTTTACACAACGGTACAAAATGCAAAAAAGCTGCCACTCCTAGATCTTAATCAATCAGATTTTGTCTCAAAAGTAGTTAGTATTACCACTCCTCGACCCATGAATTATTCAATCATAATTAAGATAAACAAAGGTACAATTCCAATATCTCCTGAACAAATTCCAGATTTGGAGATGGGTCCAAATCGTTGCAGTGTCAGGATGTAATTGAGTACTTTCAAGTGTCTGTCAATTTCACAGCCCTTTGCCGACCTTATTATCAAAGGCCAAAAAATAATCGAGCTTAGACACTGGAATACAAGATATAGAGGAGAATTTTTAATTCACGCTCCATTAAAAATTAAGTTTGCGGATTGTAAAAGATTAGGAATAGATAGAAAAAATCTTGCAGTGGGATTGATTTTAGGAAAAGCAAAAATTTATGATGTAAAAAGATACCAAACCAAAGAGCAATTTTTAATCGATAAAAAATATCATTTTGCTCCAGATAATTATTTTACTGATAATACTTTTGGATTCTTACTAAAAAATGCGAAAGAATTTAAAATTCCTATTCCTGCAAAAGGGAAACTGGGTTTTTTCAATATGGATTTGAAGGGATCGATGATCCAAGACAGTGACATCACTACAGAGATTTTTGATGAAGAGTATCGAACTCAGTGGATAAACCATCATTAACCATCAGTACATGAATGTAAAACGCACAAAGATCTAGCTAAAACCTGCGCCAAACTTGTCCCCATTTTGTAGTGGATCAACATCATTGGCATTTTTTAGAGTCAAATACAACAGAGTTTCATCTACAAGCAGAACAGATTCTTCAATACTCAAATTGAATTCTTTTTTAGCATAATTATGATATTTTTCTAATTTTATTTGATCTTGTTCATTAGGGGAGACATTATCATGTATCAATAAATCGGCAATTTTCATTATTTGGCGATTCCTAAGTTCATCATCCATAACGTATTCAAATAGAACTAATTTTTAAAGAATGATGAGATATT
>DAMC01000067.1 GCA_002499525.1 Nitrosopumilales archaeon UBA218
CATTTATTCCAAAATTAAAAAATTCGGTGAGACTGCACGAAAAGAGATCACGCGGGCATTTGACGGCAAAGTAATCACCACTGGAAGGGACTCGCTGTTCATGACGCATTTTCTCAAGGACGGGGTTTCTCAAATCAACAATGCACAGGACGCATCAATGTGCGATACTGCCAAATTACAACGATTCCATTTTGAAATGATTGCCAAGGACGGGATATTTTTCTTGCCAGGAAAGCTTGGCGCATTTTCCAATGCCCATTCCGAGTCAGACGTCAAGTCCCTAGTATCTGCCGCTCAGAGATTCTCAGAGAACAACTAATCACTTGGATTTTTTTCAAGAGATATGAATAAACAGAATTTGCACTAGTCTGTAAAAACACAAAGTTAGAACCTTTGACGAGCCAAGGTTTTCGCAGTCAGTGATGATAACAAGCACTCCAAGCAAATCATGTTTTTAAGACTCGGCAATCACTATAGGGTGTTGAACATCAGTCAGGCGTATCTGATTTTGAATCTAAAACCGGATGCAACACAAAATGATGTAAAGCAAGCTTATCGAAAAATGGTTCTAGAGTCACATCCCGACAAGAACACTTCAGAGCAGGACGGAAAAAAATTCAAACTAATTACAGAAGCATATCACACAGTTAGAAACAACCTCAAAGAGGGTGGGAAAAATTCTTCCCAAAAACCTACCAGTGATTTTAATCAGGAAAAATCATCATCGGCAAAACGATGGGGTGCTCAAAAATCCGGCAAAACTCCAGAGGCAGACTGGGGAAAATTCACCAAAGAGGTCGAGGATGCAGACCCGCAGTTTTGGCAGCAATATACGGATGAATTTTGGAAAAATTATGAAGCACGAAAGTCACGAAATACTAAAAGCAAATATGATTTTGAGATAACCCAAGAAAAACCTCCAAACCTGTTTACTATGGTAGACCACAGTTTGTGCATTGCGTGCTCTAGTTGTGAAACAATCGCACCCGAAGTTTTTCAGATTGATAAAAACAGTAAAATGAATCCAAAGTCCAACGTAATAAAACAAAACGCTGCAAGCAAGGAAAAAATCATGAATGCCGCCCAGACATGTCCCACTAAGGCAATCAGGGTAGAAGACAAGGAAACAAATTCAAGACTGTATCCGCATTAACTGGTCTTTATTGTTGAGAGAATTTCCTCAAAATCAGAATCTGATAATTTTGGCCGATTCTTGAACATAGTATGTACTGGTCCTGCAGAATCGTTAGAATTTCTAGGAATCAAATGTATGTGAACGTGTGAGACCTCTTGTCCGGCGCCTTTGCCATTATGTATTGCAACAAGCGTAGAGCCAGAGATTGCATCAATTTTTGGAATCAGTTTATGCATCAATGCAAACAGATCTGCGTTTGTATCTGTGCTCATATCCTGAATTTTTGCATGGTGTTTTTTTGGAATTATCAGTGTGTGTCCCCTTGCAAGTGGAAATGCGTCCAAAAACGCTATTGATTGTTCTGATTCAGACACCAGTTTTGCTTGAATTTGGCCTGAGATTATTTTGCAGAAAATGCAATCCATGCATCATAATTGTCTGATTCCCAGATATACTTTACAAATAATTCCCAAACAAAAACACGAAATACATTATAATGGATATCAGTAGAGGTTTTGCATTGACAGTCAAGAATATCACGGTTTTAGGTTCTGGAATCATGGGACATGGGATTGCCCAAGTCAGTGCCATGGCAGGTTACAATATTGTTTTACGCGACATAGAGCAGTCATTTTTAGACAAGGCGATGGAAAAAATTCGCTGGAGTTTGGAAAAACTTGTTTCAAAGGAAAAGATAACAAAACAGGAATCAGATGCGATTCTTTCTCGAATTAAAACAGTAGTTGACTTGGGCCAAGCTGTCCAGTCAGCAGATTTGGTTATCGAGGCAGTGCCAGAGATAATGGAACTAAAAAAGAAGGTCTATGCAGAGCTTGACAAAGTTGCAGACAGCAGAATAATTTTTGCATCAAACACCAGCACACTTCCAATTACAGAGATTGCAAACACTACAAGTAGACCGGAAAAATTTGTCGGTATTCACTTTTTTAATCCACCTCAATTAATGAAACTAGTTGAAGTAATCCCAGGACAAAAGACCAACAAAGATGTTGTCGACTTGACAGTGAATTTTGTAAAATCAGTTAAAAAAGAACCAGTCATTTGTAAAAAAGACGTTCCTGGATTCATAGTAAACCGCCTGTTCATCCCTATGGTTCACGAGGCATGCTGGCTAAAGGAGCGCTCAGGATACACAATGGAGCAAATCGATTCTGCAGTAAAATTCACCATGGGTTTTCCGATGGGAATTTTTGAGCTTGCAGACTTTACTGGCATGGATGTAATCCATAAAGCAACAATTGAGCTGGAATTGCGGGACAAAAAAGTAATCTTTCCCCACCCCGATATCGAAAAATTGTACAATGAGAAAAAACTAGGCCAAAAATCTGGTGAGGGGTTTTACAAATACTCTGATGACAAGTACGAAAGAATCCAACTAGACGAGGATTTGGCAAAAAAATGCAACCCTGTTTCTCTAGTTGCCAATATCCTAAACAATGCAGCTTGGCTAGTAACTAACAATGCAAGTGACATTCCAGAAATAGAAAAAGCTGCACAACTTGGCCTTGGCCTCAAAAAACCAATCTTTGATACTGCCAAGGAATTTGGAGTAAAAAATATCATAAGCGAGTTAAACAGTTTGGCGTCCAAATACGGCAAGTTTTACGAGCCAGATCCGCTGTTAGCTACTATGCAGTAATCTTGCCAAGAATGTACTGAACTGCTTCTTGAGGGGTTTCGACTCCGATAATTTTGACATTTTCTCTGTGGTCCAAATACTGGTCAGCAAACTTGGTTGCTACTCCTCCAGAATTTTTGAGTGAGACTATGGGTTTTTTGTACATGTAAGCCGCGCAGGTCTCAGAGAGTGTTCCAGACCCGCCACCCACAATAATTACGCCGTCAGCAGACAAGGCATTAAGAAAATCCCTAGACAGTCCAATGCCGCTAGGGATCACAATGTCGCAATATTCATTTGCAAATGACGCATTATCCTGAGGAATTATTCCCAAGGTCAGGCCTCCTGCATCATGTGCCCCATGAGAAGCTGCCTTCATTACTCCACCCAATCCGCCAGTGATTAGTACCGAATCCGATTTTGCCACCTCTGCACCAACAGCATAAGCGATTTTTTCCAATTCTGGAGTACATCCACTCTCATTATTACCAATTACTAGGATTTGCCGCTTTTTTGCCAACAAGAACCGCTGTTTTTAGTGCCAAATATTTTTTGAGATCATGTTTTGGATCCAAGTAGAGCGTAAAGGATATAAAATTAGCATGACGATACTAGGCATGGCAAATAGAACTATGCCAGTGTGCTTAACTGCAGACCAATTCAAAAAGCTACAAGAAATAGCCAAGATTAACGGAATGGTCGATGCAGGACAGGCTGTAGAAAAGATCCTAAGAGAAATCTAAGATTTTACTATCACTTTTTATGATTACATTTTTTAAAAGTTCCACCTATTGTATAATCATTGGGCATTTTTAGCAAAAAATCTACTCATTGTACCGTGTGCAACAAGGAAACCAAGCGTACACACAAGACAAAAAAAGAATGGAATTTTGAGGGCACGCTCTGTACTGACTGCTATATGAAAACCATGGAGCAGTACTATAACGGCACATTCAAGCAAAAATGTGCTATTTGCAGTGCTGAGCAAAAAATCACAGATTTGTGGGAACCGCGTTGGCAGTGGGATATGGAGGGATTATTGTGCAAAAAATGCTTTGATTCAAAGGAGATAGATTTTAACCACAAAAAAGAATACTGCTCGCAATGTGGCAACAAGATGAATTTTTTCAGATATAATCCAAAAGACGAGTGGAAGATGGACGGACAACTATGCAGGAAATGTTGGGATGAGCAAAAGGAATCCCGTAAATGAAGTTATTTAAGAAAAAGATTTCCTGCGCCAATTGCGATTTGAAGTTTCAATCAGATGAAGATTTAATGCAGCACCAGCAAGTTGTCCATGGAAAACATATTCCGTATGACTGCAAGTTATGCAATTTAGAGTTTACAAACATGTACGACATGCGAACTCATTTGCAAAAATATCACAGTTTCAAAAAAGACTAGAGTGCGTGTACTGTCTTAACAATTGGTGGTCTTTCTTTGGTAAAGACTCTAAAACCACAAATGCATTTTATTTCAGGTAGTCTGGACAGTTCGGTGTTCGTTACAGTAGTGCCACATCTAAGACACTTGTAAATGACATCGAATTTTTCAGTAGTCATCATTTCTTCAGGAGATGACTCGGTTGACATGTTTTCAATCGGTGTGGATTCTTCAGACATTTAATTTCTAACTCTGGCTCTGTAATTTAAGGATATGACCTACTTTAATGAAAGTTCTATGTAGACATCGTCTGGAATTTTCAGTCTCATTAATTGTCTAATTGCCTTGTCGTCTGCACCAAGATCGATAATTCTTCTATGCATTCTCATTTCCCATTTTTCATATGTTTCAGTTCCGTTTCCGCATGGAGATTTTCTTGTTACAACGTTTAATCTTTTTACAGGAAGAGGTGTTGGTCCTTTTACTTTGACTCCGGTTTTCTCTCCGATTCCCATAATCTCTGTGCAAACACCATCAAGTTTAGGAAGGTTTGTGCTTGTCAGTTTGATTCGGGCGGATTGAGTCAAAACAAAGACCAGGCTTATGGTTTGTATTCTTCAGTGATATCTTTGATGATACCAGCTGCGATTGTTGCGCCCATGTCTCTGAGTGCAAAGCGACCCATTTCTGGGAAGTCTTTGAAGGTCTCAACACATGTTGGGCGAACTGGTCTGATTTTTACGATTGCGGAATCTCCAACTTTGAGGAACTTTGGATTTTGTTCATCAACTGCACCTGTTGCTGGATTGATTTTTGCTTCAAATTCAGTAATTGTTGCTGCAACTTGTGCGGTGTGTGCATGCATTACTGGAGTGTAACCAGGTGCAAGTGCTGTTGGGTGGTGAATTACGATGATTTGTGCTCTGAATTCTTTGGCAGCCTTTGGTGGATTGTCTGGGTGACCCAAGACGTCTCCTCTTTTGATATCTTTCTTCTCAACACCTCTGAGGTTAAAGCCGATGTTATCACCTGCTTCTGCCTTTTCTAATTGGGTGTGGTGAGTTTCAATAGATTTGATTTCACCTAATGCGCCTGATGGCATTACAATAATTTTGTCGTTTGGTTTGAATGAACCAGTTTCAACTCTTCCGACTGGGACTGTACCTACACCAGTGATGGTATAGACATCTTGAATTGGAACTCTGAGTGGTTTACCAATTGGCTTTTCTGGGTTTGTGAAATCGTCAAATGCTTGCAATAGTGTCTTACCAGCCCACCATGGCATGTTTTCTGATTTCTTTACTAGGTTGTCTCCCTTCCATCCAGAAACTGGAATGATTGGTACAGTATCTAGTTTGTAACCTACAGATTTGATTAGTTTTTCAGCCTTTTCTTTGGCAACTTTGTAAGCTGCTTCAGAGTATTTGCTGTCGTCCATTTTGTTAATTGCTACAATTAGTTGGCTTACACCTAATGTTTTGAGCAAGAAAGCGTGTTCTCTTGCCTGTCCACCTGGTGCAATAGCAGTATCAGTTTCACCTTCTTTTGCAGAAAGTACTAGAATTGCTGCATCTGCTTCAGATGCACCGGTAATCATGTTTTTGATGAAGTCTCTGTGACCAGGAGCGTCAATCAGAGTGAAAAAGTATTTTGGTGTCTCAAATTTCTGGAAAGCCAGATCGATTGTGATACCTCTTTCTCTTTCGTCTTTAATGTTATCCATAACCCACGCATACTTGAAAGTGTCTCCTTTTCCAGTCTTTTCAGACTCTGCTGCATGTGAAGCGATGGTTCTTTCGTCTACAAGACCCATGTCCATTAGGAAGTGTCCCATTGTGGTTGATTTACCGTTATCAATGTGACCTGTTACTATCAAATTCAAGTGTGGTTTTGTTGCCATGTGATTGTCCTCTTCTGAGGGGTTTATTACCGTTACGATTTTTTCAAGACTTTTTGAGATTTTTTGGATTTTTTTGATCAGTGTCATTTTGTAAAAAATTTTGATAAAACTTCGCTCACATACTATAAATCAAAGTAATCAAAGTCTGAAATTGTGAAAGTTACAGTTTCTGCAATCAAAGCTGATGTAGGCGGAATTGGCGGACACACAAGACCCAGTGATGGGTTAATTGAGGCTGTTAGAAGAACAATCAAAAATTCTTCCAACCTGTTGCTTGATCATTATATCGGCTACTCTGGAGACGATGTCCACATAATCATGTCCCACACAAAGGGAGTAGACAATTCAGAGATTCACGGTTTAGCATGGAAAGCTTTTGAAGAGGGCACCAAGGTTGCCAAGTCCGAAGGACTCTACGGTGCAGGACAAGATCTCTTAAAGGATTCATTTTCCGGCAATGTCAAGGGTATGGGTCCAGGTGTTGCAGAACTAGAATTTGAGGAAAGACCAAACGAGGCATTCACCGTTTTAGCAGCCGACAAGACAGAGCCAGGAGCATTCAATTATCCATTTTACAGATTATTTGTCGATTCATTATCAAACACAGGACTGATTGTAAACAAGTCACTGGCAGCAGGTGTAAAATTCAACATCATGGATGTCGAAAAAGGAACAATTGCAGAATTAGAATTATGGCAAGACAAACCGATCTTAGAGGCTGCTTTGATGTATCCTGGAAGATACGT
>DAMC01000075.1 GCA_002499525.1 Nitrosopumilales archaeon UBA218
GGTCTGTTTTGGTTAAAGCTGCCCTTGCCTTGGTTTTGTGGTTGTCCCTTTGCAAGTTGCTTGAATAATTCATAGGCTTGCTCCAACTTGTAATTAGAATGTACGATAGCTCGTACTGCTCTAATCATTGCTACTGGATATTGTGATTGCCAAATGTTTCGTCCCATGTCTACACCGGCTGCTCCTGCCTTGATTGAGTTGTAAGTTAGTGCAAGTGCATCGCGTTCTGGTAGTTTTGGTCCGCCTGCAACAATAATTGGTACTGGGCAAGAGTTGACTACTTTTTGGAAGTTGTCGCAATAGTATGTCTTGACCATGTGTGCGCCAAATTCTGCTGCAATTCTGCATGATAGTGAAAGGTATCTTGCGTCACGTTTTGCTAGTTCTTTGCCTACTGCAGTAACTGCCAACACTGGCAATCCGTATTCTTCTGCCTCGTTGACTAGTTTTCCTAGGCTTACTAGTGACTTGTGCTCGTATTTGGCACCAACAAAGATAGACATTGTTACTGCCGTTGCGTTAATTCTGATTGCGTCTTTGATGCTTGTCGTGATTTCCTCGTTTGACAAGTCTTCGCCAATGATGCTTGAACCGCCTGAAACACGAAGAACTATTGGTACTGGGTAGTTTGGGTTTACTGAGCTTCTAACTACTCCACGTGTTACCATCAAAGAATCGCAATATTGGAGTAGTGGTGCGATTGTTCTTTTTGGTACTTCGAGTTTTTCTGTTGGTCCAAGAAAATAACCGTGATCTACTGCAAGCATAACTCCCCTGCCGTTGTTTGGCTTGAGGATGCTTGCTATTCTACTTTTTAATCCGTAATCCATATCGATAAAACTCGACTTTTTGAAACCCTTCTTAAGCTTTTGCTCAGCCGTTTATTACTATCTTCATTGCGTTGTGACCAGTATGTGCATGCTCAAATGCCTTTTGTGATTCTAGCAAAGAGTATCTGTGTGTGATGAGTTTTTTTGCCACGACTTTGCCGGACGCAATTAGTTCTAGTGCTTGTTTAGTGTCCTTGTCAGATGCAGCATAGCTAGGAACAATGTTTAGCTCCTTGGAGTAAACCTGGCTCATGTCAATGCTCAGAGTGGCGCCCTTTGATGGGACTCCAAACATCACTATTGTTCCGCCTTTTCTAGTAAGTGTGATTGCATCAGAAATTGCTGACAGTGCACCTGTTGCCACAATAGATATGTCGACTCCTTGGTTTTTTGTAGTCTCGAGAATTTTTTGAACCGACTCTGGTGTTCCGACCTTGAGAGGTATTGCACCTATCGAGCCTGCAAAGTTTAGCCTAAAGTCATTTACGTCCAATGCAAAGACTGCAGAAAACTCGTTTGCCTGTGCAAGCATCACATGCATCATTCCAGTAGGTCCTGCGCCAAAGATTGCAGCAGTGTCGCCTTTTTTGAATTCAAACTTGTTCCATGACCTGACACAGCATGCCAGCGGTTCAATCATGGCAGCTTCTTCAAATGACATCGAGTCTGGAATTTTGAGCACACCGCCGTGAGAAACGTTCCACTCTGGAACTACATATTCTTCTGATAATCCGCACGGTGAAAGATTGGTTTCATAATATTTTGTGCACATGGTCTCGTTTCCATGATTGCAAAGATGGCAAGAATAGCAAGGAACGTGGTGATGGGTAAAGACCCTGTCGCCTTTTTTGAATTCTGTTACGCCAGGACCAACATCTACAATAATTCCTGCCGGCTCATGTCCCAGTCGCATGGATGGTTGTCCGTATTTGCCAAAAACTTTTTCGACATCAGAGCCACATATTCCGCAGGATTGCATTTTGACTAGTACGTCGCCTGCACCGAGTGTAGGTTTTGCAGTCTCGCTTATTTCGACGATTGCAGGTCCCTTTACTGAGGCAGTCTTCATTTAGTAAAATTATCTGCTCATCCTATATGTAGTCTTTTAGCAACTATACATTATATTTTCAAAATCAAATCAATTGCAAAAAGTTTTGCCAGAATTTTATACGCCAAGAATTGTCTTGAGCATTTTTCTATAGTCGACTTCCTTTTTCTCAGAACCAGATGCTGGAAGTGCAAAGACTAGTGGTCTTGACTTGGTTGCGCGAAGCTTTGTCAAGTCAGTGCTAATTGGGTTTGCCATATCCTCTGAAATCAAAACCAGTCCGACATCAGCATCTTCTGATAATTTTTTTACCTGAGTAAATGCCTCTTGTGGGGTTTCAACTACGACTCCCTGGACTCCGGCAAGCTGAAAGCTTGTAACAAAGATTCTGCTGCCAATAGTTACAATCTTCACGATTTTGAGCTTTGCTTGTGCCAATTTAACCTTTTTTCAGAATCCACAAGGTTGATTTAGCAAACAGAGCCAATCCAATCAATGTCATTTGATAACAGCAAACCAGTATACCTCTTTGTACACGGAAGAATGGATCTGGTGCAAAAATCAGTCGATGCTCTTGTGGCAAAAGGATTCTCAAAGGACAAGATCACTCCTGGAAATCCAAACAAGGTCGGAGACGTAGGCGATTACATGGCAATGCTTTGGAGACCTCCAACGCCGGATCACATCAAGCTGCAAAAGATTGTCACAGTAGAACCAGTAGAGCCTCAGGGTATGATAGGACTGTGGAAGGGCGTCAAGTCAGAAGATATCACCACCATACCTCTATAATTTTTCTCGATCATACGTTCTCAAAAAAAGATATTAACAAACCAATTACTTGCAAATACGATGACAGCTAAAATTTCATGCCACGATTATGGCTTTGATTGTAGTTTTGTTTTAAACGAGCCCATAGGAATGGGAGTGGTCCGCAAGATAAAGGAGCACTTTGAAAAAGAACACGAAATTGACTATTCAGAGGAGGCAATAATCCAGATGCTAGTCAACAAGGGTCACTCTAAAGAAGAAATCAGAAAAGGCTAAATTTCTTCCAACAAACTTTTTACAAAATCCAAATATTCTTCATCAGAAAATTCAATGTATTCTATTTCGTGCTGGCTTTGCGCGATTTTGACAGAGTCCAAGTGATAGCATGA
>DAMC01000103.1:0-1232 GCA_002499525.1 Nitrosopumilales archaeon UBA218
GAAGCCATGGGGGAATTGGACGAAACCATAGATTTTCTTCGATTTTACGCTGATCAATTGGAATCAAACGAAGGTTTTGTCAAACCAACGAAAAATGCAAATCCTAATGAAAAAACCCAATCTGTCCTAAAACCGTACGGGGTCTGGGGAATTATTTCTCCATTTAATTTTCCATCAGCCATTGCAATAGGAATGAGTAGCGGTGCACTAATCACAGGCAATTCTGTGGTACTCAAACCAGCCAGTGACACTCCAATATCCGCATTTAGATTCGTAAATGCAATTTACAACAAAATACCTGCTGGTGCAATTAATTTTCTAACAGGGCAGGGAGCAATAGTTGGACAAACAATCGTTGAATCTCAAGATGTTGCCGGAATTGCTTTCACTGGTTCCAAAGAAGTTGGATTGTCAGGATACAGAACATTTACCTACAATTCGCCAAAACCATTCATTTCCGAAATGGGTGGCAAAAATCCAGTAATAGTAACTGAATCTGCAGACCTAGAAAAGGCCACAGATGGAGTTTTACGTGCAGCCTTTGGTTATGGTGGACAAAAGTGTAGCGCATGTTCTAGAGTCTATGTGCAAAAACAAATCGCGCCAAAATTTCTAGAAAAACTAGTATCTAAAACACAAAATCTCAAAATCGGCCTTCCTTGGGAAAAGGATACCTATCTGGGACCAATAATCAACGATTCGGCAAGAAAAAAATTCATTCAATCAGTGGAGGTAGCCAAAAAAGACGGTAAGATAATTTTTGGTGGAGAAATTATAGAAAATGGATTTTACCAAAACGGCTACTATGTCAAACCTACTATTGTGACCAATCTACCGAAAAATCACAAATTAGTAAAGGAAGAATTGTTTTTACCATTTCTATGTGTACAAGAATTTGAAAAATTTGATGAGGCCATACAGCAAGCTAATGATTCCGAGTATGGCCTAACTGCTGGCATATTTTCTCAAAACAAGACCGAAATTGACGAATTTTTTGCCAAAATTGAGGCTGGCGTGACATATGCAAATCGAGCACAATCAGCTACTACTGGCGCAATGGTACAATCACAACCATTTGTTGGCTGGAAAAATTCTGGAATTTCTGGTAAGGGAGCAGGAGGAGCATATTATCTGACACAGTTCTTGCGAGAACAAACACAGACAATATGTAACGAATCATGAATATCGAGTAAATCTGTATTTGGTTTTCAAAATTAGGCAAATTTGGGTTC
>DAMC01000103.1:1602-6248 GCA_002499525.1 Nitrosopumilales archaeon UBA218
GATATGTCTTTCTTGTTTTTGCGTCCAGAGTCAATCACTTTACCATGTTTATCGACAATCAAAACTTGGTTTAACTCTGGATTTCTTTGATATTTTACTCCGATATCGTTTGCAACTATAATATCAGAATTAGATTCTCGAAGTTTTTTTCTTGCAGATTCTATTAGTTTGGTTTTGGAGATATTGGTTTCTGCCTTGAATCCAACTAAAAAGATTCCACTCTGCAATTTCTTAACATCATCTATAATTTTTGGCGCTTTTTGTAGCTTTATCGTTATACTTTGCCTGTCACTTTTTATTTTTGATTTTACTGGAGTTGTAGTATAATCAGCTGGAGCTGCAGACAAGATTGCAACGTCGAATTTTTGTATTTTGAGTTCTTTTTTGACTGCATCATGCATTTGTTTTACTGTTTTCACTGGAATTATCTTAGCTCCTTTAGGCGGCTCTTCAATTCCGGCCCCATAAACCAACGTGACTCTTGCACCTGCAGAAATCATTTCCTTTGCAATCAAGACACCGGTTTTACCAGAGCTCTGATTAGTTAAAACTCGAACAGTATCAATTGGTTCAATTGTAGGGCCAGCAGTAATGAGAATTTTTTTGCCTGATAAAACAGAAGACTTGCCAAATCTATCTAGGACATAATTCAACACATCTTCAGGTTCTGCAACCTTTGCCTTTCCTTCTGTGATTTTAGGCTCGATAAACTCTATCCGTCCTTGTAAAAATGAGATATTTCGTAATACTGCAGCATTTTCGTACATTGCTTGATGCATTGCAAGTGCCATCACAATTGGAATCTTTGAACCAAATCCTACAGTCAGTACCGTAGATACAACACTGTCATCAATTCCGTTTGCTAATTTCCCAAGAGTATTGGCTGTTCCTGGATAAACTATTATGCAATCTGACTTTTTGTAGTCAGCTAATGCAACGTGTTCCATCTTACCAGTAAGTTTTGTTATGACTGGATTTCCAGTTGCCCACTTGAAATAATCTGGCTGAATTAGTTTTGTCACTGCTTCACTAGTTACACAGTTTACGTCAGCTCCATGTCGCATTAACAATCTGGCTAATTCTATTGCCTTGTAAGCGGCAACACTTCCTGCAACACATAGTACGATTTTCTTACCAGTTAATTCTGTCCCATGTGATTCTACAATATCTAATGATGGATGCTTATTCAATTTCTTTCATGAGCTTATCAAGCTCGTCTTTATCCATTGTAAACCAATTCTCTTTTGCAGGAAATTTTCCAGATTCAATTTCTGTTTTGTATGATAAAACTGCCTTTGTTATTTGACTAGACAATGACAAGTATTGTTTCACAAACTTTGGTTTTAGTTTGTCATACAATCCCAGCAAATCATGTACAACCAAAACTTGACCATCGCAATGTTTTCCAGAACCTATCCCTATTGTTGGTATGGATACTGACTCTGAAATTATTTTTGCTACCTCGGATGTAACCATCTCAAGTGCAATAGAAAATGCACCAGCTTTTTCCAAAGCTTTGGCATCTTCAATGAGTGTCAAAGCAGAGTCCTTTGTCTTTGCTTGTACTCTATATCCTTGGGCCAACGTGGTAGTTTGAGGCTGGAATCCAATATGACCCATCACAGGAATACCAGTTTCTACTATGGCTTGAATGGTTGGGGCGACGATTTTTCCGCCTTCTAGTTTGACTGCATCGCCGCCTGCCTTAATCAATCTCCCAGAGTTTGCAATTGCATCTGATATGCTTGCTTGATATGACATAAACGGCATATCTGCCACTACCAAAGAATTTTGTCTTGCTCTAGCCACTGCTTCAGTAAACAAGATCATCTGATCCATTGTTACTGGAATTGTATTCTCATACCCAAGCATAACCATTCCAGCACTATCGCCAACTAACATGATATCGATACCGGCCTTGTCACACAAAGAAGCCAAAGTATAGTCATATGCCGTGATTACAGAAATCTTTTGACCGTTCTTCTTCTTGTCCAAAATATCCTTCACTGACTTATGCATGTCCTGCTCTCCTGGTCAGATTCTGTTTTATCTCCTTGATGGCAAGTGAGAGATTTTTGGAATTATCAAATGGTGTCTTTTTTGGATTTTTACAATTTTTAATTAACAATGTAATGGCTCGGACGACATTATCGACTATTGTAATGTCTGCAGTTTCTGCAGTTCTGGACATGGGGTTTAGATCAAATGTAATAACTTTTTTTCCCGCCTTTTTCAACGCCAATGTCCTGTCGCCGTCTTCAAGCGGAACTACAACCACATCTGCAGAATAGATTCCTTCTTTGTCTACAATTCTTCTGGCAGAGTCTAATCCAGAAAGCTTTGTCGAATTTTTCTTGTCCATTCCGTAGACTTTATGGGCACCATTTTTTTTCAGAGTTCGAAAAATACTCTGTCTTCTGGTTTCTGTTGCATAAAACAGATTTACCTCGATTTTTGCTCCTGCTGCCCTGGCCAACTGTACTATCTCTGCAGGACAAAGACCAGCAATGTTACCATTGACAGATATGACGGGATTTCTAGCATTTTTGAGCATATAGGCAGCAGCAGAAATTGCCTTTTTGGCTGATTTGGATGTCTTTTCTCCTATCAAATAGTCAAATGCCTCCCCCCGTCCATGAGCCATCAGTCCTTCCTTTGCAACTAATCCAGCATCAAAAGCTTCAACCAACTTTTCTCTAATGTATAGAGATTTTGCTCTAGGGTGGCTGGAAGGAATATGATTCAATGTAGTATTCTTGCACCGACTTGATCAATCTTGGACTTGATGACTATGCCGTCAGGATATCTTTCTAAAATAGAAACCACTTTTTCCTCAATCTCAGGCTTTACCAAAGCAAATATGGTCTCACCAAATAACGCGACACCACATTTTATTCCGTTTTTCTTTAGCTCATCAATTACTGATTTCATCTTGGGAGTAATGATATCTACATAGTTTGCAAATTCAATAGAATAATCATGAAATTGATCAACATTCTTACTCTGCAGTAATTTATCGACCATTTTTCCACCAAGGCCATTTATCGATGCTAGTCTTTCTTTAAGAAACTGTTTTGTTGAAATTGGTGAAAAACAAATCATAACTGCACTATATGGTTCAGAAGATATTTTTCTGATTTGACCGATTCCAGGAGCTCCACCTTTTACTCTAATTTCAAATCCACCATGATAGGAAGCTAAGACATCACCCAATCCAGTTCTGCACATTACCTCTGCATTGTGAGCCATTGTTCCAAGCTGTTCTTTGGTAAAGTTTGTTCTGAATGCAGAATTTAGTGCATATACTAATGATAGAGCAACAGCTGCAGAACATCCAAGACCATATCCTACTGGAACCTTAATGTCGTGGTGAATTTTCAAAAAATAGTTTCCATCGATATTTTTTAAAAACTCTGAAACAACATATTCAGAAACTTGAGTATTGTCTGGCTGATAACCGCTAACGGAAATTGAGCAATTAGAATACTCGGAATCCTGGACTTCGACAGTTGTAGTAACGCCTTGCTCAATTGAAAATCCTGCACCCAATGATCCTTGGATTTCAGGTCTAGCAGATTGGTCAAGCTCTGCCTTGAAAAATCCTGTTATGTGTGCAGGGCTAAATGCGACTCCCTTCATATGATCTGAGTTTAAATTTTCATAAAAATATAAGAATATGGCTTAAATTGTTTATATTAGTATAAAATGACTAAATTCATTCGTCGCCTACAAAAAATTGGAAGCAGCATACTCGTGTCATTGCCAAAAGAGTGGGTTGAAGCAAATGAACTGGACAAAAGCAATGAGGTAGAACTTGAAACAAGTGATAATACAATTTCAATTATTGCTGGTAAAACTGAACGACCATCAAAAGAGGTTGTAATATCCTATCCGTTACCGCAAGATGAAAACATTGTAGCAAACATTACAGGTGCATATCTTTTAGGTTATGATATTATTCGCATAAAGGCAAAAACCACTATTCCTGCAGAAGACAGAGAAAAAATTCGAAATTCTATGAGAAGACTTGTTGGCATGGAAATTGTTGAAGAGGATTCCTCTAACATTAACGTTCAATTTCTACTAGATACAGCAACACTCAACCCGCAAAAAATTCTAAAAAGAATTAGTTCAATTGCCCTTGGAATGTTTACAGATATTTCTTCTGCTCTTATCACAGATGATAGAGCGAATCTGCAAACGCTTTCACACCGTGATGACGAAGTAGATAGACAATATTTTCTACTAGTAAGGCTAATTCGAAGTACAATTTCTGATAAAAGACTAGCAAATGTTTTTCATCTTGAAAATATTGATGTATTAGATTATAGAATAGCTGCAAACATTTTGGAAACAACAAGTGATACACTAGTAGAAATTGCCAATTCCTTATCTAATACAACACTGTCCAAAAATGATCTAAAAAAAATATACGAGTTAACCAAGGACATTGAATCCATCCATCAAAAATCTATTGATGCTTTTATTGATCAAAACAGAAATCTAGCTATAGACGCAATCACAAGTCACAGAAAATTCCAGAGAAAAATCAGTGATATCAGATCCTCTATAGAACAAAAAAATCACCTACAAATTGATCTGCTCGATCTAATCTACATGTTCGAGAGAGTCTCTAGGTCCTGGGC
>DAMC01000026.1 GCA_002499525.1 Nitrosopumilales archaeon UBA218
CCACACTTCATTGTTGGCTCAAAAACCAGATGAAATTATGACTATACGTAATTTCGTGGGTGTAGCTGTAAGCTGCTTAACCATCGGAGCATCGCATAATGTATTTCATAAAATTCAATCAAAACAAAATCGCGGGAGACCAATCTAAATAAAATGAAAAAAAATATTATCCTGATTTTCTTCATGCTTCTTTTACCATTAGCAATAGATGCCAGTGCCCACCAGCCCAGATTTATCGTAGGCGAACAAAACTCTGTCTCTAATCCTATATTGGTCGAACAGCCAGAGGTATCAAAAGCATATTACGGTAAAATCGAAAAATCCGACCAATACTACAGAGTTCCCTCTAGTAAAGAATTCAATCTCTATCTCAGTCTTCAGATACCGGACCTACCAAACCAAAGCAAAAATGTTGCCTTGGAACTAGTTGACAATTCAGGAACACAGTTCGTCAGACTTGATGGCTCTCATCATATCTGGAGCAAATTCCATGAAAGCTTTGGAAATGCAGACTATCTTGCCGGACCCTCATCTCAAATTTTTCTACCCCCTGGAGTTTATCAGATAAAAATATCAGGTGAGGAAAATACAAAATATGTTCTAGTTGTTGGTCAAAAAGAAGAATTTCCCCCATCAGAAATTCTCAATGCGTTATATCTTGTTCCAAAAATCAACATCGAGTTTTTTGGAATGAATGTTTTCCAGTCGATGCTTAACGTATTTGGGTTCATGATAATTGGAATAATTGCGATTATAGGTTTTGTTTGTCTGATAGTTATCAGAAGAGTAAGGCGCAAAGCAAAAAGCGAATCATAGCAACCTAATCGTTTTTTATTTAGGATCAATGTCAGTAAATTATGGAAGACCTTTACGAAGAGGCCGCTAACAACTTTTTAGAATTATCCAGCCAGCAACGATTACAGATTATCTTTAGGTTATTGGAAAAAAAGTCCAAAATTACAAACATGGCCAAAGAAATCGGAGCTACAGTTCAAGAGGTTCACAGAAACTTTGCAAGGCTTGAAGACGGCGGGTTTATTGTCAAAAACCCCGATGGACACTATACCCTTACTACATATGGCAAGACAATATGCTCGCAAACACCATCTATAATCTTTCTCTCTAGGAACCGGAAATATTTCGAGGATCATACCTTTGGAGAAATTCCACCAAAGTTCATCATGAGAATAGGACAGCTAGCAAACTTTACCCATGTAAAGGGAGTATCAAAGGTCCTCGAACAGTGGAAATCGATTTACAAAAATGCAAACCAGTACATTTACGAAATTCTAACAGAGACTCCGCTTGACATGATTGAACCAAAGGTAAAGCAAATTCAAAAGGGTGTAAAATACAATTACATACTATCAGAGTCAGCAGTAATACCAAAGGGAAGAAAAAAACTACTTGCAGTGCTTGATTATGATTCCCTGATAAAAAAAGGACTCATTGAAAGAAAGATGAAAAAAACTATACAGACTCTAATCGTACTAAACGAAAAGGAAGCAAGTGTTTCTTTTCCAAACATTGAGGGAGAGGCAGACCTCACAGAAATGTTTTACAGTGAAGATGCAATGTTCCATGAATGGTGCTTGGATTTCTTTAGGTACAACTGGTACGAGTCGGAAATATTTCAGGAAAGCAAGTTAAAAGAATAAAAAAATTCCTAGCTTGTGGCTAGGAATGCGCCAACTCCGGCGCCTACGCCAATGCCTAGAACAAAGAAAAGAGCGTCCCAAGCAATGACTCGCTTGAATGGGGCTCGAACTTCATAAGCCCAATGTGAATTTTTCATATTTCTATTATACAATTCTCATTGATAGAATCTACTCAGCTAAACTGATGAAAATTAAATTGTACTTATGATTTTACATTAAATTCCAAGTGGCTTGGCTTTTTGTTGCAGGAACGAGCTTCCCAAAAGTAGTATGTTTCTCTTTCGCTCCTTTAGTCTTCTGATGGAATACGGTAGCCAATTTGTTCCATATGGAATGTACTCTGAGAGTGAAAACCCTTTTTTTATAAGAACTGGTTTGAGCTCGTCTCTAATACCCCGCAGCATCTGAAACTCGAACTTTTTCTCATATTTTTTTGCCAAAGCTACAGCAGAACTAATCATAGCACCATCATGTGTTGCAATTCCAAATTCATTACCAGATTCAAATAAAATGCTCATCAGGCGCAAGTAATTCTGGTCGACCTTTTGTTTTGATTTGAATGCCACATTGGAATCTTCTCTATATGCTCCCTTGACAAGGCGAATTTTACCACCAATTGATAACAAATCGGCCAAATCTCCCTCACTTCGCAAAAGATTTGCCTGAATTGCAATTCCTAATCTTTCATATCTGGCTAACAGGTTTTCATAGATTTGAATAGTCTCGTCAGTATGATCAGATGATTCCATGTCTATCCATACGAATGACTGAGATTTGGTGGCACTGTTTATCAAGGCCTCAAAATT
Source organism: Nitrosopumilales archaeon UBA218 (assembly GCA_002499525.1). GTDB lineage: Archaea > Thermoproteota > Nitrososphaeria > Nitrososphaerales > Nitrosopumilaceae > Nitrosotenuis. Next base: position 2,465 of record DAMC01000026.1, read on the forward strand.
CATCAGACATTCTTTTTTGCTTTTCATCAGTCCAATCTGTGTGGGTTTGACTGAAATTGCACCGCTTACTTTCCATTTTCTAAATGACTCCATGACGGTTTTGTATTCTGAAATTGTATTCTCGATTAGATTCTTTGAAGTATGGTATTCTCCTAACTTATTGATTATGACTCCCATTCCATTTTTGTAAGAATTCTGTCCTGCACTCAGTGCATCATCTATGGTATTCCCTGCAATCCACTGTTTAGCTACACCAAAGAGAATCTTCTCCATTAACTGTGTGGATGCCATAATATGCTCAACATCACTCAATACTAAAATTTTTAATAAAAAATCAATGGACCTTTAAAAAATCTAGGCCAGTTTCTGGGTTTTTCTTTGCTTTGATATGGCAAACAGCATAAAGCCAGCCAAGGCTACAATTGCACCCTGCAATACTTTAGCAGTGATGTCTGGTGCACCAATGTCCTCTTGCAATCCGACCATTGGGATATCCATCGTTCTGGTTGCCACATAGAATACAATTAGCGCAGCCGAGCCGATTAACGCAATAAGATATGGTTTTCTGGTAATCGCTTTGGCCTTTAGCATCCACATGCCAATCGGAATATACGCAGCACCCACAATGGTAAAGAATACGATCTCGCCCATATCACCAAATCCTGACTCGGACTGTGATTGGCTTGAAGCACGTTCATTCTCACCACTTTCAGTTGCCTCGTTTTCGCCTGATTCTGCTGCATGGGCTTCTTGTTTGAGAGAACCGAATTCATCAGATGCTACCGATAGGTACAGCACACCTGTTGCAAACATTATTGCCGCCAGTGTTATGGCTAAAACATGCGTTGGTTTTTTCTCCATGTGAGTGGATTGTTTTTGATATTTAATTTAGTAACTACCGTTCTCATTAGTGGGAATGGTGACTAATCCTTGAACTTTTCCCACAGCCTTACTATTTTGTCATCCATTTTGATTTTTTCAACAGTGTAGGAAAGATTTCCATCCCTGTATTTGACATTGATTTCAAGTACTAGGCTCCTATAGTAGCTCTCCCCTAGACCCTCGAGCGTGCGTACCACCTTTGTCTTTTTTATCAAAAGGAGATCTTCGAGGGTTTTGATCTTTCTGTAAGTTGTGGACGTCGGAATATCAAGTCTAGTTGCAATTTGTTGTGCAGAGAGTTCCTCCTTTCCTAGAATGGTAAGTATGTCTCTGGTATATTTGTCTGCCAGTGCAGATGCGATATCTGAATCGGTTTCCATTTCAGCTTTTCTTGACTGCTAATATCAGTATGATAAAGCCTGTAATCTCAAAAGATTCTGCAATTATATTTTCTAGAATGTCATTGTTAAGAAAAGTTATGTAATCATCAACTACTGTCTCACCTAAAACCAAAAATGTAAAACCAATAACTAAAAGCAGCATTGGTGGATACTTTGTCTTTTTGTATGCCTTTGCTGCATAAAAGACCAAAATAAAACCGACAACAAGATGGGCTATTGTGATAGCGATGCTAGTTGCATCCATATCAAAAGAACAAATTTTGGCTAATTAAACTACGAGTATCTTTGTTAACCTAGAAATGATCATCAACTGTAACCTCATTCAAGGACAGCTGTCCACCCCGCGGGTTTGCAGGTTTTAGTGCCTTGCCGATTGTTATCATCATTGGCATTATGTGGTCTTTTGGCAAATTGATTATCTCTGCAACTTTTTCTGGCACAAATCCAATCATAGGGCAAGAGTCGTAGTTCATTGCCTTTGCAGCAAGCATTATTGTTTGAGCGGCCATTCCGCATGAGCGAATTGCCTCATCTCGTTGAAACTGCTCGTTGCTCTCGTATGATTCTAGAATTGCAGGAACCACATAATCTTGGGTTGATTTTGGAGCGTTTCTCCAGTATCTCGCGGGATCTTTTTTCCAAGCTAACAAATCAGCACATAAAATGATAACCACCGAAGAATCTGAAACCTGAGCCTGATTCCAAGATGCTTCTCGAAGCTTTGCCTTAGTTTCCTTGTTAGTAACTACTACAAACCTCCAATGTTGAATGTTGTAAGATGTAGGTGAAAGTATTGCAGCAGAGAGAATCTTGTCAATCTCCTGCTTTGATATGACGTGGTTTGGATCAAAACTTTTTACAGATCGGCGTTTTTCTATTGCTTCAAAAGTATCCACACAAAAATCAGAATTAGTTTTATTTTTAAGGCTTGTCTTAATCGTTTTATAGGATATGTTGGTTAAACCAGTAAATGTTTACTGGAATTGTTGAAGGTATTGGAAAAATTTTGGATATAAAACAAAATACAAAAAATCGTAGCGCCATCAAGATGACTGTCGATCTTGGTAAAAATTCCAAAGGGCTCAAGCTTGGACAAAGTGTTGCATTAAACGGTGTGTGCCTAACTGTAACATCGATTAACAATTCTAAATGCGATTTTGAAATGATTGAAGAGACCACAAAAAAAACCGATCTAGGTAATCTCAAAGTTGGTGGAATTGTAAATATTGAGAGAAGCCTAAAGGTTGGGGAAAGACTCGAAGGCCATTTTGTACTAGGGCACGTTGACGGTGTTGGGACTATCACAAAAATAGAGAAAAAACCCAAAGAAGTACAAATCTGGTTTGACATACCAAAAAATTTGGCCCGATTCGTTGTTCAAAAGGGCTCTATAGCTATAGATGGTATTAGTTTGACAGTAGTTGACGTGAAAAAAAATACAGCATCCGTTTGTCTAATACCTCACACCGTAGATGTCACAAATTTCTCAACAAGAAAGGTCGGTGATAAAATAAACATTGAAACAGACATTTTAGGCAAATATTTGCTAAAGCAGGAATAATTTTCTACCATTAAAGTGGTAATTACTACTTTACTAGTAAGCTTTATTATCGCAACTCGAAGAATTTCATGTATGGCACTTGATCAAGCATTAGAGTCCCTCAAACGAGGAGAGTTCGTCTTACTTTATGATTCTGGTAAAAGAGAAAACGAAGTTGACATGGTTGTAGCAGCTCAATTCGTCACACCAGAACATATTTCACGAATGAGGCAAAATGCAGGCGGACTGATATGTCTTGCAATAGATGATATTCTTACTAAATCACTAAACCTACAATACATGCATAACATTTTGTCAAGGTCAGCAGACGTGGATTCAGATTCCAAAAAAATGATAATGGGTACTGCACCATATGGAGATCATCCAACATTTTCAATTACAATAAATCACAAACAAACCTATACTGGAATCACCGATAAGGATAGGGCGCTAACAATAAAAGAAATGGCAGAATTGTATAGTTCGCCAGATGCAAAAGCAAAATTTGTTTCATCGTTTGCCACCCCAGGACATGTACCGTTATTATTGGCATCCAGTGGATTGCTGGCAAAGCGACAGGGACACACCGAAATGTCAGTATATTTGGCCAAGCTAGCAAACCTGACTCCAGTCACTGCAATTTGTGAGATGATGGATGGACAGACATACAAAGCACTCACTCCTGAAAAGGCACAAACATTTGCAAAACAAAACGCCATTCCGTTTGTTGATGGCAAGGAATTACTGGAATTCTCCAAGGTGCGTTAGATGAATATCGCTATAGTAACTGCAGAGTTCAATCAGGAGATAACATCCCGAATGTTGGAGGTTGCACAAGAAAAGGCGAAATCACTTAAAATGAACATCAAATATTCCTGCACTGTTCCAGGTTCATATGATATGCCGATAATCGTAGATGCATTATTGGCCAAAAAAGACGTCGATGGAGTAGTCACCTTGGGCACGATTATCAAGGGTCAAACTAAACACGACGAGGTCATTGCCCATGCTACTGCAAAAACACTAACAGAACTCTCCCTCAAACACAAAAAACCCGTATCATTGGGAATTTCCGGTCCTGGAATGCAAGAAAGACACGCCTATGCCAGAATTCGACCTGTCTCAGAACGTGCAGTCGAGGCCATATCAAAGATTGCAAAAGAATTGGAGAAAATCAAATGATTCAGCTAACAATCATCAAAATAACAGAATATGGACCGTGGACTCTAACCCTTGGTTCTGATAGGGAGCATGAATTACAAATGCTTCAGGCACATCTGTACCGAGAAATCCAAAAACTATTTTCTGCAAAGAACTGCCTAGTGTTCTCAAATAGATTTGACGAGTTTTTTGTTATAACAAATGGGCTTACACTTGCAGATCATGTGGAAATCCAAAAACAGCTACAAAAAGTATCATCTCTAAAGTTGTCCATGTCGATTGGATACGCAGACAATCCATATGATGCAAACCTCAAAGCATATGAAGGCAAAAAAACACCAGTAATACTTGACAAGGAACACAGTATTTTCGGCTTTGTCAATGGTCAGACTGACCAGAAAGTTACAATCATGCACTTTGATGTAGAAAATATCACTTCACAAAGAAAAGTAAAATCTCCATATGAAATATCATCAATAATTTTCGGAATCTATGCAAGAATGTCAAAATTCTTTTTGAGCAAAAAATCCTTATCGTTTTTCATGGGTGGTGACAATTTCATGGTGGTGACGTCAGATGATGCAAAGCAAAATGCTCAAGAGTTTTTAGAAATTGCAAAAAAAGAGTTTGATGTCACCTTTAACTGTGGAATTGGAACCGGCAATAGCGCAAGAGAAGCAGTCAAACTTGCAACAAAATCACTCGACACAATTCGTGAAATTCGCGACTCCAAAAAGGAAACAAAACCGGAAATCTATGAGCTCTCATGCTTTTAAAAAATCTCAGTATTCTTTATGGAAATGACTTGCAGTATCTTCGTCAATCCAATCTATCAATAAATGGTGACAAATTCGGCAAGTTAGGTCTGGCTGGCAAAGGAATTGACTGTGAGGGATTACTCTTGATTCCAGGATTCATTAACATGCATACTCATATTGGAGATTCTATTGCCAAAGATGCCACGCTTACGGGCTCTGTTGACAGTAAAATTCATCCCGTTCTTGGTGCAAAACAGAGAATTCTCAGACAAAGCTTACCTGATCACCTAGTATCTTTTATGAAAAACACATGTCATTCTATGATAAGAAAAGGAATCACAACTTTTGTTGATTTCAGGGAGGGAGGACCTGATGGTGTGGCCTTGTTGAGAAAAGCATTGAAGGATTTACCGATTCGAGCTTTTATTCTTGGTAGGGTTGAAACATATCAGGATAAAACCCAACTCCAACAAAACCAAAGATTATCTGATGAATCCAAAAGAACACTCGCTAATGTATTAAGAATTTCTGATGGGATTGGACTCTCTGGAGCAAATGAAAACAGTGATTCTTCACTGAAATTTTTTTCCAAATCAAAAAAAATTCGTGCCATACATAGCTCAGAAACAAAACAAAGCATGACTTATTCCAAAAAAATTACCAAAAAGACAGAGACTGAACGTGCGTTGCTAGTAAAACCCCATTTTCTAGTACACATGACATATGCTGGAATTTCAGATCTCAAAAATGCCTCCAAAAAGTCTCGAGGAATTGTTGTATGTCCTAGAGCAAACGCTTCATTGGCAGAGGGAATCCCTAACTTTGAACTAATGAGTAAAATCGGTTGTAGGGTTGGTATTGGAACTGACAACGTCATGATAAACTCTCCAGACATGTTTCGTGAAATGGATTATCTGTGGAAGACCCACATGGGACTACATCAAAAAAGAATTGATCCTAAAGAGATTCTAAAAATGGCAACCGTAAACGCTGGTCTGATTTTAAACAGAAAAATGGGCTCAATTAAAACTGGATTTCTTGCTGACGGTATATTCATTGACAAACACTCGCTAGATTTGGAGCCAATGCACAACCCATACGCCAGCATAGTCCAACGAGCAAGTGAGTCTTCAATATCAGCTGTTATGATAGGAGGAAAAATCATCCATGGCAGCCTTTAGACCCAACGTAATTCTATCTGCAGCAATATCGGTCGATGGGAAAATAGCTACCAAGACAGGAGATTCGGCACTATCATCACTAGTTGACAAAAAACGCCTGCACAAGCTTCGTTCTAGTGTGGATGCTATCCTTGTTGGAAAAAATACGGTCTTACATGATGATCCTCTGCTGACTGTACGCTATACTGATGGCAAAAACCCAATCAGAATAGTGCTAGATTCACTGGGACAGATTCCAATTGATTCCCAAATCATCAAAACTTGTCACAAAATCCAAACCATTATCGCAGTATCTGAAAAAATCCCAAAGAAAAATCTGAACAGGTTGTCAAAATTCCCATTAGATATTGTAATCTCTGGAAAAAATAGGGTAGATATCAAAAAACTATTGGAAATTCTTGGCAAGTCAAAAATCAAAACAATATTGCTGGAGGGTGGCGGAGCTACAAACTGGGATTTTGTAAATCAAGGACTTGTGGACCAAGCAATAATCACCGTAACCCCATTTCTAATTGGCGGCAAAGATGCAAAAACACTAGTAGATGGTGATGGTTCATCAAAAATCTCGCACTCCTTGAGGCTAAAACTGAAAAAAATCAAGCGTCAGAACAATGAAGTTGTTTTGTATTATAACTGACGACGCATGTCGTTTCTAATGTCGGTAATTTTTGACTCTAGAGCTTTTTTGAGCTTGTCGTTTTTCTTAAGATTGACTACTCCATTACATCTTGGACATTTGAAAAATTGCTCTAGCGCAGTTTCGAATGTTATTCTTGGACAGTCTTCATTTCCACAATGATAGAATTGTGAAGAGTTCTCATAATCTAATCTTTGTTGTAGTCTCTCTGAGATTTTCTTTTTCTGATTCTCGATAAAATTCTCAACCTCATCTTTTCTTGATCTCCACCTGTAGACAAACCATCCCTTTCTTTCATCCTTGACACGAATCCCTGTTATCAAAGCTTTACCAAACAAATCGTAGAGAACTTTTCTTACCATGTTAATTCTAAGTCCTGTCGAACTTGCAATTTCTTCATCAGTGGCATCCTCGGCTTTTAAGAGAGCCCTTGCAACCTTGAGATATTCATCTCCGCCAATCATTGCAGAAATTCTAACAAATGGGTCTTCGTACGACTCGACCATTGAAGTAAAAACTAGATTTGTATATTTAATATCTACGAACAAAATTGCAAAGCTGACACAGGTAAACACCCTTTGCTGAGGGCAGAAACTGTATTTTCTACCGGCAAACCGATGTCTCATGGAATCTTTTGGCTATTGCGTCAGCTTCAATGTCCTTACGTTACAATAACTCTTAACAATTAACATCGACTGGCTTGTTTTTTTGGTATTTGACCACAAATTTTCTTTACAGATATTTGATTTTCTAGGATTTTTTGTATAAAATTAAACATTTGTAAACTAAAAAGTGAATGTATCTGATAATGTATTTTATTTTACGAGCAATTACCATAAATATGTTAATTACTCATATATTACATGAGTTATTGCATAACATGTGGTGAAGACGCAGAAGTATGCTTCTGCGGAATTGAAAAGAAACCCATGACTGAATACGTCAGCGCTCTCAAAGATTGCACTGATCTAAAATGCTACTGTAAAAAGCATCTTCCATAGGCGACTAATATCATCGCCTAAATTTTGTATTAACAAACCCGAATTGATTATGTATTGTCTGGTACTACCTGCTTGCCTTTTTCGGTTGGTATGATTGTTAACCTAGCATTTTCAAATTTTGATTCGAACTGCTTTCCATTTTGAATCCTGTCTAGGACTATTGCCAGTGCACTAATTTCAGAGTGAGGTTGGTTTCCTACGGCAACGTTGTAATCAGAATTCTCATATACATCGCGAGGAACCTTTTCAGCGCCAACCACAATTAGGATCTTTTTCTCTTTAGCTATTTTTGATTGAACAGAATTAATGTTTTGGCCATACATCGTCAGATGAACAATTTTCACTCCCTCAATTTTCTTTGATTTGAGCAAAGCCCTCCAGCTTTGAATGTATTCTATCTCAAAACTGCTACCCCAGGTTTTATTGACCTTGGCCAAGGTCTCTTTGATCTCAGGGTTTATCTCATTCATGTAAATTTTAGATGCTCCGAAAGCACGGGATACTAATGCTACATGAGTTGTGACTCTATCGTCTCGAACAACCCGCTGTCCAATTCTTAATACTTCAATCGTCATCTTGTTCATAGAATTTTGGCAAATCTTGCTTTCTAGGTATTTCTTTTATCTGCTGAGGTGGAGATTGCATCATTTTTTTGACCAAGTCCATAAGTTTTGAAATATTTTGCTGGGTTACTGCAGAAACCGGAACCCATTTCTTGCTATTTGTTAGTCCAATTGATTCAGCCTTGTGTACTATGTCTTCTGGCTCTACCAGGTCAGATTTATTGAGTGCATAAATGACTCGTTCCTGATCCACGTCTAAATCTGCCATGGTTTTAAGGCAGCTTCGGTATTTTTTGCGTAATTCCAACTCTGAATCTGAAATATCTATTACAACAATCACTACTTCTGCATATTTTAGCTCCTCAAGAGTGGACTTGAATGCCTCAATCATGTATGCAGGTAATTTGGAGATAAATCCAACAGT
>DAMC01000073.1:0-3215 GCA_002499525.1 Nitrosopumilales archaeon UBA218
GTTCTTCCATGCTTTGGAGAGGATTTTCTAATGCCTCCGCCAACCTTGACTAGATCACCTTTGATTAATTGTATAGCATTACTTGTTATTCCAGTAGGTTTGTAGACAAAACAGGTTATCTTGACATTATTTTTCAATATCGAAAATCTAACATGTCCGCCACGTTCGATTCTGGGCTCATCAAAAACTTTTCCCATTATAGTTCCTGAAGAGTATGGCCTTAGAGAACTTGCATCCAATTCATTTTGTAAATGATCTCCTGTTCCTTGATTTGATTTGAAAATTAGATGACCTACTGGTTTTTCTCTGGATTCAATCATGGTTGAGGCAAAAAGTAAAGTGTCGACATCCTCACCCCTGATTCCATAAAATACAGGATCTGGTCCACGGGGGGCAAAAATAATGCGCTGTTTTTTTGTATCAAAACTGTTAAATGTTTTTGGATATGTTTTTTCTTGCATCTTCTTAACACTAGAAGAAAGAATTTTTCGTTTTTTTCCAAATTGTGATTTTTTTCTATAGCTTAGAAGCTCAAACGTATGGTCATTGAATCTGTACCCTATTGCACCAATTGCTCCTACAAGTCCTTGCCCGTTTCCTATGTGAAAAGAGTCCAGATTATTTTTTTTAATGAACTCCTGTGCGTGCTTTCTGCTTATTAGTTTCCATAGTGCATTTTTACTAAATTCAACAAATTCTTCTGGAATTGAATCATTTTCAAAGAAAACAACTCCTGGGTTTGCTCCATTTTTTAGATCAGAGAATTTTTTGACGAATCCAATTACTTTACGTTTTATCTTTGATGGGTTTTCTGTTTCAATTTTTATAGAAACTGCACCATTACCGCGGGTCTTCCAAGGTATGTTAGGATTGAAACGAATTAGTTTTGGATAATCAACAAATTTCACATTTTCCTTTTTTAGCGAATCAACTAATCTATACGCCAAATATGTCGTACACATGCCTTTAGGCGAATCAGTATCATCAAATCCTATGTTGAGGATTTTATTTTTCACAGATTTACTATTCAAGTCCGACATTTGTGATTTACCATGGTTTAAATTAAAATCCAAACTTTGCGATCAAGTACATGATAATAATAGATGAAAAGACGATTTTCAAAATTATCGAAGAGCGCAAGCCAGTATCTGTTGCATTAAATGGTCCTGACGGAATGCTACCTGCAGTACAAGACACGGCAATGAGAATCATGGAAAGATTTGACATTCCAGCGTATGTTCTAGCTGATACTACTTGGGGAACGTGCGATTTGAATTCTAATGGGGCCAAAGTTCTTTCGGCAGAAGTTTTGTTCAATATCGGCCATACAATTAACATGACAAACTTTGAGGATAACGTCGTATTGATTGATGCCTTTGATGACATACCATTTGATAGAGTTGCACTAAAGTGTGCTGAGATGCTAAAGGGAAAGACAGTCTCCCTAGTAACAGATAGCCAACATCTCAATCAGGTTGATTTGGTCAGAGAGATATTGGAAAATGGTGGCGTTAATGTCAAAATTGGTAAGGGAAAGGGCCAGCTAAATGACGGTCAGGTTTTTGGTTGTGAGTTTTATCCTGCAATGGAGGTAAAAGACGTCGTTGATGCAAACGTGTTCATGGGACAAAGTAATTTTCACGCATCTGGACTAGCGCTCTCTACAAACAAGACTACGTATGTACTTGATCCGTACTTTAATGAAGTCAGAGACGTCACAGAATTTGCGCAAATGTTGCAAAAAAAGGCAACACTTGCAATGTACAAGGCAGCAGAAGCAAATACTTTTGGAGTAATTGTGGGGCTTAAGGAAGGACAGCTATCAAAGCTGACTGCTCTGAAATTCAAGCGCGAGTTGGAAAAGGAAGGAAAAACAGTTCATTTGTTTGCATTGACAGATATTACAAACGATAGATTACGTAATCTAAAAGGAATAGATGCGTTCATCCAAGTAGCATGTCCTAGAATTTCAACTGATAATCAATTTGACAAGCCAGTATTATCAACACCTCAAGCAAACGGACTGCTAAAGATATTACGACATGAAAGTATTGAGAATTATATGCAGATTCCACACTGGCTTTGATCAATTCAACAATAATGTTAATATTGAAGAATCAGAGAGTTTGGTTGACAAGGAAGTAACTTGAGAATACAAAACATTTTCATATCTATTAATTGATGTAAATGGCGCGAAAAAATAATTTCTCACATGCAAAAAAGAACTTTATTCGATATCCAAAAGCTAGGATCCATGTTAGTTGCATAATCAAAGATGAAGACGGAGACATAGTTGGAATCAAAGGAATGAAGTTAGGTACTTCATCTGTTGACCAAGTTTGGACGGCTGAAGAAATTTATGAAAAAAGTGGACAGAGTCCGAACTTTTCTCAGACACACTCTTTCTGGGCACGTGACAAGGACAATAACGAGTCTGAGCTTTATTGTAAGAGAAAAAATGGCAAGATTTGTCTGGTAGCCCCGTCAATTATTGACGATGATGGTAGAGACATCCTCAAGGATATTCAAGTCTGCGACTCTGAAATCTGATTATAAAGAATTATTAGTTAAGATCGAAAATACAGTTCATGACAGATTTTGTTATGCCAGGTGATAAGCTTGGTTTTATTGAAGAATTAGAGGGCGGTGCCAATACATTTGATGATGGTGAGACCATCAGGGCTGCTGCCGCAGGTGTTATTGATGTTGATAAAAAGGCCAGAACTGTTCAGGTTAGAAATGGCAGACAGATATCAATTCCAAAAAAAGGAGATATTGTAATAGGTACGGTGGCAATGATGCTACCGTCTATGATTGCAGTTGCCATCAAGTATCTTAACGGCAAGCCAAATTCATCTGGAGTTGAATGCATTTGCCAAAATCCTGACAGAAAAAGAATCATGGCCAGAATGAACGATATTGTTGCATTAAAGATAGAAAATCATCTTAACGGCGCAATTCACGCATCTATTGATGAGCCAGAGCTTGGAGTCCTGTTTACAAAATGCAATGTCTGTGCAGGAAACGTAGTCCCATTAAGAGACAGAATCAAATGTCCTAATTGCGGTTTCATGGAAGACAGAAAAATTTCTACAAATTACGAAAAATCAGATTTCATAAAGCTTCGAGAATAATATGCAAAAGGTATCGTTCCAGGGAGAACGAGGGGCATATAGTGAGGATGCAGCAATTCAATTTTTTAAAAATGTCGAGAC
>DAMC01000073.1:3558-4397 GCA_002499525.1 Nitrosopumilales archaeon UBA218
GTTTTGCCAGTAGAAAATTCTCTAGAAGGAAGTGTGGGGGAAAGCTATGACTTGCTACTATCTACTGGACTAACAGTTGTCGGAGAGATATACTATAGAGTAAGACATTGCTTGATAGGATTTGAGAAACTAGAAAATCTAGATACTGTATATTCGCATCCTCAAGCACTGGGTCAATGTAGAAAGTTCATACAAAAAAACAAGCTAAAGACCATTCCTGCTTACGATACTGCAGGCAGTGTCAAGATAATAAAAGAAATGGGAAAAAAGAATGTCTGCTGCATTGCCAGCAAAAGAGCATCAGAAATTCATGGAGTTCCAATTATTGCAGAGTCAATAGAGGACAATTCTAATAATTATACTCGATTTTTGGTCTTGTCCAAAACTGGAACGCGGGATGGCGACAAAACTAGCATAATTTTTTCAGTAAAACACGAAGCGGGTGCCTTGTTTAACATCCTAAAGGAATTCAATGATTACAAAATTAATTTATCAAAAATAGAATCCAGACCAAACAAGAGCACACCTTGGGAGTACAATTTCTATGTCGATTTTGACGGAAATTATAACGAATCAAAGATATCAGAGATGCTAGAAAATATCAAAAAACAATGTGTGTTTCTCAAGGTTCTTGGTTCTTACAAAAAGGCTAAACTTGCCTAGAATCCCTTTGGCTTTTTTGCGCTAAAGCCTGCACTAAAACCAATTAGTATAACACCAGTGATTAGTAGCATTATACTGTGTGTAAGAAGAGCAGGGTCTCCGTATCTATTGAAATCATAATAGAGTTTTAGCTGAGATGGTCCATTATTGATTATAGTAATCTTGTTGGTTCCCTC
>DAMC01000073.1:4779-7343 GCA_002499525.1 Nitrosopumilales archaeon UBA218
TGGTGAGAGTCTTTTGGTGCATCAAATTCGTAAGTGGCTTTTTTTTCAACATCGATTGTGTATTCTCTTACCTCATTGTGAAGAAAAGGGGAATTCACTATCAATGATGCTATGCCGATTCCCAGCAGGGCTACACCTACACCAATACCAATCTTGGTGGTTTTCGTAAGCATTATGATATCTCAAAATATGTAATAAAAAAACTTACATTAAATCAACGTCATGAGGTTGACTTTCTGCAAATCCAGCCCTAGACATTTTGATAAACTCGGCATTTTGTTGCATTTGAGGAATTGTGTGAGCTCCGCAGTAACTCAGGCCAGAACGAACACCGCCAGATAATTGTTTTATGATGTCAGCAACTGTTCCCTTGTACGGGACCATTGCCTCTACTCCTTCTGCAACATAATCATTAAGATCATCATTGATTGCAACAGTGCCTGTTTCCTTTGATTTTCTGCCCAATGCTGCATAAAATGACGCCATTCCTCGATAGATTTTGTATCTTTTTCCATTTTTCATGACAAAAGAACCTGGACTTTCATCAGTTCCGCCAAACAAACTGCCAACCATTACTGTTGATGCTCCAGCTGCCAAGGCTTTAGTGAGATCTCCTGATGTTCTAGTTCCACCATCTGAAATAATTGGTACGTCATATTTTTTGCCAATTTGAGCGCAATCATAAACAGCAGTAAGTTGTGGAACTCCTGAACCAGTGATTACACGGGTAATGCAAATCGAGCCAGAGCCAACACCTACTTTGACGGCATCAACTCCAGCTTTAATCAGATCCTCTGCTCCTTTGGCAGTTGCCACGTTTCCTGCGATAAGCTCGCAGTTTGGAAATGCCTTTTTGATATTTCTAATTGTACTTATTGCGTTCTCGCTATGACCGTGTGCAATATCTACTACAATTGCATCTGCATCTGCTTCAAGTAGTGCTTCAGTTCTTTCCATAAAGTCTCCTTTGACACCAACTGCAGCACCAACTAGTGGACGTCCTTTTTTGTCCTTTGATGCATTTGGATAATTCTCATTGTGTGTAATGTCCTTACTGGTAACAAGACCCTTGACTTGGCCATTGGTATCTACCAGCGGGAGTTTTTCTATTCTGTGCTCTCGAAGTAACTCTTTGGCTTCCGATAGGTTAATTCCGGGTTTGGCGGTGATGACGTCTTTAGTCATAATGTCTTTGACTAGTTTGTTAGATTCGCCTTCAAAGATGACGTCTCTATGAGTTAGTATTCCAGCCAATTTGGAATCTTTGACTACGAGTAAACCAGAAACTCCCTTTTCACGCATGTAAGCCATGGCGTCTTTTGCTGACTGGTCTGGAGATATCATGTAGGGATTTTCAATCATTACACTAGCTGAACGTTTTACCTTGAGCACTTCTTCGACTTCTTCTTCCACTGTTAGGAATCTGTGAATAATACCAATACCACCTTCTTGAGCCAAGGCAATTGCCATGGCAGATTCTGTAACAGTATCCATGTTTGCACTAATTAGAGGAATGTTTAGCGAGATGTTTTTTGATAGTTTAGTTCTAAGATCGGTCTGAGATCTACTTGTAATATCAGAATATTTTGGCACAAGAAGAACATCGTCAAAAGTTAATCCTTCTTTAATTTCCAAACCTTTTACAGAAGATTTTGTTTATGTTATAAGCCTTTCCTGATTTGTTTTGATAATTTTTGTGCAATAGAAATTGCATCCTTGGTTTGCTGAACATTGTGGGTTCTCACAATGTCAGCTCCATTGAGAACTGATATTGCTTCTGCTGCAACAGAGCCAAAGATTCTTTCTGGAGCTTCTTTGTGAATGATTTTTCCAATAAAAGATTTGTTAGATACTGATATCATGATCGGTTGACCGAGTTTTATCGAGGATAAATTTTGCAGTATTGCGAGATCTCTTGAAAGCCAATCTGTTTTTATTTTTGTAAAAAATGGATTTTTTCCAGTTTTTCGAAAAAAACCTATTGCAGGATCTAAAACAATGTTTGATTTTGAAACCTTTGATTTCTTTGCCAGATCAAGGCTTTGTTTGAGGAGTTGTCTTGTTTGTGTCAGAATATTACTTGTGGTGACTTTACCATATGCGCACAAAATTAGTGATGGTTGATGTTTTTCAATTACTCCAACCATGTTTTTGTCATATTTCAAACCCGAAATATCATTGATTATATCAGCACCATGCTCTAGTGCAGTTCTTGCTACTGAGGCTCTGCATGTATCTACAGATATTGGTAAATCAGAGACCTTGCGAATTTGATTAATTGCGTTGATGATTCGAGAGGATTCGACGTTTTCTGATACAAGTGTCGATAAATACGGGGCAGTTGACATTCCTCCAATATCTATAAAGTCGGCACCATCTTGCTCCATTTGTTTTACAGTATCTGAAATTTGTTTTCCGTGTTTTACAGATTTTTTATAAAATGATTCAGGGCTAAGATTCAGTATTCCCATTATTCTAACTGGATTGCTTCCTCCAACAGGTACGGATCCTAGTTTGTTCACATCATTTATGATAAAGCATGCTAATTTTAGAGTTGATGATTC
>DAMC01000001.1 GCA_002499525.1 Nitrosopumilales archaeon UBA218
CATGTCCACCCGGTTTTTTTTGACGAGGATTCAATACTGAACGGACAGCGAGTCTGGGTTTCGATCAAGACTGCAAAGGAGAACATTTTTCCTTCAGGGTCAGGCCAGCTGGAGATAATCATAGTTCCTTCTTTTAATCGGTATTTTTATGCCACAAAGAAAAGATACTACAAAAAATCAATCTCGCCCATAATTGAGAAAATCAAGGACGTTTCTTCTGCCAAAATAGTCACCCTGGACGGCACGATCATTGGCGACGAGTCCCTTCTTTCCAGCGTTTTGTGAGATCAAGGCAAAAAGTCTAGCATTCATTCTTATTTGGCATGGCAAGTTGGGAGGCATGTCAGCTGAAAGAAAAATGTACCCATGTACTTGCTCAGACTGTGGCAAATCATCAGAGGTACCTTTTGAGCCAAAACCAGACAGACCAGTTTATTGTAAGGAATGTCTGCCAAAACACCAAAAACCAAGATTTCAAAAAAGATACTAAAACTTAGTTGGATCTTTTTTTATTATTTTTGATTCATTTTTTCCATGGCCCTTGAAAACATCTTGCCATAGTAGTCCAAAGCCTCGTGTGCATATTTGTCGAACAGCTGCATCATGTTTTCTTGTACTTGAAGTGCGGATTTTTGTGTGCCAGTTATCATTTCGATTTGCATGCAGTATCTGTCAGTGACAAGGCTCCAATAATCATTGATAGAGTTTAGCATCTCCTGAGTGAATCCAAGCTTGTCAAAGAACTGTTTTTGCCAGATATAGCAGGTGCCAAAAAAGTCATCAAGCAAATGAAGGTATTGCGAGTACAGGTCAGAGCCTGCCTGTATGTTGATTGGAATTTCCGACTCTAGCTTGTGGATGACCTTGGTTGTGTTGTTTTTTAGAATGTCACAAAATGTTATTTCTGGAGTTGTCATTTATGCATCATCCATTATTGCCATTACTTGTAAAGTTTGCCTAACAATCATTCTTTGTCCTCTTCGAGTTTTTTGTCAATGTCTTCTTGAAGTTTTTTGTACTTGGCATATTTCTTCGTCCAGCCAGATAATACCAGCCACTGTCGAATCCCAACGCCAAGCCATGCAAGCGATATGAAAAGCGGTATGTGTCGAAGCGACAATAATGATGGCGGACCGTGTTCTTCTCTGTGCTCAAATTGTGATTCTAAAATTGAGTGAGATATTGCAAATGTCAACGGGGGTAAAACCATAACAGTTAGAATCATGATAATGAACATTTTTTTAGTCGTGTTTAGCTGCGAGATGACATTATCCATTATCTTGAAAATGTTATCTGATGATTTGTCTTCGTTGTCAGTCATTGGCTAGATACCTCCTGGGTTTTGATTAAAAACACTATGGTAACAATGTTACTCAACTTTTCCCGACTCCTTTCTTGGAAACAATTCCTCATATGGCTCCAACAGCTCCTTGAGAATCTGTCTACCTTTTTCAGATACTGAGTATTTGATTATCGTTTTGTTGCCCCACGCCTCATTTTTTCTCGTTATGAGATTTTTTGACGTCATGTCGTCTAGTATTTCCTTGTGTTTTGAATTGTTGAGGCCGCAGATTGTCATGAGCCTGCTTTGATTGATTTCTCCATATTCGTACAACTTTAGTAAGATGTCCTTTCGGATGTAGATTCTATCTCTATATTCATGGACCAACTTTTACTCAATGATTTTCTCCGATTTGATGTCGTATTAGTAAAAAAAGCAAGCTCAACCTACGATGATTGTATGATTAGTCAGATAAGCTTGAGGTAACTTTGTTACCTAACAATGAAGCGTAAGTGTTTTTATTCAATTTCTCATTTTATAGGCAATGACAGATCTCAAATCAAAAAAGACGTTAGTTCCAGTCATCGCTGCAATCGCATTGTTGACAGTAGTATTGACATACAGTCCAATATCTGCACTTGCCGCATCACCGATTGCTGGCAAGGATATTCCAAAGATATCCGGCTCGGTTAACGTCAAAGACGAAATGAAAAACTTCATCAAAAACAACCAAAAAACCACATTCTCAGACGCTGCATCAACTGCGGCAAAACAAGTGACCAATGGTTCCGTCATTGGCGGACATGTTGGAATTGAGCAAGGATTCCTTGTTTACACGTTTTTCGTAGTTGATACGGAGAGCAATACCAGCTACGTCGTTACAGTCGATGCAGGCAACGGTTCTGTTCTTTACAAGTCTGAAGGAAAACAGATGGGCGATGGATTCGGTCCAGGATTTTTCGGTCACAGGGGATTCGGCCATGAGCGATTCAGTAACGCAAACATGTGGCACAGTCACGGATTTGGTAAAAAAATGATGAGTCCTTCACAAGACGGAACTGACAGTGTTACACCCAGTCAGTAAACCATCTTTTTTTAATTTTAATTTGTATCGTATGGCTCGAGTGATTTTTTCGTAGTTTCGTTGTGTGTCATCCACTCGAGTGTCTTGACAAAAGACTCGGCAAGTTCTGTAGTTGTAAGAACAGGAATTCCAAGCTCTATTGCCTTTCTTCGAATTTGGTATTCGTCGTTTAGCATTCCGACGTATTTTTCAAGTGTTGAAGTTGACGGGATGTTTATGATAAAGTTGATTTTTCGCTCGTACAACAAGTCGGAAATGTTTGGCTTTCTTTCAGGTTCTGAAATCTTGTGAACTATTTGCACTTCGCCAAATTGCTTTTCCTCAAGGAATTCGGCAGTGTGCTCTGTTGCCAGAATCTTAAAGCCGAGGTTCTTGAGTATAGACATTGTTTGGAGTAGTTTTTCCTTGTTCTCCGAGCCTCCAATTGTTATCAGTGCAGTGCCAGTCTTTGGCAAATGATATCCAACTGAAATTAGTCCCTTGGATAGTGCATCGTAAAAGCTGTCACCAAAGCATGCTGCTTCTCCAGTGGATTGCATTTCAACACCAAGTACAATGTCTGCACCTTCAAGCTGCATGAATGAAAACTGGGGCATCTTGATTCCGTGTGTCTGTGTGGTCTTCCATTTGTCAGGAGTTATCTTTGGAATTTCCTTGCCAAGAACTGCCTGCGATGCAAGGTCGATTAGGTTCGTCTTGACTAGTTTTGATACAAACGGCATAGAGCGGGATGCGCGAATGTTTAGCTCGATTACAAAGACTTGATCGTTGTTTATGAGAAATTGCAGATTAAACGGACCGCGGATGTTAAACGATTTTGCAATTTTTGTTGCATAATCAGTTATAGTCTCGATTTGCTTGTTGGAAAGTCGCCATGGTGGTATTACCATCATTGCATCACCAGAGTGGACTCCTGCGGCATCAATGTGCTCAACTAGTGCGCCAATGAAGACATTTTTGCCATCAGATACTCCGTCGACATCTACTTCAAGCGAGTTTAACATGAATTTTGTAATTACTACGGGATGGTCTGGGGAAAGAGTAGTTGCCTCACCTACATACCTAGAGAGTTCCTCTTGTGACCACACTACTTTCATTGCAGCACCAGACAGAACATAGGAAGGTCTTACCAGTACTGGATAGCCAACCTTGGTTGCAAATGATTTTGCCTCTGCAAAGTTTGAGAATGCCTGCCATGGTGGTTGCTTGATGTGCAGTGTGTCCAAAACTGCGCTGAACTTGGAGCGGTCTTCAGCCCGGTCCACATCATCTGCAGATGTTCCAAAAAGTTTGATTCCGGCCTTTGCCAGTTTTGGTGTAAGGTTGTTTGCAGTCTGGCCGCCAACTGATGTGACAACACCTTTTGGATTTTCAACATCAGTAATGTCCAGAATTCTCTCCAGTGTCAGCTCCTCAAAGTAGAGCCTCGAGCAAATATCATAATCAGTAGATACCGTTTCAGGATTACAGTTTACAACTACGGTGTTGGGTTCTCCATTTTTTTGCAGTCCCCAAACCATGTTTACAGTTCCCCAGTCAAATTCCACTGAAGAGCCAATCCTGTATGGTCCTGCACCCAGTACAACTATTCCCCTTTGATCATTGGATACTGTTATGTCGTTTTGCAGTCCGCCATAAGTCATGTACAGATAATTGGTCTTGGCAGGCCACTCTGCAGCCAGTGTATCGATTTGCTTGGTTACCGGCAAGACTCCCATGTCCTTTCGGATTTTTCTTATCTCCATTTCGTCTTTGCTGACAGCTCTGCCAATCTGCCTGTCAGAGAATCCAAGGTGTTTTGCATGTCGCATCAGGTCTTTTTCAAGCGGCTTTTGTTTTAGCGACAGTTCCACATCGACAATGTTTTTTATTTTTTCAATAAACCAGGGTTCGATGAACGAGAGTTTTTGGATTTTTTCAACAGATATTCCCTTTCTAAGTGCAGCTG
The DNA here is from genome assembly GCA_002499525.1 of Nitrosopumilales archaeon UBA218. Classification (GTDB taxonomy): domain Archaea; phylum Thermoproteota; class Nitrososphaeria; order Nitrososphaerales; family Nitrosopumilaceae; genus Nitrosotenuis. Next base: position 4,315 of record DAMC01000001.1, read on the forward strand.
CCACATAATACAAAACTCGGTCGTCGGCATTTAGCAGGTGATTTTCAATGTCTTCTATTTCCTCATCATCAACATTGGACCTGTTCAAAACCAGGCCGTCATTGCCAATGTCCAGCATCCTGATTGATTTTTGCAAGGACTCTTCGAATGTTCGTCCGACTGCCATTACCTCGCCTACTGACTTCATTGTAGGTCCAAGCTTCCTGTTTGCACGCTCGAATTTGGTAAAGTCCCAGCGCGGGTGTTTTATCACAACATAGTCAAGGGACGGCTCAAAGCACGCAGTGGTGGTTTTTGTGATTCTGTTTACTAGTTCAGGCAAAGAGTGTCCAAGGCCTATTTTGGCAGACATGTATGCAAGCGGATATCCAGTAGCCTTGCTGGCAAGTGCCGATGATCTTGACAGTCTTGGGTTGATTTCAATTGCAACATATCTGTCAGACTTGATATCCAGCGCAAACTGGATGTTGCATTCGCCGATAATTCCAACGTGTTTTGTTCCACGCAGTGCAGCAGAGCGCAACATGTGGTATTCCCTGTTGTCTATAGTCTGCGATGGTGCAACTACAATATTGTCACCAGTGTGCACGCGCATTGAAAGAACATTTTCCATATTACACACAATGACATTGTTTCCTTCATAGTCCTGCATTACCTCGTATTCGATTTGCTTCCAGTGCCCAATGTATTCCTCAATTAGAACCTGGTGAACAAGACTTGCGTTTAGTCCACGCTCTACAATTTCATGCAGCTCGATTTCATTGTGTGCTACACCTCCGCCCCTGCCGCCCAAAGTGTATGCCACTCTAATTATTACAGGATAGCCAAGCTCTTCGGCTGCCTTTTTTGCATCATCAAACGTGTTGACTGTTTTTGATTTTAGCACAGGTACGCCGCACTCGTTCATTGCGTCTTTGAAGAGCTGTCTGTCCTCTGTTTTTTGAATTCCGGGAATTTGCGTTCCCAAAACTTTGACATTGTATTTTTGTAAAACGTCAGCTTCTGCTAGCTTGACACCGCAGTTGAGTGCAGTCTGTCCACCGTATCCAAGCATTATACCGTCAGGTCTTTCGGATTCGATTATCGACGAGACATACTCTGGCGTAACTGGAAGCAAGTACACCTTGTCTGCAAACCTAGTGTCAGTCTGAATCGTGGCAATGTTTGGATTGATAAGTACGGATTTCAGACCGTCTTCGCGTATGGCCTTGAGGCATTGGCTACCGGAGTAGTCGAATTAGCGGTCGTTTTAGCGACTTTCGCCTGCTTCTCCGATTTTGATTGCCCCACTGCCAAGAACTAGGATTTTTTTCAGTGTCTCATTTTTGATTTTGTTTCCCTCCTTTGATAAGAGAATCAAGCTCATTGAAAACAAATTTGCAGTCATACGGGCCAGGCGAGGCTTCCGGATGGAATTGCACTGCAATTATTTTCTTGAGCTTGTGTCGAATACCTTCGACTGTGTTATCGTCAGTGTTTGTAAACCACAAGTCAAAATCTGTTTTTCCAAGCGAGTTAGGATCTATGCAGTATCCGTGGTTTTGGGATGTGACATAGACTTGGTTGTTTTGCAAATTAAGACATGACTTGTTTTGACCCCGGTGGCCGTACTTTAGCTTGTACGTATTTGCACCACCCGCTAGGCCGATTATTTGTGCACCAAGACATATTCCAAGTGTGGGAACATCGTTTTGAATCAGATTCTTTGCAGTCTCTATTGTTTCAGGACATGCCTCTGGGTCTCCCGGTCCATTACTCAAGACTACTCCCTTTGGATTGTGTTTCATAATATCAGAATAACTAGTGTTCCATGGCACCTTTACCACCCTGTATCCCAGGTCACGTACATTTCGAAGAATTGCATTTTTGACTCCGGTATCCACTACGACCACACAGTCCTGCTCTTTTCCAAATGACTGGACTTGTTTTGTAGAAACTACATCCATGAATTTTTCGTCATTGTATGATTTGGCAGCTGCAAGCTGCTTTTTGATACTTTCAACATCAATATCAGAATCAGAGACAGTCAGTGCGGCCATCGTAACACCGCTAGTTCTCAGTATTTTGGTTAGCTCCCTTGTATCAATATCAGAGATTCCCGGAACTCCTTCCTTGTGCATCCATTCATCTAGTGTCATGGACAGATTCCAGTGGCTTGCAATCTCGGATAGCTCATGCACGACCAGACCTCGAGCCTGAATACGCTCGGATTCAAAGAATTGCGATATTCCAGATTCGTCGTTTTGTGACGGGTCTGGTACGCCATAGTTTCCAACCAGTGGATATGTGAGTGTCAGGATTTGCCCTGAATATGACGGGTCAGTCAGGGTTTCGACATACCCAACCATTCCAGTATTGAATACTAGTTCACCAAATATGGTCTTGGAAGCGCCAAAACCTTTGCCGGTTAGAATTGTGCCATCAGATAAGATCAGTTGTGCTTTCTTGTTTGCAAACTGGGATTTTTTTATTGAAATTGTGACCCTCCGTGTTTGGATTTCAGAGATGATTTAAGTTTTATTGCAAGTACAGCGATCTAAAAATGAAATTTGGTTTTGGGAAAAAAATACTTCTACAGAGCCCGGAATTGCTCGCTCCACTTGTAGTAGGCCCGAATCATGTCCATTGAGACACTGGGCTTTCTTCTTGACATTATTTCCTTAAAGTCAGAAATTGTAAGGGTACGAGGTTGTGGAAGTGCCTCGCCTGCGATTGGCTCATGATAGCCTGGTTGTGTGAACAATTCGTTGACTATGCGGAGTTGTACTGATTGGCAGACGTCCTTTACATCGGATGCCGAGTATCCATCGAACAGTTTTGCAAGCTCCATTGGCTTTACCTTGTCATCCTTTTTGAGTTGTGACGTGTATAACTCGAATAATGCCTCTCTTGCCTCTAGTGTCGGCAATGGGACATAGACTCTTTTTTGGAATCTTCTCAAGAATGGCCAGTCAAGTGACCATGGCTTGTTGGTTGCACCTATGACATACATTTTGATGTCTTTGCCTTTGCCGTTGATTCCGTCCATTTCTGTTAGGAATTGGTTCTTTGTTCTGACCTCGCCGCCAACTTCAGAGTTGCGGTTGCCCAACAGTGAATCGATTTCATCAATGAATAGAATTACTGGTTTGTTTTCCTTTTCAGCATAGCCTCTTGCAAGCTTGAATACTTTGGAGACGTTTTTTTCTGCCTCGCCAAGCCATTTTGACATCATTGAGGCTGCGTCAACTACGATAAAGTATCCGTCAATTTCGTTTGCAGTTGCTGCTGCAAGTACTGTTTTTCCGCATCCTGGTGGTCCATACAAGAGTATGCCTCTTGGCCATCCAAGTGGGAACAGGTCTGCTCTTTGTGTAGGATAAACGATTGATTCGCGTAGAGCGTTTTTGGCATCGTCCAGTCCGATTACCTCTTTCCAGGTAACGTCTGGCTTTTCCTTCATTACTAGATCATCAAAATTGTCCTCGTCCTTTTTCTTTTCAAGTTGAGCCTTTTGTTCTGCAGGTGTTGCGTTGGGGTCTACTGCTGGCTCGACATCTACGCCGTGGCTCATTTGCAGTGCCTTGATTCTGTTTTCGTATGCTCTGCAGCGCTCAGTGTAAACCTTGTTTAGTTTGTTATCTGGGTATAATTGGATTAATTTTACAAGAGAATCGATTGCCTTTTGGTAATTAGCAATTGCCATTCCGCGTGCACCTTGCGAATCAAGTTTAATTGCATCTGATGCGTATTTTGATGCATTATTTTCTAGTTCTTGTGGTGCTAAACTCATTTCTATACTACCTGCTCTAGTTGAGGTTTAGATTTTTCTTGGTATTCTTGATTGTTAATATCGTTGACAAATTTTGTTAAATTTATTGTACCTTCTTTTTCTCCGCCAAATGACAGGTTATTAGACACCTCTGTTTTTGCCGACTCTATTTCAGAAACAGATGATTTTGCAGATATGATCAGTTCTTGGATTTGATCATTTACCTCGCCAATTGAGACTGTCCAGTTTTTCATCATGTCCACAAATTCAGACAATAACGAGTAGGCTTCCTTTTTGCCGTGGTGTTTTAGGAGGATTTGCTCGGCCAGTGCAAGTATGGAATCAAAGTCTTCTAGTTCTTCCTTGGTCAGGTGGTTAATTTTTGACTCATAGTTTGGGTTTGTCTCTAGGATTTTTTTTCGAACCAGTCCAGAAATGTGCCTGACTTTGCCCAAATCACGCTCAAAATGGCTATTTTCAAAGTTCATAGTTGGCTTTTTTAAAAATCAAGATTAGGGTACTGCTTGCGGATTTTAGATTCGGCTATCAAATTAAGCTCAGCTAGGATTTGTTTGGACTCGGAGTTTGCCTGCTTGAAATCAAACTTTGACTCCAAGAGGCTCCCCGAATCCACAACAATGCTGCCCAATGAAGTCGATAGTTCCACCAAATCGTTTCGAGTTGATGGAACCAGTCCGTAGATATTCGAGTTTATCATGCGGATTAGTGAAACAAACGGCAAAATCTGCTCAATGCCGGAGATTTGAGATACTGCAATTAGGCTGCTTTTTACTGACCTGATTGCCTCTATTGCAACTAGAACGCTTGATTCAACTTCAAGATGCTTTGCAAATTCAGCGTTTTCAGGCGAATCCAAGTGCAAGTATAACTGTAAATTGGAATTGTGAATGCTAGTGCCTGCGGCCTCTAGTTTTTC
>DAMC01000005.1 GCA_002499525.1 Nitrosopumilales archaeon UBA218
GCTGCAGGTATTACAAATAATGAAAAAACAATTTTTCTCATAAGCACGGGATTATTTTTGGCAGGACTATTTTTTTCATACAGGCTACCAAAGTTTACTATTTCAAGGGAGGTAACTCCAGGAACTACAAAAAATGTCATTCTGCAAAACAAGTATCTCTTTTTGTCATTGTTATTACGGCATATAGGGGCAGCATCCGTTTGGACAATATTACCACTGATTTTGACAGAGATTTTTGGAGCAAAACTCTATGAGGTTTCTATTGTTTATGTTGCAAATACCGCAACTGCGTTTGTTTTGATGAATTTGATGGCAGGTAAGATAAGTATCCAAAATATTACAAAATTCAAAATTGGTGTGGGTCTGACAGTTTTTGTTTTTGCCGGAATGGCCGTAATGAGTAGTTGGTGGATGGCAATACCATGTATGGCTTTGGTAGGAGTCACTTGGGCATTCTTGTACATTGGCGGAAGCATTCACCTAATGGAGAATAATCCAAAATCAACATCCACAGGTGTGTTTAACTCTACAATATCAATTGCAAATGTCATCGGGCCAGTAATAGCTGGGACCATAGGATTTTGGTATAAGGAGATGGCAGTAATGTATTTTGCAGTTGCTATTTGCACAGTGGCATTTTTTGTATCATTGAAAATTAGAAAATAGTTAAAAATTTTTAATTCGATAGACGATGATTATTTTATTATGATTGGATTTGAAGATTAATTCAGATAAAAATAAACAATATTTGAAAAAGACTATCTCAGTCCCCATCTAGCCATGACTTTATCCTCTAGTCTTTTGAAGATCAATCCATCAATAACAATCCCGATGATCATTATTACTAACATCATTGCCAACACTTGAGAGACATCAGATAATTGTCGACCTATATTGAGTAGAAATCCAAGACCCAAAAATGAAAACAATAATTCTGCTCCAACTACACCACGCCAACCAAAAGCCCAACCTTGCTTGAAGCCGGTGATAAGATAAGGAAATGCTGCAGGTATCAAGACCTTGGTGATTAGCTGTTCACCTTTTGCGCCCATGTTTTGAGCTGCAGCAATGTAATCAGGATTGATGCTTTTGACGCCAGTATAGGTGTTGATGGTGACAGCAAACAGGGCACCTGCCACTGTTACAAAGATTATTCCTGCATCAGTTAGACCAAACCAGATAATCGCTAATGGGGCCCATGCCACAGATGGGATCGATTGTAATCCCAAGATTATTGAACCAATGGTTTCGTTCACAGTCTGGACTCTAGCCATGAAGATTCCCAATGCGATGCCGCCAAATGCTGCAATTGCGAATCCAGCCGCCAATCTCCAAAGACTAGTACCTATTCCAAGCCAAAGACTCCCATCAATTGCGCCGTACCACAAAGTCTGTCCGACGTTATACGGTGAGGGAAAAATGCTTGGTGGCCAAATATTGGCAGAGTACAATCCCTGCCAAACAACAATAATTGCCAGGTAAAATGCGGTTTTCTTTGCTAATGATTTTACTTTCAAGATTTTTCCTCCGTTGCTTTAACCTCTGGTCGCAATAAAGCGGAGATCTCTTTTTGATACTGTATCAGAGTTTCGTCCTCTGCAAGTCTCGGCCTGGGGTGATCAATTGGTATAATTTTTTTTATCGTAGAGGGTCTATGAGTGAACACTACGACCTTGTTTCCAAGAACAGTGGATTCAGATATCGAGTGCGTTACAAATATAATTGTCTTTTTTGTTTTTTGCCAAATCATTTGCATTTCAACTAGTAACAGATCCCTTGTCTGCGCATCTAGTGCTGCAAATGGTTCATCCATAAGTAAAATTTCAGGATCCATTACTAATGCTCTAGCTATTGCAACTCTCTGTCTCATTCCAGTAGATAGTTGGTATGTATACGAATTGGCAAATTTGGATAGTTGCATCATGTCTAGATATCTATCAGATATTTGATGTCGCTCTGTTTCTGGAATTCCCGCAATCTTTAAACCAAATTCTACATTGTCCCGAACTTTAAGCCATGGAAACAGTGCACCTTCCTGAAATACCATTATTCTATCTGGTCCAGTTTTTGTGATTGGTCTATTATCTAACAAAATTTGACCTTCATCAGGTTTTTGGAGTCCTGCTGCGATTCTCAGAAACGTTGACTTGCCACAACCGGAAGGTCCGACTAGACATACAAAGTCCCCTTCTTCAACGGTGAAATTAATTCCCCCTAAGGCCTTTAGAGGTTGTCCATCATGATCAAAATACTTGACAATGTTTTTCGCCTCTAGTTTTGCCATTGTTTAATCTCCATCGAATTAGCATAAATGTCATCTAAATTGTAGCCGTTTCTGCCCAAATACCCTAATGAGTATGCACGTTGAGCAAAAAGACTGATTGCCTTTTCATCGATTTTTGATGTGTATTCTATTGTTGAAAAGGAAGTATGAACAATGTTTTGATTCAAGGTTTTTCCAGTGTGTTTTTTATAAAAATTGATAAATGTAGATTCTGCTTGTTGTGGATTTTGATTAATCCAGTCAATAGATTTTTGATTTGCTAGAATCCATTTTTTGATAATATCCGGATGTTTTTCTACATATTCTGTTCTACCAACTAAGAGTACTGATGGAAATTTCTTGTCAGGCCAAATATCTTGTTCTTGGAATAACCTTTTTCCGCCAAAGTTTTCAACAAGCATTGTAGCTGTTGGTTCTGGAACCCATGCAGCGTCTATTCCCTTTTTAGAAAATATAGTGGTGATTTCGGCGTTAGCTATATTGTATATGATCACATTTCCACCTTTCTCCGCAGGCTTGAGTCCATTTTCAGCTAGATAATTTCTCAAAGAAACATCCTGGGAATTTCCTACAAATGGTGCAGCGATTTTCTTTCCAGCCAAATCTGAAGGTTTGGATATTTCCGAGTCTGATTGGACTACAAAACTTGCTCCATTATTTGCAGCGCCGCTTAGAATTTTGATTCCATGCCCACCAGATTTAACATATCCATTGACGAAAGGTGCAGGTCCAACATAGGCCAAATCGGCAGAATTTGCAAATAGTGTTTCAATTGCTGCAGGTCCGCTATCGACAACCCTAGATTGGATTTTTGTGTCACCGAGTTGATCGCTAAAGTATCCATTTTCCATTCCAACTATAGGTGCAGCGTGTGAGATATTTGCAAAAAAGACAACTCTAATCTGATTTTTATTCGACTCTGGTGGCAAAATTACGCTCAAAAAAACAGAAATTGCGATGATTGACGCTATTGCTAGGCCAATCAGAGGCAAAATTTTCATAAAACACCGTTATAAAAAATCGGATAAATATTGATCGAAATTTAGCTGCAGCTTTAGCTAATATTTGAATCAAAGAATTTTCTAAAAATTCAGAATTGAAAAATTTGTAAACAAAAAATTGGATCAACAAAAAGGATAAATGCAAACCATTTAACGAAAAAGCTCTAATGAAACAAAAGGCAGTGCTTGCTTTTTCTGGCGGATTGGACACATCTGTCGTAATCAAATACTTGCAAGAAAAACATCGTATGGATGT
>DAMC01000033.1 GCA_002499525.1 Nitrosopumilales archaeon UBA218
CCTGTTTGAATATCTCTCGCAGTCTCTCTTCAGATTCCCCATAATACTTGCCCATTATTTCAGGACCTGAAATTGCAGTAAAGTGAGAGTTTGTCTCGCCGGCAACTGCCTTGGCAAGCAAAGTCTTTCCTGTCCCTGGAGGGCCATACAAAAGCACACCTTTTGGAGCCTCTATCCCCAGCTTCTCAAACAATTCTGGATGACGCATCGGCAACTCCACCATTTCCCGAATTTTTTGTACTTCCTTTTTGAGCCCTCCTAGTTCGTCATATGTGATTCGTGGAATGGAATTATCAACTGCCTTGGTCATTGAGCCTAATTTGAACACGGTCTTTGGGGAAACAATTACAGGTTTTTGGGGATTGGTAGCTGTAACAATTAGTTGGGTTTTTCCTCCCAAAGACGTGTTCACTATAATGGTGTCGCCAGTTGTAAACACATGACCCTCGTACAGAGTAGACATGTATTCTTGTAGTCCTTCTAGGGAGATCTTTTCTAGAGGAGATAGTGTTATTGATTGAGCCTCAGAGGCATCGACTAGCTTGAGAGTAGCCTTTTCACCAATTCCTGCACCTATGTTATGCCTCGTAAGTCCGTCAATTCGAATAATCCCGGAACCAAAATCCTCTGATGGGCCTGGCCAAATCTTTACATGTGATTTTTTATTAGCAGTAATTTCTATAATCTGCCCTGTTTGCCACTTGTTGTCTTTGACAATTTTTGGATCGATTACTGCTATTCCCTTGCCAACATGGCGCTGAGACGTCTCTTCAATTTTTAATGTAATGTCGTTCATAATTTCACCATAAAAAATGGAGGATTAGTTTACCTCCACGGTTCTGCCTTTTGGCCTGTCATCCCCTTTGAGCTTGAACTGTACTTCGAGGATACCATTCGTGTATGTTGCTTTTACAGAATCTGCGTCCACTTTTCTTTTGATTGGGACTCTAGCATGGTATTTTTTGTTTCCATGTTCTGCATCAACACTCACGATACTTCCCTCTACTACGACCTTGATGTCTTTTTTTTCGACTCCTGGCATCTCGGCCACTAGCTTAAGCAGTCCTTCTTTTTCATCGATGATGGCATCGACGAATGGTTCTCTGGTTTCTGCTGTTGGGGGCAAACCTGGTCGGACATTGCCGTATTCTTGCACTTGCGGCTTGCCGTCTGGACCAACGGTCATGGTGTAACCGTAATAGAATGGCCCGTACGCCTTACCGCTTCCTGATTTGACATTCTCGAAGACATCATCAAAATCCATAAAGGATCTTGACATTCTCTTGAAGATTCTGTCAAATTCGTCATCTATGAACATTTGTCATAACACCTGTATAATTGTAATATTCATGACATTATATAAATATTTAGTTGAATTGTATGTATAGTGACATAAAGATATTATATATGACATAATGAGTAGATATCATGCGAACGGCGAATATGTCTGTTCCCGATGCGGTCAGGGAAACTATCACCAGAAACAGATCAATTTATGATTGCATGAAAATGGACGTGATCAATTACACTGCACTAGCCATAAAAATTCAACCAGATATTGAGAGACAGGTCGGCAATCCTGTAAATCTCAACACGATTGTGGTTGCAATAAAAAGATACGCAGACTCGTTTGCAGAAAAAGACGAAATCAAATCAGAATCTGTACTAAAGAATGCTAGACTGTCACTGACAGATGGAATTTTGGACATCAAGTTTTCAACCAGTGACATGGATAAAAAACAAGCAGCATCCATTTTGGACAAATTTGATGAATATGATTCCGATTACGAGTTTTTCAGAATGGCTGATTCGACATTTAGAATTTTGACAGAGGATTTGGCTGACATTAGAAAAATATTTGCTGGATTTCCAAGTGCAAAGAATTTTTTTAGCACAGGACTGGCCAAAATAAAGATCAGGATTCCTCAAGACCAAAACAGATCAGATACTGTCTCATATGTTGCGGAAATTTTGCACAACAATGGTATTGAACTCCAAAACGCGTTTTTCTCCCAAGACGACATAATATTGGTCCTACACGAGGAAGACGCATCTAAAGCATACGAAATTCTCAGAGCTGAGATCTCTAGATAACTAAACCCCAGTAGTCTCTGCCTTGGATATCTCCAAGTAAACCTTGTCACCCACAGACAAAGATAATTCCTTGTATTCTCTCATGTCTAACTTCATGCTAGTCATGTTTCCTGGCATACCTAATCCACCACCGCCAAGCATTTTGTTAAGCGATTTCATCATATCATCCATGTTTGTGAATCCCATGACTCCTGGACTGCCGTATGGTGACTGAGGAAATCCCTGACTTTCTTTAAAGTCCTTGGTTGCCTGTAATGATACTACTACATATGGTGCGCCATCAGGTGAGGCATCGATTCTAACTACAACATACTCTTTCTTCATATGTTTTATGCATGTTTTTGTGATATTTTACTCTAACTACATCTTAATTGACAAGAATTATCCTATTATTGGCAATTAATCATTATATCATCTAGTTCTTACAATATTACATTGTCTCAAAAAAGAATTCTAGTGTTGGGTGGAGGTTTTGCAGGCGTTGAATGCACTCAAAAACTAGAGTCTTATTTTAAAAATAATTCTGATGTAGCCATTGACCTTGTTTCGGAGGATAATTTTCTATTATTCACACCAATGCTTCCTCAGGTGGCATCTGCCATGATTGAAACGAGGCATATAGTCATACCAATCAGAACCATAATCAAAAAGGCAACATTTCACGAGGGTAAAGTAAAGAATATCGATCCCTATGGCAAGAGAGTTACACTGTATGGTACTAATGAAAAACGTGGCACATCACTGAATTATGATTTTTTAGTAGTTGCACTGGGGAGCCAAACCAATTTCTTTGGAAATCAAACCGTTGAAAATCATGCATACACAATGAAGACGCTAAACGACGCAGTGGTAGTCCGAAATAGGATCATAGATATGCTTGAACAGGCAGATAACGAAAAAGATCCCATACTAAAGAAATCACTATTGACTTTTGTGGTAGTGGGCGGTGGATTTGCTGGAATAGAGACGGCAGGAGAAATTCATGACTTTTTACACGATGCAAAAAAATTCTATCCTCACATCACACAAGACGACATCAATGTCATAGTAATCGAGTCATTGCCGATTGTTCTTCCTGGCTTTTCAGAAAAACTTGCCACATTTACCAAAGAAAAACTAATCCAAAAAGGGATTGATATCAGGCTAAATACACAGGTCGTGACATTTGATGGTTCTGAAGTAATTACAAAAGATGCAGTAGATCCTACTAAAAACCCGGTTAAGGAACCTTCCATGGATGCTATTGAAACTAAAACTCTCATCTGGACTGCCGGCGTTACACCGGTCGACACTATAAAAAATTCCATGTTCAAAACAGAACGAGGAAAAGTCATAGTAAATGAAAATCTGGAAGTACCATCGTTTCCTGGAGTCTTTGTTATAGGTGATTGTAGTCTAGCAATTGATCCAAGTACAAACAAACCTTATCTACCAACTGCACAAAACGCGGAAGGTCAAGCAAAGACAACTGCGTATAACATTTTTGCAGAATTTTATGGAAAACCAAAAAAGAAAATTGATTTCGTCTCAAAGGGACAAATGGCAATTATTGGCAAAAGAACAGCTATTGCATCAATTTATGGAGTAAATATCCACGGATTCTTGGCCTGGTGCATATGGAGAACAGTTTATGTAAGAAAAATACCGAAATTGAACAAACGCCTAAGAATTTTGCTTGATTGGACGGCCGATTTGTTATTTGACAGAGATATCTCAAGACTAAAAATTATCAGAAAGGATCAACCAATTGATTACAAAGAATTAGATGAAGTAGACGATGTCTGGTAAAATTTGAATTAGCATAAAATTATGCCTCATGATTAAAAAATAACTCTTCAATTTTACCTTATCAAAATTTTGTAAAACCTCAAGAAACCATCACATGGAAAATCATTTCATTTGGCTATATAAGAAACCGATAATCTTTTCAATTAATTTGATGTAATACTGTGGTGAAAGATAGAAACTACAAAAGTATCTGCGATCAGATTAAGAATTTGGATGGAATTAGATTCGCCGGCATACTAAATGATAAGGGTAAATTGATCGAAGGCGGTATGAAGGATGGTCTAGAAACTCTATCGAGTACTAGAGATGACGAAATGCTCTTCATGGAACTGGTACTCCGTGTTAAAATGCGTCAAGAATTTGATTCCCAGTTAGGTAAAGTAAAATTTGCGTTGGCACTAAGAGACAAAGTTTTGGAAATGAGTTTTCCCATAGACAAATTTGTTCTTTTTGTAGTGGGGGAATCAACATTATCTTATACAGCAGCCCCACAAAAAATTCTAGAAATTATCGAATAAGAATATCAACGATATCTGTCTTTGACTTTGCGTTCGTGCTCTTCACGTTCGTGATGTAGTCTATCCTTCTCATGTATGAACTCTTTTCCACAACCTGAGCATTTTACAATGGTTCTATGATGGGCGTGTCTGGCATGATGAATCAGGTCTGCATAGCTTTCAAATTTTTCTTTGCACTCTTCACAATTGTTTTTGTTACGATTAAAAATATTCATTGTTTTATTACGTCAACTTGGTATAAAAAAAGTTCGTACTTCTATTTATGCTCAAATAATATTATCTTCATACTTCTATCATTGTTATCCTTTAGCAGATTAGAAAATATGTACTCACAAAATATTCAGTTAAAGTAAATTGAATTTGTAGGTGACTATGATTGTAGATTCTACCATTGTCAACCATTTCAGGTTAGCACTAGCAATTAAATAAAATTGGAAAAAAAGATTATTTGAGATT
>DAMC01000089.1:0-681 GCA_002499525.1 Nitrosopumilales archaeon UBA218
GCAATTTTGCTAGATTTACAGTCCAATCTCAGCGAAGCACCTGGTGAGAATATTTTCATTGTAAAAAATAACACATTGTTAACACCACCACTAAGCTCGTCTGCTCTTGAAGGAATAACACGCGATTCCGTTATGAAAATTGCAGAAGACCTTGGATATTCCACAAAAGAAAAGACCATCTCTCGTGGAGAGGCATATTTAGCAGATGAAGTGTTTCTAACAGGAACTGCTGCAGAAATAACTCCTGTAACTAGCATTGACGGTAAAAAAATTGGCTCAGGTAAGCTAGGACCCATAACTCGGGAGATTGTTTCTTCGTATTTGGATATAGTAGCGGCAAAAAACGACAAATATTCTAGCTGGTTAAGTCCAGTGTATTAGCTTGAAAATAGCACAGATAGGAGTAGGGGGATGGGGTAAAAATCATGCACGTGTGCTGTCTCAGCTTGGGGCACTAGTTGCAGTGTGTGATGCCGATGAGACAAGGTCCAAAGAGACTGGCCAAAAATACAATGTAAATTACTATACGTCTTTAGACAAGATGCTTGAATCAGAACAAATTGATGCTGTGTTTGTATGCACGCCAACAATTACGCATTTTGATATTGCTTCAAAAATAATACAAAAGAAAAAATCGGTTTTCATTGAAAAGCCCATGACATACAAATCAGAAGAAGGTGT
>DAMC01000089.1:976-4738 GCA_002499525.1 Nitrosopumilales archaeon UBA218
AAGCTAGCTGAGATGGCCAAAAAAAATGGGGTTATTTTGACATGTGGTTATATTGAAAGATTCAATCCAGCAGTTGAAACTGTAAAAGAATTTGTCAGGACAAAAAAATATGGAGATCTGATAATGCTGGAATTTCATCGTGAAAATAGAATGCCACTTCATATCAAAGATGTTGGAATTATCTATGACACTTCAGTGCATGACATTGATACTGCCATGTGGCTTTTTGATGAAACACCACAGGTTGTCTTTGCAAGATCAGGTCAGATACGACACGACCATGAAGATTTTGCAACTATAATGCTTGGATTCAAAGATAACAAGGTTGCAATCATATCTTCAAACTGGATTACACCATCTCGTGTCAGACACTTTAATGCTGTTTGTACAGACGGAATCATTTCGGGGGATTTTATCACGCAAGAAGTCAAAATCGAAAACGATCAAAGCTCAGAGATTCCAAGAAAGGAGAAACAAGAACCACTCACGCTAGAAATAAAGAGTTTTTTGGATGCTTTAGAGTCCAAGACAGAACCACGTGTTAGAGATCATGAAGCAGTCAATGTCACCAAAATAGCAGAGGCAGCGTTATTATCTAGCCAGAAAGGAGTTCCAATATACATCGATCTCAAATGAACAAAAAAATGATGGACATGTTGGTGTGTCCAATTGACAAACATTTTCCCTTGGAACTAATCGAGATAAAATCAAAACAAGACATAGTCATGGAAGGTGCTTTATTTTGTGTCAAATGTGCACGATTCTATCCAATTATTGAGGAAATACCAATTATGCTGCCTGATGAGTTACGTGATAAAAAACAAGACATGGATTTTTTGAAAAATAACAAGAATATACTCCCTCAAAAAATAATTAAAGATGCAAAACCATGGCATCTATAGTTGGTAACTAATTTCGTTTCAGAAAAGGCAAAGTTGGGCAAAAATGTCAAGATTTGGCATTTTGCATATGTAGGAGACAACACCATAATTGGAGACAATGTCAAAATTGGCTCGCTAGCACATGTCGACTATAATGTCGAGATTGGTGATAACACGATGATCGAGGGCATGGTTTACATCCCACCACTTTCCAGAATTGGGAAAAATGTCTTTATTGGTCCTGCAGCTGCTCTAACAAACGACCCATATCCACCCAGTCAAAAAATGATTGGAGTTACAATAAAGAACGGTGCTGTGATTGGTTCTCGCGCTGTCATAAAGGCCGGAGTTACCATTGGTGAAAACAGTGTAGTTGCAATGGGTGCTGTCGTCACAAAAGATGTTCCAGACAATACTGTTGTGGCTGGAGTTCCTGCAAAGCCCAGATACAGTAGAGCTGAATATGACAAAAAACAGGCAGCTTGGAAGTCCTAGGCTTTAATCTGCTTTTGAAATATCTTGTTTTTCAGCTTTGTTAGTACCAAAACCCATGCACCAACCAAAGCTATTGCGATAATTGCTTTGACAATAGATGCTAGGAAAAAATCCAAATGTTGTCCATAGCCAGTAATTGATATTTTTGAAACCATTGTAACCAGTATGCCTCCTCCTGCTAAAATCAAAACCCACATTATTGCAATGAATATAAAAATTAAAACCTGGCTCAAATCCTAAACCCCGATACCAATGCTGTAATTATTGCCAAAATGCCAGAAAATATTGCTAGTTTGAATATTGTATTACCTATTTGCTTCTCGGTTAGAGGTTTTGCTGCCACAATCAGTCGCACTAGTGTGATAGGTGCGTCTATCTCTTTAGTTGCAGTGATTTTATGATCATCTGTATGAACGGTGGGTCCTTTGACTTGCCTATGTTCGACTATACGTTTTACGCTCGATAGGAACAAAAATGAGTTAATAATTGCTGGCAAAAGTGCAATCGCAGCAATTACCTCAACATGTCCTATTATTGCGATGGCCCCATATGCAGCTCCCAAGGTTATAGCCCCAGAGTCGCCCGGAAATATCTTGGCAGGAAAATTGTGGTATCTAAAAAATGCCAGCGATGCAAATGCCAATGGCAGAGTCAGTATTGCAATCGAATAGTTTTGCAAAATGAACAAAGCAATTGCCAGCGAAAAAGTTGCTATAGTCATAAACCCGCTGGCAATTCCATTCATTACGTCAATAGAGTTTATTGTATTGCCAGTAATTGGAATCATTATCAATATCAAGCCCAAATACAATGCAGGAATTTTTACCTCGCCAAATAATGGAAATACCAGATTTGGCTCATATGCGCCTAGAAGAATTATTGGGATTGCGGCTGCTATCAAGGCTACAGGTTTGAACCAGCCACCCATTACTTTTCTGTCATCAATGAATCCTACAATAAATCCAATAGAAGTAGTGATCAGCAAAGCAATGATTGCCTTTGTAGTGAAAGTGTGTTGCGGTAATAGAAAATAAAGTGATATTTCTGAAGCTATTATTCCTGCCAGAATCACTGGGCCACCCGGTCTTGGTATCATTGCACCACCGATTCGGTTAACATCTTTTACCATCCAGTTCTTTTTCGTGAGCATTTTAATCAGTGGTGGAACTAGCCCAAAAACAACAAAAAATGCAATTGCGGATGCAACTACTGCTCCAACAATATAGTCTTGCAATTATCTCACTTTTTTGAGTTCAGATTTAATATTATCTGCAATGGTTGGGCCGATTTTATCAATTTCTGCCAACTTGTTGACTGGGATACTCTTGAGATCCGCTATCGATTTTATTCCATGGTCATACAACCTACGTGCACGAACTCGCCCAATCCCACGAATTTGTACCAGCTGAACTAGTTCTTCCTTTATTCCATAAGAGATTCGTTTTCGCAAAGTAGAAATTTCTTCTAGCAGATCTGCCCTCTCTACTAGCTTTGAGAGTTCGTTGAGGCAGTATACCAGCCAATCAGCGGTTTCTGCCATTCTATGCATATCGCCCGATTCTATTCCCAGATTATCTGAAAGATGGATTTCTGAAGATTCGGAGATCCAAGCATGCAAAGCCAAGAGGCTTCGATTGCAGTCATATTCTGATATAGGATCTATTAGCTCTGATGATTTGTTTTCAATTAATGTCCCAAGTGTCTCAAAGTCCTTGTTTCGAAGAGAAAACTTTGGGAAAAACTCTTCGCTACTAGTTATCAAATGTAAGAATCCCAATGTGTGTTTTTTGCTTTCAGAGACAGTTTCCAGTCCGCGTCTAAAGTAAATCGCAGTGATTGGATCGATATACAACATTGAGACTTTTTTGCCAAATTCTGTTGCGGCATATCTTTCTGCCTTTTGAACAATCAGATTTTCTCGAATTAAGAATTTTTTGGCAATTTCTATTGAGAATTTGAGAGTGCTTGATCTTGTTTGAAGGCCAGCAAGAGTTTTTTGGAAAAACTGGAAAATATCGTCTCCTTTGATTCCAGGATTAGAAACAATATGACTCAGAAGATGAATTCGCAAAGCCTTATCATCAGAAAGCTGAGATTCAATTGGCTCAGGAGTTCCTTCGATATAGTATTGGGCTATGTCTGATGCATTAGCATTACTGACTATGATCGCTTCTCCGAATTTGTCATATTGAGGCCTCCCAGCGCGTCCACACAATTGCTTGTATTCTAAGACACTGATTGGCTTGTTAGCACCTGCTTTTACATCGTATCGAACAATACTAGATATTACAACTCGTCTTGCAGGCAGATTCACTCCTGCAGCAAGAGTGGGAGTTGAAGCCAGAAGCTTGATGTTTCCATTTCTGAATTCAGTTTCTACGGTTTC
>DAMC01000076.1:0-314 GCA_002499525.1 Nitrosopumilales archaeon UBA218
AGCCTAGATATCACATCAATATCATCTGGAAGTAATATGCCTAGGCCACGAAGCAGAATTATCGAATAAAATAGACCCATTAGTTTCTCCCTAGACTGACCAACTTGGCGAAAATATGCTCCTTTACTGATACCAAAATTGAAATCAGACAGGTTTTTATGATTTAAAATAATTTGTATTTGTCGCTCTGTAAACAGTGATTTTTTGATAATTTCCTTAATAATATTGTTAAAATTAGATTCATCAATCTCTGCCATAGCTATACAGATCTGTATACCGTCCATCAATTAAACTTTAAAACAATTGATTCGAAC
>DAMC01000076.1:658-2763 GCA_002499525.1 Nitrosopumilales archaeon UBA218
TAATTGACTCTGAAGTATCAAAGATGAATGAATCTGCCAAACTAGCCAAAGAAGTAGAAAAGATTGGGGCTGCCGCCATATTGGTGGGTGGCTCTTCGGCAATAGACCAACTAGAGATGGCAGAAGTTGTAAAAACCATCAAAAAATCAATAAAAATCCCAATAATTCTATTTCCTGGAAACGTTACCGGTGTAGTTCCATCGGCTGATGCCATACTATTTAGCTCACTAATGAACTCGGAAAACCCATACTACATCACTCAAGCACAGGCATTGGGGGCCTCAAGCGTACTCAAATTCGGTTTGGAACCACTTCCTACAGCCTATATCATAATAGGAGAAGGCACAACTGCCTGGTTTGTCGGCTCGGCAAAAGGCATTCCATTTGATAAACCAAACATTGCAGCTGCCTATAGTTTGGCAGCCCAGTTTTTGGGAATGAGGTTTGTCTATCTAGAAGCAGGTTCTGGAGCAAAGGAGAGCGTTCGACCCCAGATGGTTGCAACGGTTCGCAAGCTCTTCAAAGGCTTTTTGATAGTGGGCGGAGGCATTCGTGACGCAAAAACTGCCTCAGAGTTGGCAAAAGCAGGTGCCGACGCCTTGGTAATTGGAACAATGCTTGAGAAGGAAAAGGACAGCCTCAAAAAACTAGCCGAAATAGCTAATAGCATCCAGAATCTAAAGAAATAACATGTCAGAAAATGCAGCAATATCCCGTATACAGGGTATTCCCATGCCAGATAACTACCTTGAATATTATTCAAAAATATCTGAGCAGGTTTATCAAATCTTTGAAAAAGCCGCTGAAGCAAAATCCACCCTCGTTGACTCATCTGGCATGGTCGAACCAAAGATTGCATTTGATCTTGCTGATCGTGTTGCAAAAATGCATGACATTGACATTGCTGAACCTCTGAGACAACTCTTAAAGACTAAAGGAAAGGAAATTGCCGCACTGGAATTATCCAAAAATATTGCCTTGGGGCAATTTCTACCTGAGGACACACCTCTAGAGCAAAGGCTGGATAATGCAGTGCGTGTTGGGCTAGCTATAGTAACAGAAGGTGTCACTATTGCCCCTTTACAGGGAATTTCGAGTGTAACTATTAAGAAAAATAGAGATGGAACAGATTATCTGTCGGTATCAATTGCAGGACCAATGCGTTCTGCCGGAGGCACAGAATCCGCAGTAACGATGTTAATTGCAGATCATGTGCGTCAGACAGTTGGATTGGCAAAATATCAGGCTAACTCATTTGATGACGAAACCGGTAGATTCGTCGAGGAATTACGAATTTATGAACGAGACATTGGCAGCTTTCAATACCATGTTTTGGATGAGGACATTATTACTGTAATTTCTAATCTGCCGGTGGAGCTTGATGGTGTTGATACTGATCAAAACGAAGTTGTAAATCACAAAAATATGACTCGAATAAAGACTGACCGTGTGCGCGGTGGAGCACTACGTGTACTTAATGATGGACTTATTGGAAGAGCGAAAAAACTTCTGAAAAGAATTGAAATGTACAAACTTTCTGGCTGGGATTGGCTAGGTGATCTAAAAGGAGCTGTACAAAAAGGAGAGGAAGGGGATTCGGCAGCAAAACGTCTCAAGGAGGTTATTGCGGGCAGATCTGTTTTATCCATGCCTAACAAAATTGGAGGGTTTAGGCTGAGATATGGAAGAGCTTGTAATACTGGCTTTGCCTCAGTTGGAATCCACCCAACGGTTGCTGAAATTCTAAATCATACTATCGCCGTTGGAACCCAAGTAAAACTCGATGTTCCTGGAAAGGGAGCGACCGTGGCATTTGTAGATTCTATTGAAACACCAATTGTGCGATTGCGAAATGGTAATGTTGTAAAAATTAGTACGGTGGAGCAGGGAATTAAAATCAAGGATGACATTGAAAAGATTTTGTATCTTGGAGACATTCTCATATCATTTGGAGATTTCCTTGAAAACAACGCCCAACTCATTCCATCTGGATATGTTGAAGAATATTGGCTGGCAGAGGTAGAGCAAAAAATCCAACAATATGATGCCAAGACCGAACTCGAAGAATTTTTAACCAAAACTCCAAGTCTTGAAGAAGCAATCGA
>DAMC01000076.1:3077-6577 GCA_002499525.1 Nitrosopumilales archaeon UBA218
CTATCACCACATGAATTAGAACAACTATTATCACCAATCAAGGTTGAAGAAGAGAAAATCATTTATGATAAAAAAATCAAACCTATATTGGAAAAACTTGGAGCACCACACGACGTATCAGCCGACAATGTAATACTCAAGGAAATTGAAGCCGAAATCTTTTACCAATTATTATTGTCCAATCCAATTAAAATTGTAGAAACCGATTCAGTTCCACAAATTATTTCTTCGGGAACTGGAATTAGAATTAAACCGAAGTTTTCTGCCTCTATTGGAGTCAGAATTGGCAGGCCAGAAAAAGCCGCGGCCCGTCTTATGAAACCACCAGTACATACTCTATTCCCAATTGGTAATAAGGGGGGGATGACGCGAGATCTGGTCAAAGCAAGTATGGGTTCAGAATTCTATTGTAACATATTCAACAGAACATGCAAAAATTGTAACATACCATCAATCAGCATCAAATGTCAAAACTGTGGTACCAAAACCACAATTGAACATACCTGTTCTATCTGCAGAAGTGTATTAGACGCACCATTTTGTCAAAAATGCAAGAAAAAGGTACCGACTTATTCATTCAAACCATTCCCACTCAAAGACAGAATTTTGGCAGCTCAAGAAAAAATAGGCGTTCGAGTACAGGAACCATTCAAAGGCGTTATGGAATTAATCAACCAGGATAGAATTGCAGAACCACTGGAAAAAGGCTTGATTCGACAAAGCCTTGATCTCACAGTATTCAAGGACGGAACTGTACGGTATGATGCCACCAATTCGCCATTAACTCATTTTAAACCAGCTTGGATTGGGACATCAATAGAAAAACTAAGGGAACTTGGATACGACTCTGACATTGATGGAAACGCCTTGGCAAGTCCTGATCAGACAATTGAAATCAAAATGCAGGATGTTATCATACCACTCGAAAGCGGAAAATATCTAGTTCAGACTTGCAAGTATATTGACACTGAACTTATAAAATTCTACAATAAACCTGCATTCTACGATGTTAAGAACACTGATGATTTAATCGGGCATTTGTTAATTGGTCTTGCACCGCACACATCTGTGGGCATAGTTGGGCGAATTATAGGATACACTGAAACTCATGTCTGTTTTGGAACACCGAATTGGCATTCAGCAAAGAGACGTGATGCAGATGGTGACGCAGATTCAATAATGTTGCTCATGGATTCACTACTCAACTTTTCAAGACTATTTCTATCAGACAAAATTGGAGGTCTAATGGATGCACCTCTTTTAATTCAACCCGTCGTGTTACCACATGAATCACAACCACAAGCACATAATTTTGAAGTGGTAAAAAAACTACCATTGGAATTTTTTGAAGATACAATATCCGCAAAGAAATCATCCGAGGTTAAAAGTGTGGAGATCATCAAAACAAGATTGGAAACAGAAAGACAGTTCTATGATTATTATTTCACTCATACAACATCCGCACTTGTAACATCACGTTCAAGAAGTGCATATTCCACATTAGGTTCAATGCTAGACAAATTCGATATGCAAATTAGAAATGCAGAACTCATATCGGCGGTAGATACAACAGAAATCGTGACTAATGTGATCACAACACACCTAGTACCAGATATTATTGGAAATCTCAGGGCTTATGGTAGGCAAAAATTCCGATGTACTTCATGTGGAAGAAAATACCGTAGAACTCCATTACTACAACACTGTGTTTGTGGAAATAAGCTAATTCAAACAATTACTAGACCTTCAATAGAAAAATACCTAAGATTGGCTAAACGTCTAGTTGAAAAATACGATGTTGGACCATATTTGAAAGGAAGAATCGGAACACTAGAAGACGAAATCAACTTGGTATTTGGTAAACGAAGTGGTGATCAACTGTTACTAACTGACTATAACTAGCGCAGTTTAACGTATTCGTAAGCACCTAACTTGTTATCAAAACAATATTGCACTTTTTGGAAATCTTTTCTAAATGATTTAACCTTGGAAACTAATTTCTTTGGATCCTTTTTATCAATTACAACGGTTTTGATGAATCCGGCGATCTCTTTCATCTCGTCTGATTTCATGCCTAATCTAGTTAATTCTGATACCCCCAGTCTTATTCCCCCAGGATGGAAATAATTACGTCCTGCCTTGATATCGCCTGGAATTAGCTGTCGATTTACAATGATATTGGCTCGTTCCAGATCTGCTTCGACTTTACCCCCATCAGAATAATCCAAAACATTTACAGCGATTTGATGTGACTTGGTGTAACCTCGTTTTTCTCCCAACACTTTGAATCCCGCAGCAGATAACGCATCTGCAAGTGCCTTTGCATTTTTGATTACATCTCGTGCATATTGTTTGCCAAATTCTAGAGCTTCTGCAAACGCGATAGCTTTAGCAGCCATATGGTGAATGTGATGACTAGATGTTAGTCCTGGGAAGGTTGCCTTTTTGATTGCTTCACCATGCTTTTCACCAGCTAAGATAAGCCCACCTTGTGGACCAAACAAAGTCTTATGCGTACTCATTGTCATAGTGTCTGCACCTTCCCTTAGAGGATCTTGAAACTGTCCCCCAGCAATTAATCCAGCTACATGAGCTGCATCATAATTGATGTGAATGTTATAAGATTTGAGAAAATCAGATAATTCTTTGACAGGATGTGGAAATAAGAATAATGAACCCCCGAACATTGCCATCTTTGGCAGTCGATTTGCTTTGTT
Organism: Nitrosopumilales archaeon UBA218; assembly: GCA_002499525.1. Classification (GTDB taxonomy): domain Archaea; phylum Thermoproteota; class Nitrososphaeria; order Nitrososphaerales; family Nitrosopumilaceae; genus Nitrosotenuis. The sequence continues at coordinate 5,795 of DAMC01000076.1, forward strand.
TAACTCTTCAACCTTCTCTTTAGTCTTGTCAACATCAATAGTCATCTCTTCTGCATCAAATGGATAAAACTCGATATCAAGACCATGAACTAAACCCGCAGTTCCCGAGTGCTCCTTTTTACCATGGGATATGTGACCACCTGCTGGAATCGACGGTGCTATCATAACATCACCAGGATTTGTAAAAGCGGAGTAAACAACCAAATTAGCAACAACTCCTGAAATAGGTCTCACGTCGGCAAACTCTGCCTTGTATAGTCTTTTTGCCAACTTCATACATTCGATTTCGACTTTGTCAATGTAGACACAACCAGCATAAACACGCTCTCCTGGCCAACCCTCAGCATAACGATTTCCAAAGTCAGACAGTAACGCTTCCTTAACTGCAGGAGAGGGGACATTTTCACTTGCAATTAATGGAATAGAATTTTCGAACCACTTGTTGTGCTCCTGTAAATCTGTTAAAATTTTCTTGTAAGAATTTTTTACAGCAGACCCTGCCATATTTTTAGACTTCACAGTCCCAATTTAAAAACAACGATCGGATTTGGGGTGGAAATATGATAGACACACTAACAGTTTTACAAATAAGGTATAAAAAGGGAAAAAATTGCATCCTAATCGAATGAGTGTTCAAGTACCAAAAGGAAATTTGCCGGTTGTTTTGCTTAAAGAAGGATCTACTGAAAATAAAGGTCGAGAAGCACAAAAAAACAATATTGCAGCAGCAAAAATTATAGCTGAAATCGTACACTCTAGTTTAGGTCCAAGAGGAATGGATAA
>DAMC01000076.1:6908-8328 GCA_002499525.1 Nitrosopumilales archaeon UBA218
CTCAAGGAAATTGATGTTCAGCACCCAGCAGCAAAAATGCTAGTCGAAATATCAAAATCTACAGATAATGAAGTAGGGGATGGTACAACTTCAGCAGTTATTCTTGCAGGAGCATTATTGGAAAATGCAGAATCCCTAATCACACAAGACGTCCACCCAACTATTATCGTGGACGGATATCGAAAAGCTCAGAAGAAGGTTCTTCATTTCCTGAAAGAAATTGCTGAAGAAGTAACTGCCAATGATAAAACAATTTTGATGAAAATTGCAAAAACATCCATGCAAACTAAACTAGTTAAAAAAGAATCAGAACATCTGGCAGAATTAATTGTCAGAGCGGTTCTCTCTGTTGCAGAAAAAGATGAAGGTAAATTTACTATTGATCAAGATGATGTTAAAGTAGAGAAAAAAGCCGGCGGCTCTATGAAGGATTCTATTCTTGTTGAAGGAATTGTATTGGATAAAGAAGTTGTTCATGGTGGAATGCCAAAGAAAATCACCGATGGAAAAATTGCATTAATTAACACTGCACTTGAAATTGATAAAACAGAGTTTGACGCTAAAATCAATATCTCAAATCCGCAACAAATGAAAACATTTCTTGATGAAGAAAACAGAATGCTCAAAAATATGGTTGACAAGGTAATTGGCTCCGGTGCCAATGTGTTATTGTGCCAAAAAGGAATAGATGACATGGCTCAGCACTATCTAGCTCGAGCTGGAATATTGGCTGTAAGAAGAGTAAAAGAATCTGATATGACAAAACTAGCAAAGGCAACCGGTGCAAGAATCGTTACCAATCTTGATGACTTATTCGAAAAAGATTTGGGTTCTGCAAACCTCGTAGAAGAGCGTAAAATTGAAGAGGACAGATGGGTCTTTGTAGAAGGCTGCAAGAATCCAAAATCAGTCACATTATTGCTTCGGGGTGGTTCACAGAGGGTTGTAGATGAAGTAGATAGATCAGTTCACGACGCGTTAATGGTAGTCAAAGATGTAATGGAAAACCCATCAATAGTTGCAGGTGGTGGAGCACCAGAAACATTTGCTGCGAGTCGTCTTCGTAACTGGGCTAAATCATTAGAGGGTCGTGAACAATTAGCAGTAGAGAAATTCGCAGATGCGTTAGAATCAATCCCACTTACACTATCAGAGAATGCAGGAATGGACCCAATCGATACTCTGACAAACCTACGAGCTAAACAACTAAAGGGTGAAAAATGGACTGGAGTTGATGTCATGAAAGGCAAAGTTGGAAATATGAAATCTAGCGAAATCATAGAACCACTGGCAGTTAAGAATCAAATTGTTTCTGCTGCTACAGAAGCTGCATGTATGATTCTTAGAATTGATGATGTTATTGCCATCGCAAAATCTGCCGGACCACCAGGAGGAGATATGGGTGGCATGGGTGGAATGC
>DAMC01000076.1:8681-22388 GCA_002499525.1 Nitrosopumilales archaeon UBA218
ATGGGCATGGACATGTAGTTCATCAAACGTTTATTTGCTAACAATTTTTACCAAAATCCATTGACTGGAACTAACCGTATACTTACCTCAGTGAAATATGGATACTTGACCGTATTCTTTGCATTGCTATCCGGTTTATTCTATCCATTTATCCAGGGCGGAACACTTGATTATACGATCTATGGTGTCATAATACTATTTGTCGGGCTTGCCGGCGGTATAATGATCTATAAAGCATCAACATCTGATAAAAAACGCGGAATTTATCTTGGAATTGGATTGGGACTTGTTGCAGTATCGCTCTTGTTTGTCCTCGAGCTTACTGGAAGACCTTTATTCTAAACATCAAAGTATAGATAAAATTCATGAGGATGAGGTCGAATAGATATCTCTCTATGATCCTTCCTACCTAACTCAATTATCTTATCAATTACGTCATTCGAGTAAATTGGATTCAAGAACTTACGATCACCTTCCAATTCATCTAATGCCTCACCTAGATTGGCAGGAACAGTCTTAATTCCACGTTTCGCACGTTCTTCTTTAGTCATATGATAGATGTTTTCTAAAACCGGATCTCCAGGATCCATCTTTTTCTTGACGCCATCAAGACCCGCAGCAAGCACTGCCGAGAACACCAAGTATGGATTTGCAGATGGGTCAGGTGCTCTGTACTCAAATCTCTTAATGTGGGCATATTTTTCACCTCTAAAATGTTCCGGAACCCTAATCGCTGCTGATCTGTTACTTGGACTCCATGCAATGTAGACTGGTGCCTCGTAACCTGGAACCAATCTATGATAAGAATTTGTGGTTGGGTTTGTTATTGCGCAAAGGGCTCTGGCGTGATTCAGAATTCCTCCACAGAAATAACGCCCAACTTGACTTATCTCATATTTTTCATCCTTATCAAAAAATGCATTTTTTCCATTTTTCCACAGGCTAACATTTGTGTGCATACCAGAACCAGAATCCATTGATATGGGTTTAGGCATCATGGTAGCTACTTTTCCAAACTTTTGAGCCAGATTCTTTACTACATACTTGTATGTTTGTGCTCCATCAGCCGCGTTAGTCATATAATCATATTTTATGTCAATTTCGCACTGACCTGCAGTTGCAACCTCGTGGTGGTGATTATCACATAAAATACCAAAATGTTCGTTTAGCACATCAACGCACTCGTTTCTAAACGCAGTTAGTGTGTCTGATGGGGTGCTGGGGTAGTAACCTTCTTGTAGCCCCATAGGATAACCTGTTCCTTCTTGACTCCAAGGAGCTTCTTTAGATTCTATGGAATACGACTGACCTTTGTAGGGGGTTAAAACATCCCAATGTACTTTATCGAACACAAAGAATTCAACTTCTGGTCCCCAATAACTAAAATCAAAACCCTGTGTTTTTAGATACTCTTCGGCCTTTTGTGTAATTGCTCTGGGATCGCGTTCTAATCTTCCACGCCCTCTGCCCCAAAAAACATCACAGATCAGTCGTGCTGTCTTTTTTTCAGTTACCCATGGAATGATGGCAAATGTGTTTGGGTCAGGTTTGAGTACGAGATCCGAGTCATCCACACTCGTAAACCCTACAATTGAAGAACCGTCAAGTTTTGGAAGCCCATCTCTCATCTGATCTGCTGTAAAAGTGTCAGCTGAAATTGTTGTATGATGATATCTACCAACCAGACTTGAGAATTGTAAATCTATGAATTTGATATTTTCATGATCTATCTTTGCAAAAACTTCGTCAGGAGAATACTTGATCTGAGTTGTTTCGCCGTGAGTTACTTTATATGGCAAGTTTGTCCCTTCAGATTTAAATCGGATAAGCCTTGAATTTAAGGCTTAAGGTAAAAATGTCAGAAATAAAAAAAATTGATCTAAATTCTTTGTACTCTTCGCTAATAAGAGAAATTGAAAATGATAATGTCCAGGAAATGGAACCCCTATTCTATCGTAACTTGTCTGAATATCTGGGAAAACTAAAGAGTGAATCCTACGATGGAACAGAAAATAAAATCAAGACTAGATTAATCGAGATGATCACACAAACCGTAACACTCATTCTCAAAACAAGAATTAGTAAGGTTAGTCATGGTGGTTTAGATATTACAAATCTTCTTGAAGAGGAAAAATACATAATTGAAGCATTACAAGATCAAGCGGAGCGAAAAGATACAATTCTATCTGCTACACTTAATGGACGAACCAAACTTTTAGAATCCTTATCAAAAAAACACAAAACTAAACCAATTACAGTTAGATTCTTGAAAGACTTTGATCAATTTGTAGGCGCAGACCTAAGCAAATATGGTCCATACAAAACCGAAGAAATAGCAACTATACCTAACGAGAATGCTTTATCTCTAATATCAAAAAACATCGTAATCAAAATCAGTGTCGATTAATGTCCCATATACCTGGAATTGATGTAATAGATTTTGTTTTACTTACCATCTATCCTGTAGCAGCTCTATTTGTAATAGAAATGATTTTTAGAATAACCAAACTCAAAAACTGGATAAAACTTTCAGCACAGGCAATAATATCAATAGCATTTGGAATAGCCTATCTGACACTAATAGCAGCACACTGGCTTACTGCTTTAGTATTGTTTGTGTTGGCTATTGCTTTGTTATACCAATCAAGGCTTGCCAAATTAAAACCAGGCAAATCTCCTTACTAGACTATCTTCTAAATAATTTATTCAAAAATCCTTTTTTCTGACGAACAACTTTTCCATCCCCAAACCGTTTTACGCGAATTGAACTAAGCTTAACACACCGATGTTCTTCAGGCAACCTATGTTCAGAACAAAATTCGTCTTTACAATAATTACACTCGAATGGGAGATCAGTCTCATTGCCACAATACACACAGTTTACTCTCTTCATATGATCTCTAGTACAAATCTTCTAATAAACTAAAAAGATAAAATATTGATTTCAAACAATCACACTATGCTCAGTGGCAAAATTGCTATCGTCACAGGTGCTTCTAGTGGAATCGGGGAAGCAACCGCTTTAGCTTTGGCTAAAGCAGGAGCTAAAGTGGCAATTGGTGCTAGAAGAGTAGATAGATTACAATCAGTAAAATCGAAAATAGAAGAAATAGGAGGAGAGGTTTTTATGCAAAAATTGGACGTTACTAAAAAAACTGACTGTGATTCATTTGTTGAAGGAGTTTTAGCAAAATGGGGAACCATCGATATCTTGGTTAACAATGCCGGACTAATGCCTTTATCATTTTTTAAGAATCTCAAAGTTTCTGAATGGGAACAGATGATTGATGTTAACATCAAAGGTGTGTTATATTGTACTGGAGCTGTGATTCCGTATCTAGTAGCAAAAAAATCCGGACACATTGTCAATCTTTCATCTGTTGCAGGAAGAATTGTATTTCCTGCTGGTTCTGTTTACTGTGCCACAAAACATGCTGTTGCTGCATTCTCTGAGGGATTGAGACAAGAATTCAGCGTTCGTTATAATATTCGTGTAACGTCAATAGAGCCAGGAGTGGTTGCTACAGAATTAAACGACACCATCACCGATCAATCATTACAAGGATTCATTGAAAACACCAAAAAAATGGTTGCTTTACAAGCAGATGATATAGCTAATGCAATTTTATTTGCTGTAGAATCACCAACGCATATGAACGTCAATGAAATTCTGATTAGGCCTACTACTCAAGAACGATAATAGGAAAAAATCCTAGCACTCATTGTATTTATCAGAAATTATTCATATGTCGAGTCTCTGACAGATTTTTTATCTCACACAATTCAAAAACTATTAAGTTTTTTCTGATTTCTCTCTATTCATATGTCCTAACAATGCTTTAAGATCAGAATGAATATCCTCCTTATTCTTCATAAAGTCTAGTTTTTCGGTAATCCCTTTCTTAAAATCATCTGCCTCCGTCTCAATTCGTAATTTTTCTTGGCAGTCTAAATGGTCTTCAGTTGTACCAGAAATCTTATGACAAATGGAGCATATCTTCATGGCTATCATATAATGTCACGATTTAATAATTTCACGTTCAGTTTGGCTTCTAAGGGGCCGTAGTCCAGCTTGGTTAAGATGCTAGCCTGGGGTGCTAGAGATCGTGAGTTCAAATCTCACCGGCCCCATCTCTTGTAAAAATTCAACATTCTACACATTGTGTTTCTTCTCTAAAGCTGTTATGGTTGTACGATCGTCAATGTTGGCGATGTTAATCGAGGTAGATTAGAATACACTGTGGTTGGCCTATGCACATTACCACCCTAAACTTGTGGTATTTCTGAGGTGTTTTAGTGCAAAACTCAAGACAGCTTGAGAGTCTCTAGTACCTCATCAAAACTTTGTCTTGTTTTTTCTTCCTTGTAATTTCGTAAAACAGAGATGATTTTTTGTTTTGGTGGAAGCTTGTAGATTTTACTTACCATTTTTGCCAAACCCGATCCAATCAAAATTGCTTGGGAAGCTGATGTGACATTGGATGACTTGCGTTCAAGACTGGCACTCTCAAAATCAATCATGGTAATGTTTTTGCCTACAATGACATGTTTTGTAATGTTGCTTAGCTCACCATGGTCAAGGCCAGCTTCATCCAGCTTGTAACAATCAGTAAGGACTTTTTTTATCACGTTTTTCATCTTGGCAGTACTTCCTTTACCCTTTAGATTAGAAACCCAGTCGTAGATTTTGATACCTGCTACAAACTCCATCACAACAAAATTCTTGCTACTAGCTATCAACTTTGGTCCTACGCCTACCTTGTTTGCAACATTAAGCAGTATTGTTTCGTTTCTCATGTCTTTTCTTGGCGAATCTGTTCTTCGGATTTTTAATGCAACTTTTTTTGTTTTCATCTTTGCCATCACTACAATTCCTGCATAACCTTTACCCAAAACGTTAAGCTTGTTAATCTCCATTGGACCCTCAAATGATACTCCATCGATTCCAAGAGTCTTTAGCTCCATTGCTCTGGATTTGAGCTGAGCCTTTGTTGCCTTGGGATAGCCAAGTATTGTAGAATATGGTTCTTTGAGTAGCTCAGTTACTCGAAAAAATTGTCTCATCTGTTGAGACGAGTTCCCTTGCAGCCTCTTTAATGGATTTGCCTTTGACCGCATTTGCAGTAGTGATTTTGAATTTCTTGATTTCTGATTTGAGGCCAGCAGGAACTCCAGATTTTTCAATGTTATATTCGATGAGTAGTTTTAAGAATTTCTGTGCGTCTATGTTTTGTCTTTTTTGTAATGAGCAAACCTTTCCATCATCGTTGATCCACATGGCCAGGCTTTTCTTCTTGTTCACAGCTATGAATTTTTCCACATGCTCTCTAACAAAGAATTCTGGCCCTAATCTTGTTTGCAGTTCATCTATCTTATTTGATTGTAGTAAAAATAACAATGAGGCAATATTATCATTAGATATAGTAGCTGCTTGCTTAATAACACAAAATCCTGCTTGATTCATTTGAGTTGCAAGTGATGTTGTAGCCCGTTTTATTTGACCCCAAATAATATCTGGACTACGAGATTTATACCTAAATGATAGTACCAGAATATTCTTTGTATTCAGTTTAACGATTTTTTTCTTTGCTGTGAAAAATGTAATTTTTGGGTCTCTCAAAAATGCTCTTGCAGATAAGACAAATCTACCAATATTCTCTACAGATATTGCTGCCCCAAGGTTTCTATTCCCATCTATAGGATCTATGATGACAATCTTTGTATCAAATTTTTTTAGCGTATTTCCTATGATTTGTCCTGCCTTCAAGTGAGAAAATTCTTTTAAGACGTTTTCAAACGTTCCAAAATTCAAAATCAGAACTTCTGCAACATAACCAGAGAATCCTTGCTTCGCAATCTCAGCCCCATAGATTTCATTAGCCTTAAGAAAAGCCTTGAGTAATCGTACCTCATTTTTCATTGTATCTGTTAAGGATTTTATCATGAATTTTGTATGAAATGGGGATCTATCGGCGGAACTCTTCCATGCACCTTCCGTCACATCATAACATGGAACTACGTTTACCTTAGTATCGAAGACTAGTGCCTCCACAAATGGATGTTCTGCATATCTTACATACGGTTTGAATTTTTTTAATGCTTCAAAACCGATCTTTTTACCAACATCGACAAATTCCCTTTCTGAAACATCAGTATGAAATTTTACAAATACATCAAGATCCGCTCTTTTAGGAAGCCATGTCCCTTTTGCATAAGAACCAACTATCTCGATTCCCGTAATTTGAGAATATCCATAAGCTGCTTTTTGCACTAATTGAACTACCTGATTAGCTAATACATCCTTCTGTCTCTGTATTTTTTCAGATGGTATTACGTATTTAGTAGCCCGTTTGAGAATTTGATTCATTTTGCGTTAATCACCACTATATCAGAATAGATTGGACCTTTAGGTGTAAGAATGCTTTGTTTTAATTTAATAGAAGAAACTCTCTGTGCACCAAATCCTACACCTGAATATTTTGATATTTGATCTGTAATATCACCTGCATAGTTCTTAATTCTGAATATTGTCACGTGAGGTGAAAATGGTTTATCTGAGCTGAATCCAAGTGGTACAAGTCTTTCTTCTACATTTTTTGCAAGTTGAATTAATTTTTCTTTTCCCTGCTCTACGCCAAGCCAAATGATTCTAGGAAACTTGGGTTTTGGAAATGCACCCACACCAACAAAACTAATATCAAATGCAGAAAATTCTAAAGTTTGTAATTGTACCTGTACTCTTTTTATCAATTCTTCCTCAACCTCACCTAGAAACATCAAAGTAAAATGCATGTTATGAATTTCGATTGGCTTTCCAGAAATTTTTAACTCGGTTTGTATTTTTTCGATAGAATTCAATACCGTATTATCTGTTATCTCCACAGCAACAAATACTCGCATTTTAGGAATAGATCTTTTGTCTTTTTAATGGCTTGCGGTAAATTCTAAAGCAGGCACAAAAATGCATCAATTATGCCAAAACTAATTGTCTGTCTGACTGGAATGCCCGGAGCAGGTAAATCAACAATATGTTCAGGTTTAGAAAAAAAGGGGTTTACTACCATAAACATGGGTGACGCAGTTCGTGCTGAGGCTAAAAGACGTAATCTTGATCCAACAGGACAGAATTTGGGTAAATTAATGTTAGAGTTGAGAGAGAAAGAAGGTCAGGGCGCAGTAGCAAAATTAATCGAGGATCAAATTACAAACTCAAAATCCGATATTGTTGTTATTGATGGAGTTAGATCCAACGCAGAAATTGATGTACTTAAAAAAATAGCCAAATTGAAATTACTTGCAGTACACGCATCAACAGATACTAGATACACCTTTCTTTCAACTAGACACCGTTCAGATGATCCACAAAATCGACAAAGTTTTGATGAACGTGATAATAGGGAGATTGGAGTCGGCATTTCTGCATCAATAGCACTAGCTGATGAAACATTATCAAATAACAATCTAACCGTGGACCAGTTAATTGACAATGCATATCAAATAATTACAAAGTGGCTGTTATGATTCCACTAGTTAACTGTAAAGTAGAATTAGTATGTTCCATTAATAACTCAGAAGATCCAACCAAAGTAGAACTAGCAGCCTCTAACGTTTTAGATAATGCGCAAATCAAGACAAGTAAGTACGCCTTACAGGCCACATCCACAGAAATAGAATCCCTCACAAAAATTCATCAATTCATTTCAAACCATAATGCAAAAAAGATCTACTACAGAATTCTAAATGAAAATTTACAGGGAAATTCGACTTGGTTTTATTTGAATAAACAGGCTGCATTTGCAAATAATGTTGCACTATGTGAACATGAGGATGAATCTCCCCTAGGTCCAATCAAGATAATCTTATCTTCTTCTCATATTGAACGTGTAATAGAATGGCTAATCTCACAGTAGCCAATTGGTCAATAACCTAACTAGACTTGCAATTATGAGATTCTAATTATATTTCGGGATATTCCTATAAAATAAATTATTTTTGAATTAGTGATATCAATCTGGGTAATGCTTTGGCAGATGTTTCGTTAATTGATAGATCCATACTAGATGACATCCTTGTTTTTTCTGGATTTATCTCAATTAGAACCGCACCGTTCTGTTTTGCATATAACGGTAATGTGTTTGCAGGAGATACTTCCAACGACGTTCCTACTATAATCATCAAATCACAGTTAATTGCATGCGACATTGCTTCCCCCCACACAAGATGAGGTAGTTTTTCCCCAAACCAAACAACATCCGGTCTTAGAATATTACCACATCTACATTTTGGTGGTAAAATTTCAAATGGAATTGAAAATTGATCTATGAAATTACAAACTGTACATTTTATTCGAACTAAACTTCCATGAAGCTCCAACACAATTTTACTTCCCGCTCTTTGATGTAGACCGTCAATATTCTGTGTTAATACAATTACTTCTTTATGTCTTTCAAGTTCTGCTATTGCGAGATGACCTGGATTCGGTTTTGCTGTTAAAACATTTGCCAGTCTTTCCTGATACCATTCCCATACTAGACTAGGGTTTTTGTAGAATGCATCAATAGTTGCTAACTGCATTGGATCATATTTTCTCCATAATCCGTCTTTATCTCTGAATGTTGGTATCCCGCTTTCTTTTGAAATTCCTGCCCCAGTGACAAAAACTATTTTTTCTGAATCCTTGATCTGATGTGATAAAGTATCGAACATACTATCTTATTTCAATTTCCAAAAGATCTTTTGCAGCAATTACAGAACTATGGATTGTTCTTGCCTCTTTTGCTAATTCATCTTCATCCTTATGTCTTGCTGAAAAATGAGTTAGTATCAGATTTTTTACATTAGCATTTTTAGCTAGTAAGGCAGCTTCTTTTGCCGTAGAGTGATTCGTTTCTATCGCCTTACTCCTTAATGCATCAGAAAATGTACAATCAAATGAAAGATAATCACAATTGACAAAAAAATCCTCTAGTAATTTTGTAGGACGCGTATCTCCAGAAATTCCAATTTTTTTACCTGATCTGTTATGCCCCACTACCTGTTCTGGCCTGAACAAATTATTCCCCACCCTAACTTCTTTTCCTACCTGTAAGTCATGCCATAATGGCCCTTCTGGTATCCCAAGTCTAATAGCTTCTTCTCTATCGAATTTTCCTGGTCTATCTTTCTCTTCAAATTTATATGAAAATGCCAAAACAGAGTGTTTTGCTTCTTGTGCATAAACAGAATAGGATCTTTCTTGACATACTAATCCAGAATTCACCGAAGTGATCATGACAGGAAATGATAAACCGAACTGTAAAATCCGAATATTTTCCCCGATAAACTGCTCGATTCCATCAGGACCATAGATCTCGACTGTTTCCGTTCTGTGTTGTAATGTCATTGTTTGTAATAATCCCAAAATACCAATACAATGATCTCCATGCATATGAGTTACGAAAATTTTCATTTTCTTATTCCACCCTAGTCCTGACTTGAGATAAGATACTTGAGTCCCCTCTCCTGCATCAAACATCAGAATCTCTCCTTCTCGTTCAAGACATATGCATGACAACCCCCTCTTCTCAGTTGGTTGCGCTGCAGATGTTCCCAAAAATACTAATCTCATTTAATTAAAATCATCCTAGTTAGACTTTTGTGCCTGTATATCTCATATTTTTTTGTCAATCTTAGCTTAATACCTTCATCTAATCCTTTTTTACACATGATGGCAAATTTTGCCTTTTTTGGAATCTTGGATACAAATTTTTTCATAATTTTTTTCGGCGGTTCGGATACTTTAGACGCGGTTCCATAAGGGATGTCAGTTACTATTCCATCAAATTTTAACTGATTCATATATTCAAAATCTTTATTGTAAACCTCACCTGTAAACCTGTTTACTTTCAAATTATCTTTAGTTATTTGGCACATTTTTTCATCAAAATCTATTCCAATCGCCTTAATTCCCATTGATTGTGCCTCCAGTAATGTGCTACCCGTGCCGCAAAATGGGTCGCAAACGGTATTCTCATCGGTAATTTTTGCTAGATTTATCATTACCCTAGTTAGCTTCCAATCTAATTCATGATGGAATTTGGTTAGTTTTTCTGGCCGTTTTGGAACTTCGTATCTAGTCGAAAAACCAAAAAAGTTTTCATCATCTGTGAAAATGGTGTAAATCACCATATCTGGGTCTTCAAGAGAGACTTGAGCGTTACAAAAAGTAGAAACCATACTGCCCATAGAACGTTCTATTTCTACGACATTAACTTGTTTCAATGATAGATTTATGGCCTTACACATGAATGATTTTGCTCCAAACAAAAGTGAGTAATTTGCCTCATCGAAGAAAACATTAGACATTTTTCTAATAAGTTGGCCCGCAATCTTGACAAATGTGGCCCTCCTAGCAATTTTTTCCCATGGAGTAACACTCTGTACCAAAACTAGATTAGAAATTACCTTGACCTTGGCATATCTGTCATTCATTTTAGCTAATGTAATTATTTCATCTATGGCAAGTTCTGGATATTCTTTTGATACAATAAAAAAACTCTCAGGCATTTAGATTGCCTTTGCGATAACTCCTGAAACATCTACTATGGACGTATTTCCAGGTATCGTGTTTGAAGATATTATTGCAGAAACACCCGCTTGTTTAATTTTTTTTCCTGCAGAATCAATTAGTAATGCATGTGTACATGCGACATAGATCTTACCACATTTTTGTCTTTTGAGAAATTGTGTAGCCTTAACTATACTCCCACCGGTACTTATCATATCATCTACTAATATCAAATCTCGGCCCCTAACCGAGTCTAGACTGGCAGAAATTATCTTTACCTTTCCAGTTTTTCGATCTCGATTTTTTACTAATGCCATATACTCAGTACCATAATGTTTTGCAAACTCAGCAGCTCTTTCTTTGCCACCTGAATCAGGAGAGACAACTAAAGGATGTTTTAACCTTAGTCTTCTGAAATAACTTGCAAGTTCAGGGACAGCAGAGACATTTTTAATTGGAATTTCAAAGTGCTTTAGGCCAAGTGTACTGTGTGCATCCACTACAATGATTTTTGACGCACCAGCAGCTACCAATAGTTTTGCAATTACGGATAATGTGATTATTTCACCTGAAAGGAACTCTCTGTCTTGTCGTGCATAGCCCATGTATGGTATGACACATATCACTTGCCTAGAAAACTGTCTGGCCTTAGTTACCAACGATAATGTCTGAATAAAATTGGAATCAACAGGAGGATATGTAGAGTTAACTACGATAATTTTTCCTTTAGGTTTTGCAGTAATTGTTATCTTACTCTCACCATCTGGGAATACTCTCAATTCTGATGAAATGAAATTAGCATTCAGCTTTTTTGCAAGTCTCTTAGCTAGAACCTCAGATGCATTCCCACCGATTACGGTTATTTCAGACAATAACTCAACAATCTAAAGGTGGCTCTTAAGTTTTAGCAAGTTTTTTTATTTTTTCTCTTGATCTGGTTTTTCTTCTTTCTTCTCAGACTTTTTGTTAGAGTATGTTTCTACAAAATTAATTTTTTCGAGTGTTGGAATAAACTTGAAAGCATCCATCTGGATAAAGTGCTTGATAACACGAAGGCTTTCAGCACCAAAGATCTCCTCTGGCACTGTGACATCAACTGTTTGACCGACTAATTTGGATGAAATTTTTGAATCTTCTACTGGCATGTGTCTTTTTAGAATAGCACTGATTTTATCCTCATTGGAATCCAATGATTTGAGTACATTAACATCATAGACGACTGTTTTTCCTGCCAATCTATGGTTAAAATCTACTTGTACACGACCAGAACCTACAAACCTAACAACACCAGTTCTTTGATCTACTTCTATAGTGTCTCCTACAGTAACTTTATCGGCATCTTCACCTAGTTTTCTTAGCGGAATCATTCTAACCTTTCCTGGATCGCGCTCACCAAAGCCCTTGTCTGGTGTCACATCAACGGTTAGCTTGTCTCCAGCCTTTGCATTTGCTAGGGCATCGTCGAGACCCTTTAGAACCCAAGACTCACCTACAGAAACCAATTTTGGTTGATACTTGACGTTTTCTTGGAACAAGTTATGTTTTTTAGCATCATCTACTATCGTGGTCTCTACGACTTCGTTAGAGTCCTTTACCTTTGCTGTGTAATCGATTAAGATTAGTGATCCTTTAGTGAATGCCATGTCATCAACCAGAAATTTCCTAATATTAAGATTAAAGTTGCTTTAGCTTTTCTTCTGCAACTTTGAGGGCTTCCATTTGTTTGGTCTTGTAGCCCATAATCTCAAGTGTGGAGCCGATAGCAGAAATTGTTCGCATTACATGGTACTTTTGCACTTCACCCATACAACCAACTCTGAATACCTTGCCTTTGAGATTTCCAAACCCACCTGCAACTAAAACTCGGAATTTATCAGCAAGTGTGTTTCTGAAAGTTTTATCCTCTAATCCTTGCAAGTAATTTAATGCAACAACTACGGTTGATCTATCTTCTTCTTTTGCAAAAGGCGTAAGACCAAGCTCAGATAAACCAGAGTAAAACGCTTGTGAGCAAATTCTATGCCTTCTAATGCGATTATCAATTCCTTCTTCCAAAATGATATTCATAGCTTCTCTATATGCATACAACAATGGTAATGCTGGTGTGAATGGTGTATGCTTTGCTTCTTCGTAATATTTGAAATATCTTGATAAATTAAAGTACATTGTCTTTGGTGGATTTTCATTCATGTATTTTTTTGCACGATTATTTACTACGATAGGAGAAATTCCCGGTGGAGCTGCAAATGCTTTTTGTGCTCCAGTCATTGCAACATCGATTCCCCACTTGTCCATTTCTAGATCTTCACCACCTACTATAGATACACCATCCACTACATAGAATGCGTCATTTCTTGCGGTAAGATTTTTGACTTTATCCAAATAATTAATCATTGTACCTGTAGAGGTTTCATTCCAGACACAGTAGAATGCTTTTACATCTTTGTTATTATCAAATGCTTCTTTTACCTGATCAAATGTTGCATTTGTTCCAGGTGTACTTTCTAATTTTATTACATTAGCTCCTGCCCATTCTAACATCTGTGCAAGCCTTCCGGAGAACTCTCCGTTGGTTGGGATGATCACTTTGTCACCTTTTTTAATTAAATTAACAACACTTGCTTCTACCGCTCCAGTACCAGAAGCTGATAGCAATACTGCTTCACCATTACTCTTGAAAACTTTTTCAGTTTTTTCAACCGCATCTTGATACAATTCAACAAAATCGTCACTTCTATGATTGATCATTGGAGTAATCATTGCACGCATGACACGTTCCGGCACATTCGTTGGACCAGGTAACATTACAAGATATTCCATAAGCAATTTTGCCTTTTTTATTGGCTTTATTTAAAACTAAAGCTTAGCTATGCGATCTTTAGCATTTATTTTCAACAAGACAGTGGCTGTACCTTTTGGCACAAATTCAGACCAGCTCTGACCAACAGCAATTTTTTGTCTAATGTCAGTTCCTGAGAGAATTTCTCTTTGTTTTAATGGAACTGATATGACTTTGATTCCACGTCTTTTGTAAAGCTCATGCGTAAAATCATCGTTTGAAAAAACCAAATCATATTTTGGTACTATACTATCAACATGATAAGTCCATTTTTCGTGGTCATTTACATCAGGAATAAAATAAATTTTGCATTTTTCTAGAT
>DAMC01000091.1:0-2683 GCA_002499525.1 Nitrosopumilales archaeon UBA218
ACCACAACAAGGAAAACCTCAACAAGGCAATCCTCAACAAAAACAAGGCCAAAAACCAAATCAGCCTAAACCACAACAACAACCAGCTCAGACACCAAAACCAAATCCACAACCATCAACACAACAGCCAGCTACAAAACCAGCTTCAAACCCACAATAAATTTTCTAAATTTTTAAGAAATTTTTGAAAGATGAATGTGAGCTATCTTCCAGCTCGGCTTTTTGACTAGGACAAATGTTGCACGTCCCTGAATCTCCATAAGCTCACCAGTGTATGCCTTGGTGTCAACTAGCATTCCCTTTTGTTTTAGCTCAAAGGCAACAATTGACACGTCACCAAAGATACTGATCTTGGGATTTGTAATGGAATAATCATAATCTGAAATTGAAACATACCGCAGCTCTTCTAGCTCAATTGATGTATTGTAGTCCTTGAGATCATACGGGGGCAAATCCGAAAATGACGAAAATGCGGGATCGTTCAGTTGAATCTCGCGTAATGGAGTCAGGTCCTTGGTTTTTCCTGCCTCAAAAAATCTCTCTACTGTTGTGATGATCTCTTCTCTGTCTGACAAGCGATTTTTTTCGAGCCTGTTCTTACTTTAAGCCTTGGGGTTCAGTCTGGGAATCTTTATATGAATAATCTTGGAATTGTTTTTTGAATATGAAATCTAGCTTGACAGAACCATTGCTGGTACTGCTCGAGCTGGTGCTGTAAATTTATACTACAGCGCGCATTTCGGTGAGATAAATTATGGAAAAAATTTCAGGCGCTAGGTCGTTAATCAAAGCATTAGAAAAACAAGGGGTCAAGGAGATCTTTGGGCTACCGGGTGGTGCAAACCTTCCGATGTATGATGAGCTATACAAGAGCAATATCAGACACATTCTAGTAAGACATGAACAGTCTGCTGCACACATGGCTGACGGATATGGACGAGTTTCAAGAAGAGCAGGAGTTTGTTTTGCAACATCAGGACCTGGTGCTACAAATATTGTGACAGGTCTTGCCACTGCACAGGCAGACTCTGCACCAATGGTGGCTATCACTGGCCAAGTCCCAACTGCAATGATTGGACGTGACGCATTCCAAGAAAGTGACATTATCGGTATTGCAAACCCAGTTGTAAAATATTCATTCCAACCAACCAAGGCAACAGATATTCCCGAAGTAATCAAAAAAGGATTTTACATTGCCGAGACTGGCAGACCGGGAGCAGTTCTAATTGATATTCCAAAAGATGTTCAGACAAACGAAGCTGAAATCCCGTTCCCAGATGAGGTAAAAATCAGGGGATACCACCCATGGACTGACCCAGACGTTGCAGCAATAGAACGCGCAATCAAATTATTGTTATCTTCCACCAAGCCAGTAATATTGGCAGGGGGAGGGGTGATAATCTCCTCGGCATTTGCAGAATTACAATCAATTGCAGAGTTACTCATGATTCCAGTAGTCTCTACATTCAAGGGCAAGGGCGCATTTCCAGAGACACACCCATTATCATTAGGTCCTATCGGAATGCACGGACACGCAGAGGCAAACAAGATAATGTCAGAAGCCGACTGTGTGCTTGCAATAGGAACAAGGTTCTCTGACAGATCCGTTGGAACATTTGCAGAATTTGAGAAAAATCTCAAAATCATCCACCTAGATGTCGACCCTGCAGAAATCGGCAAAAACCAAACAACCAGCGTTGCAATTGTCGGCGACGTCAAGGCATCACTTCGAATTTTCCTCAGACTGTTGATACAAAAAGTTACCAAGCCATCTGAGGACAATGTCTGGCTAAAACATGTAACCGAAGTCAAAGAATACTGGAAAGAAAACCTCAAGCTACACCCAGGGGAGCTTACCGCGGCTAGAATCTTGCGCAAATTACGAGAGGTAATGCCGCACCAATCAATTGTCACAACAGAGGTAGGCCAGCACCAAATGTGGGCATCATTATTCTATGATGTGATACATCCTGGTACTTTCTTTAGCTCAACTGGTCTAGGTACCATGGGCTGGGGATTTCCTGCAGCAATCGGTGCAAAAGCAGCAAGACCTGACTTGCCTGTAGTGGACATTGCAGGTGATGGAAGCTTTAACATGACAGAAAACTCGCTTGCCACATCTGTTTTGGATAACTTGCCAGTCATTGTATTTCTGGTTAACAACTATACCCTTGGAATGGTGGCCCAGTGGCAGAGAACATTTTATGATAGAAGAATGATCGGCGTTGATCAAAAACGCTGTCCTGATTATTGCAAGCTTGCACAGTCTTACGGTGCCCAGGGTATCCGTGTTGGAAACTTGGATGAGCTAGGTCAGGCAATCAAGTCCGGACTCAAATCCGATGTTGCAACCGTAATTGACATTCCAATAGACCCAGAAGAGGACGTATTGCCTTTCGTGGCTCCGGGAACATCACTCAAGGACATGATCCTTCCATCATAGTTGATGCAAAATGGTTTGGGCAATTCTTTCAATTCTAGTCGAAAACAAGCCGGGAATCTTGTTCAAGGTAACTCACTTGTTTCGCTCCAGGAACTTTAACATCGATTCGATATCTGTAGGTGTAACTGAAAATCCGGAAATATCAAAAATGACAATTACCACAATCGGCGATGAAAAGCAGATTAATCAAATTGTCAAGCAATTGGACAAAATGATTGATACCATAGAGGTAAAAAGACT
>DAMC01000091.1:3033-3821 GCA_002499525.1 Nitrosopumilales archaeon UBA218
GACTCGATGGAAATTAACAATATTGCAAACTCGTTTGGCGCCAAAATCCACGATGCCAGAAAGGAATCAATCATGGTAGAACTCACGGCCACGCCTGAGCAGATCAACAATCTTCAAGAGCTACTATCTCCATATGGTATACTAGATGTGGCAAGAACAGGTGCAGCAGCATTGCAGCGAGGCGGGGACTGATGAGAGTTAGAATATTTGATACTACTTTACGTGACGGAGAGCAAACTCCTGGTGTAGCGCTATCCCCAGAGAAAAAACTTGCAATTGCCCAAAGACTGGACGAGCTTGGAGTTGACGCAATAGAGGCCGGCTTTCCAGTAATATCTGAAGGAGAACAACAGGGAATCAAACTAATCACAAAGGCAGGACTGCGTTCTGAAATTTGCGGACTGGCACGTGCAAACAAAAAAGACATTGACGCGGCAATCGACTGTGGACTAAAATACATTCACACCTTTATTGCAACATCTGACATTCACTTGCAATACAAGCTAAAGATGACGCGCGAGCAGGCACTTGAAAAAGCAATCGAGGCAGTGGAATACGGCAAATCGCACGGACTACAAGTAGAGTTTTCTGCAGAAGATGCGACAAGAACTGATAGGGATTTTCTAAAACATGTATTTGGCCAAGTTGCCAAGGCAAAGGCTGACAGAATAGACATTCCAGATACTGTCGGATATTCAACACCACAATACATTGCAGAAATAACACACGACGCAATCGAGGCAACCAAGCTTCCAGTTTCAGTTCACTGCCACAATGACTTTGGCCTT
>DAMC01000096.1:0-18436 GCA_002499525.1 Nitrosopumilales archaeon UBA218
AGTCGAACTTTTTCAAACCCAGCCATTTTGGCCTGATAGTATAGACTTGAGGCCCGATGCCCATGCATACAATAACAAATAATTTCGTTATTTTTAGGGATATTTTTGTCTAAAAATAATTTTTCAATGTATTCTTTAGTAGCAAGTAGCATACCATCTTGTCCCAAACCATCTGTAAATGGAAATAGAATTGAGTTTGGTATATGACCTCCAAAAAATTCTTGAGGACTGCGTGCATCCAGAATAGTTACCTTTCCAATCAAGTTACGTAATTCTTCTGCCTGAATTCTAATTTTATCCTGAAGATTTGCAACAAAACGAGTTGGTTTGAGTTTTATTTGTTCTCCAGTAAATTCTATCCCTAAATTCTGGAGTGTGTCTAGTCCAACATTCAGAATCTTAGTATTTTTGTGGCCAAGATATTCCAGAGTCCATGCAACCCTAAATGTGGAAGGATCCATTAATTCTCCAGTAACAACCAGTGTCTTGGTATCATCTATTCCAAGTTGTCCCAACAATGCAGATGTTTTTTGAGGATCTGGTGCTAAATGTGCACCAGATAGACTGATTTGTATTAATTCATCAACCGTGAGCGAGATGGAATTTCTCATATGAGAGTTAGAGAATACAGTTTTTGGCCTAGTATCCAGTATCACCAATTCTTGGTCATCAATATGCTCCTTGAGCCAACTAGAAGAGACGAACATGTTTAAGCATCCAATGTTTTTTGATTTGTTTGTTTGTGATGTTTGCTAGTATGTTCTAACATTTGTTTTATTTTTTTGGCTCTTGCTTCTCCAAGTCCATCAACCTTGGCAAGATCAGCTGTTGAAGCGTTCAAAGTCTTTGATGGTGAGCCAAACTTTGTTAGCATCCTTGTAGCAAGTTTTTCCCCAATTCCAGGTAGGCTGCACAATACTGAAAGTTGTTGTCTAGTAACATCATCAGATTTTTTGATTTTCTTCAAGAACGGACCTTTAAGTGAGTCTTTTCTAGAGCACATAGATATCAACATCTTTGCACTGTGTGTTGCATTAGGAGTAGGTATTATTGGAATTTTAAAATCAATTGCCACTGCCGAAATCGCTCCGTAAAATACCAGAGGATTTTCCACAATCTGTTCAATTTCTTCCACATTACCTTCCATTAAAATAACAGGGTGGGCAAAGTGTTCTTTTAGCCTATTACATTGATCAAAAAGTCTTCCATCAAATACAGAAGATATCAAATCAGAAACAGACTTGCGCTCTACGATAGTTTCCGGGGCAACAATATAATCTCCCACGGGGAGAGTCTTAACTTCAAGATTGATTCCAACAGCTCTGAGTAGATCAGGTATGCCGCTTTTTTTTTCGCGCTCATCCACCACAATTCGAAGATTTTCTATTCCCATGAAATAACTTGAATAATGTAATATTTATTGAGATGGTGGTTTTTGTGCGCCACGGATCATTTCATTAATTTTGGTTTCTTGTTCTTTGATACTTTCTTTAATTCTTGTTTCCTGTTTTGCCAAAACGGTTGAACGAGTGTTTGCAAGTTCTTTTCTCTCTTCGAGTTCAGATATGAGTAAAGCCTTGGTTGATTTTATGAGTATGGTTCCAGCGTGCTTGTAAACAGGATCAGTGTCTGCAACTTTTTTTAGTTCCTCTAATGCTCTGTCCGACTCGATTTGTTCCATGTCAACTTGTTGTTTTTGAGCCATGATGGATTGCAAGTTTTGTTGGGATTGTTGTAATTTCATCAATTGCTCTTGTAACCATGGAGGAATTTGTTGTCCTTGCGACATGGATTTGATCTATTTGAATTTCTTATAACTTTAGCGATTCGATTGAATCCGAGCTTGCTTGTATCAATCTTAGTGTGGAGTTTAGATTTGCCCGAATATGAGCAAGCTCGTCTCCTAGGATTTCAATTTGAATTGAGTTTTTCCCCATAGAGATTTTTGTTTTGGTTGGATTTTCAGGGAAAAATTTGTTATCCGTATTAAGTGACTCAAAAATCGCTCTAGTCTTTTCTTTGGTTTTAACTGTTACTTCAGCTTTAAACACTGACATCGTATGCGGTTCCAGCTACTTTGTATCCGCATTTAGGACAAGACCAAATTCCCACGGCCTCTCGACCAAATTTGAGCGATCCACATTGTGGGCATTTTCTTTTTTGTTTTAGTAGTGAATGTACTGCTGAGAATTTTTTTCGGTGTTTAATTCCGTATTTTTGTCTGAGACCCTTTAGGGATTCGCCTGGTTTGAGCAATTAACTTCTACCTACCTTTTTGAGAATGTCCCTTATTTTTGCTCCGGTTGCAATGGAGATTTTGCTACATTGCATTAGTTGTTCAGGCGTAAATCCATCATGTCCTCCTTTTTGAATTGCACAGATGTTTCCTGCATCGTTAGTAGTAATTGTGATTCTGCTATCCAAACAAGCCCATTCATCTGCAGTAGGGTCGACAATGATATGATCACCAATTTTACCCATCGTTACAGATACTGGAATTGTTGTAATTGGCGGTGCTGTAAACTCGCCTTCAACCTTGGTTACAGTGCCTTCATTATAGTTGTATTTTGGAAGCTTGCATGATAAAACGCTGGCAACGGAAGCATAAGAGCATGCATCAAAAAGATTTCCGTCGTAATCAGTAACAGAATTATCAATGAAAATACCAATAACGGATTTGTCCTTTTCCAAGACCAATTGTTTTAGGTCGACCATTCCGCTTTCACGTATTCCTCTATCAACAACTCTCGCAAGTTCAATTACTTCTTCTCCTGGCGGTCCCGGCTCTGCGGTCGGATCTGCAAGTGGAAGAATTTCTGCAGTACAAATGAAAATACCTCTATCGCCCAAGTCTGGGAATGGTTTGTCAGGTTGAACCTTAACTCCACATACAACCTCTGTATCACCCAAACGGACACGTGCTGAACCTTCAGCTTTTGGAATTACACCTGTGTCAATTACTAATTGTCTTGGCTCATCTAATGCACGACCGTCAACTCTTTGTCCTTCTTTAAGCAAGGCAGTGATCTTCTTCTTTTTCAAGTCATCAATAATTGTAACATTCATTGAGCATCATCTCCAAAGAATTTTTCCTTTAGTGCTTTTTTCTGGACTTCGTATACCAACTTGCAACCCTCCAATGCTGTGTTTACACATTTTTCATATTCCTGAGGAGTTAGAACTCCATCCAACTGAATTAATGTAACTTTGCCCAAATTCGGCATGTATGCCACGGGCATGTCTGCCTGTCCTTCTTGATCTTCCTCATTGTTGATATCCAATACAATAGTATCTGCAACCTTTCCTGCAGCACATGCTGATACCATATCCCTCATAGGTATTCCAGCATCAGCCAATGCAACCGCGGCTGCATCAAGAGCAGCACATCTTGAACCACCATCGGCCTGTAAAATTTCAATAAACACATCTACTACAGTTCTAGGAAAGTTTTCCAACATGACAGCTGGCTCTAGTGCTTCTTTGATTACCTTTGAAATCTCAATTTCTCTTCTAGAAGGTGCTGGATTTTTTCTTTCACCCACAGAGAATGGTTGCATGTGATATCTGCATCGTATAATTCCCCTGTCAGTATTTGCCAAATGTTTTGGGTGTACATCTCTAGGCCCAAATACTCCTGCTAGTATTTTGTTTTCACCAAATTCGATATATGCGGAGCCGTTTGCATTTTTTAGAACTCCAGCCTTAATCATAATTCTGCGAGGCTCGTTAATTTTTCTGCCATCGCATCTAATCCCATTTTCATCTAAGAGTACTATGTCTGTTTTTTTTACACCCATGATTATTCACTATTTGATCCTAACATTTGTTGTATTCTTTCAGTCAGATTTGGAACGTGTGCTTGTTCTTCGACCATCTTGATTGCTTCCATGGCCTTTAATAATCCCTCTGGCTCTTCGGATGAAACTACGACAAATCCATTTTGTCCAATCGTTATGATAGCTTTTGTTGCACTCTCAATTGTTTGAATCATGGAGCCACGCTTTCCAATTAGTCGTGGAACCTTGCTAGGGGAAATCTTGAGTAGTTCTCCTTCTTCGATTTTACCCAAATCCCTATCCGAGATTGTTATCAATGGATCCCTTGATCTATCTGAGTTGGCAATACGGGCAGCAATAAGATCACCAGTCTTTAGTCTTGAAGTAAGATCGTCAACTTTAGGATTAAAATCTCGTCCAAAAACATCCTGAGCAGGTAGGATTCCGGCATAACAAGAATTGATGTCCAATTCCCATGAAAGAGACGTATGAGATTTTACAATACCAATAACAAAATCATCAATTCTTGGAATATACATTCCAGTTAACGGGATAACTCTTACCCCACTATCATAAATTTCAGAAATTCCTACAGTTGTCGCAATAATTTTGTCACCATAAAGATGAACATTTTCTTCAGCTCGGTAAGGACCAGTTGTGATTACATCCCCGGGAATTACATATTTTCTTTTTACATCATCCATCATTTGACCATCTCCACTGTTGCCGAACCTTTAGTAATAGAACCTAATCTGTCAATCACGTTGGCTCTTGCGCCCGCAGGTATTTCTAGTATTGCTTTAAGTGAACCATTGTTTTGCCATTCTTCTTTTTTTACTGTGCCAGTTGATTTGAGAACAGCATAGGATTGTCCAGCATATTGAGCTGGTACTAGAATTTCAAGCAACATGTTTTCTGATTTTAGCGGGATTATGCTTCGAAGGCTTTCAACTACGTCTTTGCATTGCTCCTCAGTGTTTTTGAATGGATCAATTGAGATTCTTGATTGCTCCAATGCTTGTTCTATTCTAAGGGGCGGATGTGGTAAATGCGACCTAGGATCAACGTAAGTTTTTGCAATGAATTCGATTATCTGTTTTCTTTTTTCTGTAACCATTTTGCGCCTCTGATCAGTTGTAAGATTCAGATCACCCTTTTTGAGAATTATTTCGATAATTGCATTAGTATCCTCAGTCTTGAACGCTTTGAGTAGTTTTTCAGTTGAAGCCCGTGTTCCCTTGTTCGAGTCTGTGTATACTTCATCTGAAACTAAAACTGTAGAGACGTCCTTTCTTTTGCCCAGTTTGTATTCCAATGCCGGGTCAGGTTTTACTAGAATTTCGAATTTCTCACCAGCAACTGAGTGTCTGATTACCGTAACGTCTGTCATGGGATAGGTATGAGATATTGGTATTTATCTCTGTCAAATTGCCTGCCAAACCACGCTAGATTTTTATGTGGACTTGGAAAAAATTTTTCAAATTGCCTTCTTTGGAAATAATATCACAAGACAAAAACCGTATTTCAGTCAAGCTTAAGGGTGTTGCATTACAATATGCTAATGCATTAAGAAGAATCTGCCTTAACGGAGTACCTGTATTTGCAATTGATACGGTAGACGTTATTGAAAACACGTCAGTGATGTCTGATGAAGGTATTGCCCATCGATTGGGTCTGATTCCATTAAAAACAGATCTAAAAAGATTCTCAGAGCCTCACTTGTGCTCTTGTAAAAGTCAGGCCGGTTGCTCAAATTGTAGAGTAATGTTAGTTATTGACTCTGGGGATAGCGATACGACTAGAACCATCACATCTTCTGAACTAAGTTCCGAGGATCAGGCAGTAAAACCAGTTTCTGATAAAATCCCATTAGTCCAAATTGCCCCAGGACAAAAGGTAAAGCTCGAGGCCTATGCAAGACTTGGACGTGGAATTACACATGCCAAGTGGAATTCGGCAAATATTTCAGTCCTGACTCATACTGACAAGCCAGACGAATTCATTTTAACCGTTGAGACAACCGGAGCATTAAGCCCCGAAGTAATTGTAACTTCTGGAGTTGATGAGCTTGCTCAAAGACTGGAAGATTTCAAACAAGTCATCACAGAACTCAAAGCCTAATCATAACATTATATTTGGGTTAAAAAAGCGCAATATCTATGACTAATCAGCTGGTCCAAACTATGGTCAAGGACTTGAAAATAGCTTCCACTAAGAATAAGGCTCCAATTTGGGCAAAATTAGCAGTTCAAGCACTTAAGCCAGGAGTAGCAAGAAAGTTAGTCAACATCACAAAGATCAATGCAGTTACTTCAGATAACGAAGTGATAGTAGTCCCAGGTAAGGTTTTGGGGACTGGAAGTATTTCTCACAAGGTCACATTATGCTCATTCGGAATCTCTACGGCAGCTGCCAGAAAGATTAAAGCTGCAGGTGGTAAAGTTGTTACCTATTCGGACTTGATATCAAAATTTCCAACCGGCAAAGGAGTGAGAATAATTGGATAGTCAGCAACCACAGTCTGTGGTAGTAGACGGTACAAACCTACTTGCAGGTAGACTGAGCTCAAATGTTGCAAAATTATTGCTCCAAGGAAATCATGTCACAGTTGTAAATTGTGAAAAAATTCTAATTAGTGGTAGTAGAAGAAACATCATTCAAAATTACAAAGATTTCCTTTCCATATCCAGTGTTTTGCATCCAGAACACGGTCCATATCACCCACGCAGACCAGATACCATCATTGCAAGAATGATCAGAGGTATGCTTCCAAGAAAGAAGCCATCCGGAACAGCTGCACTTAGAAGACTCAGAACTTATGTTGGTGTCCCAAGTGGACTAGGCGCTTCAAAGAAAACAAGTTTCGATAATGCAAAGATTACAAGACCACAGGCAAACTATACTAGCATGTCTGATTTGGCTCAAGAGGTAGGTTGGTCACGATGACTCCAAAAACTGAGATATATTTTGCAACTAGAAAGACTTCACGTGCTCATGTCTACATCACAAAGGGTTCAGGCAGAGTTAGAATCAACAATACTCCAGCTGAAATGATAAACCAAGAATCTGCCAGAGAGGTGATTTTGTCACCGTTAGAAATTGCGGGAGATCTAAGATCTAAAGTCGATATTTCGGTGAGAGTCAAAGGAGGAGGTTTTATGGGTCAATCATATGCAGCCGCTACTGCAATTTCGCGGGCATTAACAGGCTGGACTAAATCAAAAAAGGAGCCAAAAGAACACCCATTCCCAAAACAAACCAGAACAGATCTTAGAAAAAGAATTAACGATTTTGATAAACATCTGCTAAGCGGCGATGCCAGAAGAAAAGAACCAAAGAAGTTTGGTGGACCTGGCGCTAGAAGAAGAAAACAAAAGTCATACAGGTAGATTGAAAGCAGTAATCTTGGCAGGCGGCAAGGGTACGCGTGCAAGACCTTTTACTGACTATTTTCCAAAAGCTATGATTCCAATCAACGGAAAACCTATGATTGTACATACCATAAAGCACATTTCGTCTTTTGATTTAATTTCAGAGATCATCATAGTATGTGATCTAAAGGGCTTTGGAGGACAAATAAAGAACTATTTTGAAAAATCAAAAAAAATCAAATTCGTTCAGGACTCGGCCAGTGGTACTGCGGGGGATCTAGCCCATCTATCAGGCATTATAAAAAACGAGCCATTCTTTTTGTGGTTTGCAGACAATCTTTGTGCTCTAGATATGAAAAAAATGTACAAACAGTATTCAGACAAAAAGAGCCTTGCATGTATTGCAACAAGAATGTTCAGAAAAGAGGAGACGGGTTTTGCAAGTGTCAAAAACGGAATCGTTGAGCAATTCATAGAAAAACCAATAATCAAGATGGAGAATCTTGAGTGTACTGGGATCTATGTTTTGTCAAGCAAAATCTTAGACATTATCAAATCAAAAACAAAAAGGAATCTGAATTTATCATATGACGTATTACAAGAGTTATCCAAAAAAGGCATGGTTAGCTCGTTTGATATCGGTAAAACCCCGTGGGTAGACGTAGAATCTCCCGTAACAATAGAACGCAAATCAGAAGATATCAAAAAAATACTCTGTCAGATACACTAGATTTTACGAGTTTTCTCAAAAGAGGAGATTTTTACCTCGTGCATAAGTGTGATAGCAATATCATCAAGACCTTCAAGTAACGTCTTTTTTCTTGATTGATCAATTTCAAAAGAAATTGATTTAGAGTCGTATTGTATGGTCTGAGAGGACAGATCCACCTTCACTACAGAGACTGTTTTCATTAATTCAGAGACGATGTCCTTTGCCAAAGATATTGGAAGAATTCCGTTTTTAAAACAGTTGTTGTAGAAAATATCTGCAAAAGACGGCGCAATAACAACATCAAATCCATAGTCTTTGATTGCCCATGCCGCATGTTCTCGACTGGAACCACATCCAAAATTATCACCGCTTATCAGAATATGTGAGCCAGAATACTTTGGATCATTTAGAACAAACTCTTTTCTTTGATTTCCATTTTGATCAAATCTCCAATCATAGAACAAAAACTCTCCAAACCCTGTCCTTTGAACTAGTTTTAGGAATTGTTTTGGAACTATCTGATCAGTATCTACGTTCGGCCTATCAAGTGGTGTGACTATGCTGGAAACCGTGTTTAGTTTTTCCATTAAACCCATTCCCTCACATCGACAAAATGCCCAGTGATTGCAGCAGCTGCAGCCATTATAGGACTAACCAAGTGAGTTCGCCCACCAGCTCCTTGTCGTCCCTCAAAATTTCTGTTGGAGGTACTGGCACAACGCTCACCTCGTGATAAAATATCAGGGTTCATTCCAAGGCACATACTGCAACCAGACTCTCTCCACTCAAAGTTTGCCTCCTTGAAGATCTTATCCAAGTCCATTTTTTCTGCCTCCATTTTGACTTGTTGAGAACCTGGAACCACCATTGCTTTGACTTTTGGCGATACCTTCCTTCCCTTGACAATGCTTGCAGCCTCAATTAGGTCTTGCAGTCGAGCATTGGTACATGAGCCAATGAATACACGATCAATTTGAATATCAGTCAGCGGTGTTCCGGGTTTGAGGTCCATGTATGCAAGTGCATTTTTTGCAGCAGTCTCTTGGCTGGAATCACCTCGGGCATATTCTGCAGGTTCAGGTACTGATTCGGTGACATCGGCAGTCATGGCCGGATTTGTTCCCCAACTTACTTGCGGAGCAATTTGAGAGGCGTCGATGATGAAAGATTTGTCAAACTTGGCGTTATCGTCTGTTTTCAGAGTATTCTTCCAACTTTCTATCAAATCATCATAATTTTTTGGTGTGTATTTTCTTCCCCTGAGATAATCAAATGTTGTTTGATCCGGAGCCACCAATCCAGCACGTGCTCCACCCTCTATTGACATGTTACAGATAGTCATTCGTTCATCCATAGATAGATCAGATATTGCCTGACCTCGATATTCAAGAACTGTGCCGTTTCCCCCAGCTGTACCTATTTTTTTAATAATTGATAATATGATGTCTTTGGCGGTAACTGCATGACTGTTTTTTCTTTTACCGTCAACCCTAATCTCAAATGTTTTTGGTTTGTCCAATACAAGACACTGGGTTGCCAAAACATGTTCAACATCAGAAGTTCCTATTCCTAAAGCAAATGCACCAAACGCCCCATGTGTAGATGTGTGAGAGTCACCACAAACTATTGTAGTGCCAGGTAAGGTGATTCCAAGCTCAGGTCCAATCACATGAACTATTCCTTGATAAGGTGAGTCGAGGCCGAACAACGGAATTCCAAATTCTTGGCAATTTTTTTCTAATGTTTTGATTTGGGTTGCAGAAATCTGATCAACTATTGGCAAAGACCGATTAGTGGTAGGGACGTTGTGATCCATTGTTGCAAATGTCAAATCAGGACGTCTGACCTTTCTTTTATTGATTCGAAGACCATCAAATGCCTGTGGGGAGGTAACTTCGTGAACCATGTGCCTGTCAATGTAAATTAAGGTACGACCTTCGATTTCATCCACTTTATGAGAGTCCCAAATTTTCTCAAACAGTGTCTTGGCCATGTGTATGATTATCTAGTTCAGTATAAAATCGTAAATTAGTCAGGTTTGTATTTGAAGAGTCCACCAGCGGAAATGATTTTAGCTACAATTTCAGAAAATGGCTTCATAGCATACGTTTGGTTTTTTGTGACATTTTTTATCTGATTAGTACCAATATCTACTTCAATTTGGTCGCCGTTTCCAATTTTTTTGTAGGTTTCTTCATCCACCTCAATTGGTAGCAAGAAACCACCATCAACTGCATTTCTGTAAAATATCCTAGCAAATGAAACTGCTATCACTCCCTTTATTCCACATTGACTGAGCGCTATAGGTGCATGTTCTCTGGACGAGCCACAGCCAAAGTTTCTTCCAGCAACTAAAAAGTCACCTTTTTGAACCTTGGAGTGAAAATCCGGATCAATTCCCTCCATTGCGTGTTTTGCAATTTCGTCATAATCATGCAACTTGAGATATTGTCCTGGTATTATGACGTCCGTGTCAATGTTATCCTTTTCGTATTTGATTACTTTGCCCATTACAAATCACGTGGATCAGTTATTTTGCCAGTTACTGCAGAGGCGGCAGCAACTAGCGGTGATGCCAGATAGGTTTGTGATTCAACATGACCCATTCTGCCAGGAAAATTTCGGTTTGTAGTACTAATACAAATTTCGTCTTTTGCCAAAACTCCCATATGAGCCCCACAACATGCACCACATGTAGGTGGTCCAACTGTCACACCAGCATCAAGGAATATTTTGATCAATCCATTTTCCATTGCACGTTTATAGATAGATATTGCAGCTGGAAGAATTTCAGTCCTAATTCTTACTTGACGACCTTTGAGGATTTTTGCTGCAGCTTCCAAGTCCTCATATTTTGCTCCAGTGCAAGAGCCAATATACGATTTGTCAAGCTCAACTCCTGCGATATCTCTTACTACAGCAATATTTTCTGGTGAAAATGGTTTTGCTATAGTGGGCTCTAGCTCCGATGCCTCGTATTCGTAGACCTTGGCA
Source organism: Nitrosopumilales archaeon UBA218 (assembly GCA_002499525.1). Taxonomy (GTDB): domain Archaea; phylum Thermoproteota; class Nitrososphaeria; order Nitrososphaerales; family Nitrosopumilaceae; genus Nitrosotenuis. Next base: position 10,854 of record DAMC01000096.1, read on the forward strand.
TATTGTGCATCATCGTCTCCATGAACAGGAGTATAGCCAGTAGCACCACGCTGGCCCAAATAATCGAAGACTTTCTGATCAGGTTCAATGATTCCGTTTTTTGCTCCGGCCTCAGTAGTCATGTTACAAAGTGTAAGTCTTGACTCTACAGTCATCTCAGATATTCCTGAGCCGCCAAATTGCATTGCCTCATAGGCCGCACCTTCAGTACCTATGTCACCAATTATCTTGAGAATTAGATCCTTTGCCATCATGTGCTCTGGCAATTTTCCATTTAGTTTAAAGTATAGAGTTTCGGGAACTTTGAACCAGATTTTTCCGTTGAGTAAAACATATGCCACATCAGTATGTCCCAAACCACATGCAAACGCACCCAATGCACCAGTGGTGTTTGTATGAGAGTCACCTCCAACATATACTTCCCCTGGGAGTACCATTGCTTCCTCATGGGATAATGTATGACAGATTCCATATTGCCCCATTCCATATTTGAAATGTTTTTGAATTCCATATTGTTTTGTGAATTTTGACAATTTGACAATGTTCTCAGCTGATATTTTTTCAGCGGATGGAACAAAGTGGTCTTCTGCAACCCAGACCTTAGAAGAGTCCCATAGTTTCTCTGTAGGTATGCCTTGTTTTTGGAGTTTCTCAAATACCTTGATAACTCCTGGTCCTGAAACATCATGAATCATTGCCTTGTCAACGTTTGCAAATATTATATCGCCTGGAGCAACCTTTGATTTACCAGAAGCACGGGCTAGTATCTTTTCTGTTATATTCACAGAGTAAAGAGAGTCAAGTTTAAGATTAAAAGCTTTGGAGAAAGATAAAAAATACGAAAATCGCAATATCGCTATGACCAGTATAATTCCAATTAAAACATCTAGAAAAGAATCCAGTTTTGATCTTTACAATGATTTCATAGAATCAACCAAGGATATCAAATTGGAAACAGGAGACATTATTGTAATTTCAAGTAAATATGTCGCAAATTCTGAAGGCAGGTTGATAGATGTTTCCAAAACCAAGCCATCATCTGATGCCATAGAACTTTCAAAAAAATACCAATTGGATTCCAAATTTGCAGAAATAATTCTAAGGGAATCAGACAGTATCATCGGGGGCGTGACTGGGTTTGTTCTGACAACTGCAGATCACATATTAGCTCCAAATGCTGGAATTGACAAATCAAATGTAAAAAAGGGCAAAGTGGTATTGTATCCCGATTTGCCCTACAAGACTGCAGAGAATTTGAGAAAAAAAATTTTTCTAAACCTAGGGGCTCATGTTGGAGTCATTCTAGTCGACAGCAGATTAATGCCAGGAAGAGCAGGTACTGTTGGAGTGGCAATAGCTGCATCAGGAATAGAACCAATACAAGACATTCGGGGACAGAAGGATCTTGATGGAAATCCATTAAAAGTTACAGTTAAGGCAACAGCAGACAATCTTGCAACCATGGCAAATCACAAGATGGGTGAAGGTGCAGAAGCTACACCCATAGCAATCATAAAAAATTCAATGACGGTAATGACTTCAAGAAAAATTTTTGCAGAAGAAATGGCCATATCCACCGATATGTGTGTGTATATGCGTGGCCTTGCTAACTAATTTAAATAAAGCAGATCCATAGCTGAGCCAATGCAGTATCTGACAAGATACCCAAAGACGATATCTGTTGGCGGCAAACAAAAGCACTCCATCAATATTGATGCAAAGGGTGTGGAACAACTTACAGTCATAGTCAGAAAAAGTGCAGAGGAGATTTACAATATTCTCATTAAGGAAGGATTCACTAAAGTAAAATTCGAGCACAAGCAAGAATCTCAAATAGGTGACGGCTTGTCATTAAAATTAAAAAAACCTTGGGAAATGCATTTGAGATTATTCGATAGAAAAAATGGAGAGGTTGGGATAGAGGCCGAAGTTGAAGTTTCACGTGATTATCTACAACACTTGTTTTGCCAGAGAAGCCCCGTAATTTATGAAATAGAAGCGCTGCTAAAAAAACACCAAATAGAATACAAAATATGGCACAATAAGATAAAAAACCAAATTGATGCAGTGTTTGACAATTACAAAATTACACTAGCGACGCCCAACATTCCAGTTTTTGCTTGGAAACCGATGATATTTTTCATAGGTACGGTAGGCATCTTTTACCTGTGGAAGTATCTTGCTACAATATTTTAGCTTGAAAACTTAATTAGAATTTTCATAATTAAGAAATAATGAGTGACGAATTTGTTAACGCTGGATTTGGCTATTATGGTGTTTCTCCGTGGGAAGCCGAGGTCATTTACGAGTTATTTTCTGAGAGGTTCAAAATTGAACATGAGGATATTGAACAAGACTCAAATTTTGTGAGTGCCTTAAGAGTATCAGTTCCTCTGTCATTTAATGAGGAATTCTTCAAGTGGTTTGAATATAGAAGATGGGATAAACTCAAGTACATTTTAAAAGAAATGAAACGTAGGCGGGGAAGAAAAAATTCGCTTAAAGTAAATATTGGCTTTGGTGGTACCCCCGCAATCGAGTTTTTGTTAGATGTAGAAGAAAAAGAAATTTTTGATAACGCACTTGAAAAACTTGATTTTGTAATAGAGTTACTATCATTTCATCTTAATTTTGAAAATATCGAGGATGTCTCTAAAGTAATTTACAAGTTTGACATACCTACTAGAAAATGGAAGATGCATACAATCTATGCAAACAACAAAAAATTTGTCCTAGTTAATAATTCCTGGAAAATGATTATTTGATGTCCTTTTCCAAAGGCTCTAATAAAGAGTGAAGCTCTTTGTATTTTGAGTCCAAAAAATCTAATGATTCAACCAGTTTTTTTGATTTACCATATTTGAAGCGAATCAATTCTCTGTGATGCCAAAGGTTTTTTCCATCACTTACTGACAGAGTTGTAAAATAATCAGGCCCCTTGACAGAATCTGGAATCTTGATATTATATGGAAATAAAAATTCTGCAATAAACCACTCGTCTCCATCAGGATAGTCAGCTCCAGTATCAACATCAAAGAAAATATGTAACAAGCTTGATTGCATCAATCCATCATCAGATATTGTAGGATGTTTGATGTTTGATTTGCTAAAATCGAGATTTAGTAGGTTTGGCTCAAAATAACCTTTGATTAGGGATTTTCGAAATATCTTGTTTGCTTCAGTCAGATTCAATTATAATTTAGCACCACGCATTACCTGCTAATATTCATTTTACAGACATTATATCTAAACCGAGAGAGAGTCCAATATTTCTGAGAGGTCAGTAGAAGGCTTACCATTGGTTGATATTGTTTGTGCCGAGGGAGAGTTTTCCAGATAGTTTGGTATCTTGTCAGTGATTCGTTTCTCGTATTGACTAATAATCTCGTTTTTGTAGAATACACCGATTGGAATTTTTGCATCCCATTCGAGCGAGCGAACTAGTGCCTGAGTAAGTTTCTGATTCAGTTCAGACTCCTCATCATAGTGAACTACTGGATTGTATCCAGTTTCCTCCAACTTGTAAATTCTTGGAGTAGTCATTTTTGTGACCTCGTCAAATCCTGCATACCAGTCTCTTGTGTTGATATCATTGTATGTAGGACAGGGTTGTAAGACGTCAATAAAGGAGAGTCCTTTGTGCTTTACTGCAGCAATTATAGTATCTTTGAGATGTCTGACATCATACGCATAGCTTCTTGCCACAAAGGTAAACCCGCTTGTAATTGCCAACCCAATCGGGTTTACATTATAATTTGTGTTAGGAGACGGTAAAGATTTTGTTTTTTCACCCAGTTTTAATGTGGGTGATGCTTGACCCTTGGTTAGGCCATAAACTCCGTTATTGAAAATTATGTAAGTCATGTCAAGGTTTCTTCTTCCAGCAGCAACAAAATGTCCTGCACCAATACCCAATCCATCTCCATCTCCACCTACCGCAATAACTGTAAGATCAGGGTTTGTCAATTTTGCACCTTGTGCAAATGTTAACACTCTTCCGTGTAACGTATGAACTCCGTTAACATTGATAAAATGAGAGGTCTTACCAGAACAACCAATACCGGAAAATATCGCTGCCTTGTGACGAGGGATTTGCATTTCTGCTAGTGACATTTGGATTGCATTGACAATTCCAAAATCCCCACATCCAGGACACCAGTCATTGTGTACTTCTGTCTTGTAGTCACCTAGTTTAAGCGCCATGAGTCAATACCTGCCTTTTCTGGGCCTTCTTTTCTATTATGTCTTTAATCGAATTATATAGTTCGGTACTAGTCATTGTTCTTCCTGTATATTTTAGAACATAGTAATCTGGTACTCGTTGCATGTGTTGCTTGAGTAATTCCCCGAGCTGTCCCACATGATTAGCTTCAATATCGATTAAAGTTTTGACATCTTTGAGCAAGAATCCCAAATAGGTTTTTGGAAATGGATTCAAGAGTTTTAATTGAATGAATCCAATTTTGATGTTTTGTGATTTGAGCATCTCTATGGCATCCAGTATTGGGCCTTTTGGGGAACCCCACGAGATTACACATATTTCTGCTGTGCCAAAGGAAACTGCCTGTTCTTCGTCTGGCATTGTCTTAAGGACGTAATCTAGTTTTGATAGACGTTTGTCCATCATTCTCATACGAAGTTCTGGATCCTCAGTAATATGGCCTTGTTCATCACTTTCATCCCCAGTATTCCAAAATATTCCGTTTTCCAAACCAAGTATTGATCGTGGTGAAATATTGTCCTCAGTAAGTGCGAATCTTTTATAGTTTGAATCCGGTACAATCTTTTCAAGCAACTTACCACGATTTATTTTGATTTTTTCCGTGTCAAATCTCCTACATGTGACAACCGAACTCGCCAGAAATTTATCCATCATGTGAATTACTGGTAATTGGTATTGTTCAGCATAATTAAAGCAGTTTGCTGTATCGTAAAAACTCTCCTCCACATCTCCAGAAGCATAAACAATTCTTGGAAATTCTCCATGACCTGCATAGATCGCAAAAAGTAGATCATCTTGTCCATGTCTTGTAGGAAGTCCAGTTGATGGGCCACTTCTCTGATAAAGTGTTATGACTATAGGTACTTCGTTTATTCCAGCCCAGCCCAATGATTCTGACATTAAAGAAAAACCCGGACCAGATGTACAAGTTGCTGACCTAGTGCCAGTCAATGCTCCACCTATTGTCATTCCAATTGCAGAAATTTCATCTTCTGTCTGCACTACGAGTGTGGAACCAGGACGGTTTTCTTTTACATCAATTATTTCATTTGCTTCAAGATAGACACTTTCATCCGATGCAGGAGTAATGGGGTAGTAAGGTTGGAATCTACATCCGCAGGCCATCTTACCAAGAGCAGTACCCTGATAGCCTTGGACCATTATCATTCCTGGTTTTTTCTCAGTAGGTTTTAGCGTGAATGTAAAATCAGAGAATTTTGCAGTTGCAAAGTTATAGGAATAGTTCGCTGCATTTCTATTGAGTTCTGCAATTGCCTTCTTTTTTGAAAATATAGCATCAATTGATTCCATAAGTGTTTGTGGAGGCATTTTGAGAATCCCTAAAGAAAAAGAAACTCCAAGTACGTTGTACATTCTGACCATTCCCTTGAGTCTTGGGTTGTTTAGCTCGTCTGCCATGTTAGAAAGTACAGATTTGAACGAGACAGGGTATAGTTTTACACCGTTGTTTTTTGCATAATCTAATGCGTTTTGAACGGTCGGCTTTTGACCCAAATCCGAAATCAATTTTGTTTTATATTCTGCATTAATAGTGTGAATTTCGTCTGCACTTGACTGAGCAATATCAGAATCATAGATTATTGCACCGTTTTCTATTACCTCAGTATAATGTCTAAAGATTGTCTCTGCGTCAAATGCAACCATGATTGAAACATCACTTACATTGGAATGGATTTCTGCATCAGACACCCTGACCATGAAATAGCTATGTTCACCTTTGATGTTAGAGTAAAACTCTCTCTTGCCAAAGATGTTGTACCCCATTGCAGCACATGCACGCGAAAATATATTGGCAGCTGACTCTACACCACTACCCTGTGGCCCTCCTATTAGCCAGCTAATATCAGTCTGCACAAAAGACGTATGATTTGTTTGCTTTTTAAGAATATGGATCCTATCCGCCAGTTGCTGCTTCAAACAAAGCGCATTCGCACTTGTCACGTTCGCCGCAATAAGGACACACACAAACGCATTTTTCGATAGAATTACCGCACTCGATGCACAGTGCAAACTCTTCTTCGTCTTTGCGGTCTGTCAAGTTACATTTTACGATACGACAAATCTTATAAAGATTTGATCTAGCTTTGCATTCATGCGCGTCTTCATCACTAGAAGATTACATGATTTTGCAATCAAAGAGCTCAGTAAAAGATACAGGGTTACCATCCATCATGGTGAAATTCCAATACCGAAAAAAACACTCATAGAAAAAATAAAGGACACCGATGGTTTGATTTGTTTCCCATATGACAAAATTGACAATGACGTTCTTGCGAATGCAAAAAAACTCAGAGTCATTAGCACGTATAGTGTAGGTTACGATCATATTGATCTTCAGCAAGCCAAGAAAAAAAATATCAAGATAGGATATACTCCAGAGGTCCTGACAAATGCTACTGCAGATCTAACCATCGGGCTCATAATCGATCTAATGCGTAGAATTACAGAAGGAGACAGACTAATAAGATCTGGAGATTGGCGCCAGATTTTTGGTGCGTTTGATTATGTCGGACAAGACATGAATGGAAAGACGCTTGGAGTCTTTGGAATGGGTAGAATAGGGCAGGCAGTTGCTATGAGAGCAAATGCATTTGGCATGAATGTATCTTATTACTCAAGAACAAGACTTGCAAAAAGCCAAGAAAAAAAATTGAAAATAAAACATGTCAGTTTTTTGAACTTGCTAAAAAATAGCGACATCATAACAATTCATGCGCCACAAAACAAACAGACCGAACATCTCTTTAACATGAAAAATTTTAAGAAAATGAAAAAGTCAGCATTAATTATAAACACTGCCAGAGGAAAAATTATCAATCAGAAAGATTTGATTTCTGCGCTCAAGTTGAAAATTATTTCCGGTGCAGCACTAGACGTATTTGAAAAAGAGCCGCTTTGTACAAGTCCATTGACCAAAATGCAAAATGTTGTATTGGCACCTCACATCGGAAGCTCTTCTGCTCAGACACGTGCAGAAATGGCCAGAATAACTATGCAAAACTTGGTTTTAGGTTTACAGGGAAAAAAGATGATCTATTCAGTGCATCTATAGCATATCTCTGACTGATTTGAGCTGAATCAGATCATCTGGGTCTGCCTTGATGCAATCGGTTCCAATCGGCTTAAGAGTTTCAAATTTTATCTGTCCTTGTGGAATAGCCCCAGATTTTTGTAATTCACCCAACTTTTGATGAATTGTTTGTCGGTGTTTGTTACAGGTAACTCCCACCATGTACTCGTCTTTTTCAGATACTACACTAATTACGAACTCTGGTGGATTGACACATTGTCTTCCCTCTTCTTTAATTGAGCACCTATCTGGAAACAACAATTTTCATAT
>DAMC01000096.1:18760-29397 GCA_002499525.1 Nitrosopumilales archaeon UBA218
TAATTCCAGAGGTTTGCACTATTTGTCTTTGTCAGGTTAATTATCCCCTGTTCAGATAGATGTTGAACTAGAAATGCTGAATATGCAGGTGCGCCGGTTGCGCCTGGAGAATTATAATTGATTATGTGTAAAGAATTATCAGATTCAATTTCAAGCATGTCCGATAGAAATTCACCATTTTTTGTAATTACTGGTGTACGAATTCCCGCAGTTCCACGAGTAGTAAAATATTCAGGTTTAATTTCAGGAATGAATTTTTTAACTCGGTTGACCATCATTGTTTTTGATAAGGAGCTTTTCCATTCTTTTGATACCAAAGATAAAAACTCCTTATTTAGTAAAAGTTTTTTTGAATTGCCAGATAAAATTTGTCCAAGTTTTTTTATTGATTTGATGGGGCTACCAACTCCCGAGTATGTTTCTGGCCCTAATACTGGAACGGCGTTGGGTCCTATCTCAGTTGTACCATCAGATCTTTTTATCCAGTGTGGGTCCAAAAATGGAAAGTTAGGAAATCTTGCCACAGTGTAGATGTTCGTACCAACTAATCCCGCATGTCTGTCAGTTATTTTCCAGTATTCTCCTCTAAAATGTAGGTCTGAATATTCGTGTGCAAGACCGAACTGTTTTGCAATCTCAAGAGAATGTCCGCCGGCACAATTAATTGCAAAATCAAACTCTATGGATTCTCCATTTGAAAATACTATTTTATTTTTTCGAATTTCTTGTATTTTATGAGAAAATAAAAAATCAGTCCCATTTTTTTGTGATTCGTTTTTGAGTTTTTGGGTCAGTAATCCATAGTTAGTTGATGCGTCTTTTTTACAATACAAACCTGAATAACACTTTACGTGTGGTTCTCTTTGCAAAATCTGGTTTGAGTCAAGAAGAGTCATGTCAGTTTCTGCAACTCCGTTTTGTTTTGCCCACTTGGAGTATTTTTCCAGAGTTTTATGTTGTGATTCTTCTAGGGCAATTTCTATAGTTCCAGTATCCATCCATGGAACGTCATGTTTTTTTGCAAATGCTTGCCAAAGTTGATGAGATAGTAGAGCAGCTTTAGCGATTTTTTTCTTTTTTTGCGGATCCAGATAAAACGGAGTATGAACTACTCCAGTATTTCTGCTACTTGCATGCATTGCGACCTCTGGTTCTTTTTCAATTAAGCAGACCTTCTTTTTAGTCAACGAAGAAATCCAGTAAGAAAGTACAGTGCCCAATATGCCGCCGCCGATTATTGCCACATCAAACTTTTGCAACAATACCAACCCAGATTACAATCATTAATTGATTATGAAAAAGGCGCCGGGAGAGAGATTTGAACTCTCGATCCCTTGCGAGAACACGCTTTATGGTTTTTTGAGATTTCCAGGCGTGCGCCCTACCAGGCTAGGCGACCCCGGCACAAGTCTTGCGACAAAAATTCTAACAAATTATTCATTATATAATAGGTGATTATGGTTGAAAAATCCCTTATTCGTTTTGTTCGTAATTTTCTAAATGCGTGTTAACAAAAATTCGATAATGTTGAGGACAAATTGTAATTCGATATCAGTAAAGGATTGGATTTTTTGGGATTATTGAGAATTATCCTTTAATGAAATCTTCTAAGGCGGATTTTGCTTGAGGGTCGCTCATCTGTCTTGGCGGATGTTTCATCAAATAAGCACAAGCTGGGATTATAGGTCCGCCTAATTTTCTTTCAAGAGCTATTTTTGCAAGTCTAGCTGCATCAATTACAATACCTGCGGAATTTGCCTTGTCATCTACTTCCAATCTCACTTCCATATTATACGGAATATTTGCCCATTGTCTACCCTCAATTCTCATGAACATGAGTTTGGTGTTTCCAAGGAATGGAATAAAGTCAGATGGTCCAACGTAAATCTGGTCATCTGCCAATCTTTGAGATAATTGTGATTGTACACTTTCTGTCTTGGATATTCTCTTGCTGACAAGTCTTTCTTGTTCTTTCATGTTCAAAAAGTCAGTGTTTCCGCCAACATTGATCTGGTATGTTTTTTCTATTTTTGTTCCCCTGTCATCACATAATTTTGCCAGTGTTCTATGAACAATTGTAGCTCCCACTTGACCTTTGATATCATCACCAACTACAGGAAGTTTTTTTGCTGCAAATTTGGCTCCCCATTTTTTATCGGAGGCAATGAATGAAGGAATGCAATTTACAAACGCGGTGTTCGTATCAAGGCACATTTGCGCCCAGAACTGAGTAGCTTTGTCCGAACCCACAGGCAAATATGATACGATAATTTCTGCACCTGTTCGTTCAATAGTTTTTTTGATTTCTTTTGTTAATTGTTCGGTAGACTTTTTGGATTTAATTGGTTTGACTCTATTTTCAACCCAAATTCCAACACCGTCAAGTGCTGGACTCTCATATACTTCGGCCTTTGTTTTTGGCATTTTGTTTTTTGGAATCCAGTTGACCATGTTTGGATATTCATAAATTGCCTCATTGATCGTCTTGCCGATTTTATTTGTTCCAACGTCAAATCCTGCTACAAAGTCTAAATCGTGTATAGAGTATTTTGCGATTTTTTCATGCATAATTCCAATAACTTTTTGCTTTGGGTTTTGTCTATAGTATTCAATTCCTTGAATGAGTCCTGAAAAACAGTTGCCTATTCCTACTAGACCCACTTTGATTTTTGCCAAACCTATTTTGAGTCCCGCAAAACGCGTTTTAAGTTTTCCTACTTGAGTATGTTGACTGTAGTAGAACTGTGAATTTTGGTGTTTTGGGAAAGTCCAAATGAATCGAGGACATACCTACCTTCAAGAACATGGGTTTTGTCATTTTTTTGCTGACTCCAGTTTATTGTGATTTTTTCTTTTGGTGCGAGTTTAGCTCCAGCAGAATACATTGAATAAAATTCAGTTCCATCCAAAGCCCGAACTTTGAAGCTGGGCTCGTATGATGAAAACGAAATCTCTGTAGTTCCAGAATTGATTAAAACCACTTGGATAGTTTCATCAAGTTGATAATCTCGTTTGTCAGTTATTATAGAAAGTGAAGGACCTTGTGAAAATTTCACACTTGTGTTATCGTATGATTTTTCAAGATACACCCCCAACCCCAGCGCTGCAAATACTCCCACGGATACTGCCAGGATTAGTCCCTTTGGAATCATGGTTCTGGTTTTGTTCTAGAACGCCAATTTTTTGGGTAGGTGTTAGGTGCCATGATTATTCTTCTAGTTTGAAATGCATAGCCTCTTGTGGCCTCTTTGATTTCGTTTGTGCTAAGTAGTGATTCAGCCAATGCCACGACTTCACCTTTTTGAGTGTATATTCCGACCAGATCTCCTTTAGCAATGTTTTGAGATAATTGCAATATGCCGGGAACTGCTAGCTGTGCACCATGGCAAAGAGCATCAACTGCCGAGTCTCTGATAACTACAGATTTAATTTCAGATAAAGCAAATTCTATTGGTAAGATAATTTTTTTGAGTTTAGAGTCATCGTTTTTCTCCTCCCAGGTAGCAAAAGCATCAGCTACTTCATGCAGTGTCACAAGTTGATTTTCATGAAATTGGTGCACACGTGAACGCCTAAGCTCAATCATTGTAGCGCCAGGTCCCAGTATTTCTCCAATGTCATAATACAATTTTCTAATGTATGTTCCTGCTTCACACAATACTCGCAATAAAAGTAATCTTTCTTTTTGCTCCACTACTTCTAGCTCATAGATTGTTCTGGTTCTAGTTTGCCGGAGGACTGCGGATCTTTGTGGTGGCTTTTGATAAATTTCTCCCATGAATAATTTTAGGACTGCTTCTAGTTTTTGTTGATTTACCTGTGAGTGTAATCTGCCTAATCCATAGTATTCTTTTGGACCCATCAATAGCACCCCCAGTGCTTTTGTTGCCTCTCCCAATCCCAATGGCAAAACTCCAGAAACCTGTGGGTCAAGGGTTCCGCTATGACCTATCTTTGGCAGTTTGAGAATTCTTTTTGCCCAGGCCACGGTTTCATGGCTAGTAGGTCCTGGAGGCTTGTCCAACAATATCAATCCATAGTTAAGCAGATCCTTGATTGTTCTTTTGTCATATGGTATCCCATAGGCTTCATTTGTGATGTCCTGATCAATTTCCAAGAGATTTTGGAGTTGTGGTAGGCTCAAAGTAATTCCCTCGTCTTTTGTATTGCAGCGTCTAAAACCGATTGTGCGTCCAGTTCGTCCGTGTTGATAATAATGTCAAAAACAGACAGATCTTCACCAAAATCAAAACCATAGAGCTTTTTGTACAAAATCTTGTTTTCATCATATCGTTTTTTTACAATATCAAATGCATCTGTGAGTTCCATGTTGTCCCTGTTTTGCATTCTTTTTGCACTGTTCTGTCTGCTTCCTCCAAGCCAAATTTTGATACCTCCAGATACAAGCCAAGGCAGTGTATAACTTGTAATTACTACCCCGCCTTTAAGAAAAATCTCTTTAAGTTTTTCATCTACTTTTTTATCAAACTCATAATTGTCCTTTCTTTGATCTAGAAAAGTCATTCCTTCTTTTGTATCCCACCAGTCAGCACCCCTAGTTCGGAATCCCCGCTCCTGGGCCATTTCTTTTAGAACATCTCCTCCACTGAGATTTTGCATTCCAAATTCCTTGGCCAATCCTTTGGCCACTGTAGTCTTGCCGATGGCAGGAGGTCCTGAGATGATAATGGATTTTGGCAAAGCTAGCTAAGATCCATAGATGTCTTGGTAAGCTTCATTATTATTCCGCTAAATGTTATCGAACCAAGGAAATACCAACCCCAAAAATACACATCGTGTTCGTTGTGACAGATTTTTCCGTCAACCTTGTCTGCAGGGCAGGTAATTGAAAAGAAATCACCCGGAAGAACATTTAGTGACACAGGAGACGTGGCAACAGTATATGCAAACAGAGGAGGCAATACAAAATAAAATATCAAAATCAATGGTACAAATGTGATCATCATTGGACGCATGTTCATTTGCATCATTTCCTGATTCAATCTATTCATGTAAGTAGATTTTTTGTTAAGCTCTGCCTGTTTTTCAGTGTCTTTTGATCTGAATGCGGCCATGCGCTCTTTTTGCCAAGCTTTGGTTTCTTTCATTATTCTTTGAAGTTTTTCTTGGTCTACGAGTTTGCGTCTAACCACTGCATTGAACAAATTGAGCATGATTGAAAATCCAAGGATTCCAAACATTGAGGGGATTATTCCTTTGACTATCGGATCTGCACTTCCCAAAGGTCCCTTACTCATGCCAAATAGATTTCCTTGCAAAAAGACCGAGTCCAAAAAGTGTAATATCGAAATTGGTTCCATTTTTTACAGACCTATTGCGTTTATTACCTCAAGAGCTGCTTCTTCAACCTTTCCTTCAGTGTTCATGATGGATTTAAGAGGGGATCCAGTCAAAACTACACAGCTTGAAAGCATTGAATCCTGGACTGCCAATTCCTTTTTGATTTGGTCAATTGAGATTATATCCCTGTTTCTCGTGTTATCCTTCATTCTCCTATTGTAGATCTCCTCAGGTCTAGCAGAAACTGCTACAAAATTTGCTGGTTTAAGCACTTCTAAAACATGGTAAGGCAAACCTGGGTAGAATCCTTCCTTAGTAGATATGAATGCATGAGTGTCAATTATAACCAAATCATCTTGAATTCCTGAAATCTTTTTTGCAGCCATTGTTTGGAGTTGTTTTTGTTCATCGACTGCTAACTTCCTGAGCTCATCTCGGTTTTCAATTCCGAGCTTTTTTGCTTCCTCAAACATTACTGTTCCAAAACTATGCACGCTCACGCTCTTGTTTTTGGTTTTTAGAATTTCTACCATCTTTGAGACGAGTGTTGTCTTTCCTGCTCCAGGAATACCGACTATAACGACTTTCTTACTTTCTGCCAAGTAAAGCACCTAGACGAGGCATGACGACTTCGACTTGTTCCCTGACTAACTGTTGATAATAGTTGATCAGAATGTCGACCATTAGCAATATTCCTGTTCCACCACCAATTACACCAAGAACATCTGCAGACCCTGCTAATGCGCCTAGTATTGCAGAACCAATTATGGTTACGGACGGAATGTATTTGCCAAGGAGTGCTTCAACTGGTTGATTTGATTTTCTAAATCCTGGAATTTGTACATCTGCATCAAGTAGGTTTTTGGCAGCTGCCTTTGGAGAAAGTCCTCCAAGTTCTACCCATAATCTACCAAATACAATAACAATTCCTATCATGAACATCACATAGATGACTGCACGTACTGGATCAACAGCAGCTAAATTAATTCCCCTTGGAGGAGTAATATAGTAAATAATTCCACCTATTGGAGTTGAAGGGCTAGCCGGATTGAACTGTGCCAGTATATTGAATAATTCATTAGAATTTCTAGGATTGAGATTTGCCCAAAGCATTTGTCCCAAGAATACTGCATTTGCAGTAAGTGCTGATGCTAAGATTACTGGAATGTTAGACACATACATGAGTTTGATTGGATATGTTGCTGCAAATCCCCTGTATTTGGTAGATACAATCGGGATTTCGACTTTCATTCCCTGAGTATAGACAAGAATCAGCAGTACACCGGCAGTAATTGAAAAGCTAAACAAGCTTGGTAGGTTATTTTGTCTAAATAGAATTGTAGCAATGTCTCCGTGGCTTATTGATTGTGCGATGTATGGGAATACTCCAATCATTCCACCATCTCCAGCAGGTAATGGGCTAAAGAAGTTCCAGAGCATTTGTTGAGTCACACCTGCAGCGATAAAAAGACTAATTCCACTTCCTAATCCCCATCCTTTTTGGACAAGTTCATCTAAGAGCATGATGATAATTGATGCAGAAATGAGTTGCCCGATTATTACAAATAATACATTATGGTTTGCAAGTCCAGGACCATATACTGCAGAAGCATAGACGCTAGCCTCAACAATAATTACAATATACGTCACTAGTTTTGTGGCAGTCTGGAAAACTCCTCGTTCATCCGGTTTAGTAAAATCAAATTTTAGAATTTCAGAACCTTTTAGCAACTGCATCAATAATCCAGCAGTCACAATTGGGCCGATTCCCAGTTCGTTTAGAGTTCCCTGCTGTGAGGCAAAAATAACTCTGGCAAACTGCAAAAAGTCAAACTGAGGCGCTGTAGCACCAAAAAGAGGAGTTTGACCCATTACTTGATAAATCAATAATGCAACGCCTGACCAAATCAATCTGGCTTGCAATGATAGTTTCTTTTTTGGCTTTGGAATTTGAACTAGATATGGTTCTGTTTTTTCAACTATGCGTTTGATTAGCCCTGTTGTTGTACTTTCACTCAACTGCCAGCACCTCGCCCCCAGCTTGTTTGATCTTTTCGGCTGCAGATTCAGTGTATCGCTCTATTTTGACAGAGTAGGCATTCTTTGTTTGCCCACCGCCAAGAAGTTTATCGTATCCAAGACTTGCAAGATCGAGTAATTTCTTACCTCCTTCTTGCTTGCCGTGTTTTGCGAAAATGTCGTCTAGGTCTCTTACACTGGCCCACTTTTTGGTGATGATTGGGTGAGGTGGATGAGTAGAATCGTGACCAAAGTGATAAGGATCATCTTTGAGTAAAGAACTGAACAGGTGTTTATGCATTCCAGACTGTCCAAGACCTCCCTTGTGTCCGCTTGCTCTGTGCTGGCCGATTTGTCCCCATCCGTGAGTTCTTGAACCACGGAATTTTCTTGTCTTACGTAGTCGTGTTGCCAACCTAGATCATGCTCCTGACAAGTTCAACGAGTTCTTTGTTTTGTCCTAATACTCCACCCTCTCCGTATGTTTTTCTGGTGCTTCTCTTGAAGCCTTTTCTTGGTGGAGCAAGAGCAAACCAAGGCTTGATTGGTTTGATTTTATTCATAGATGTTTTACCCTCAGAAACAGATGATGCGAGTTCGTCAATGGATTTGAAACCAAGAGGAGTCAGATCGTCATTAGATATTTTCTTGTATCCTGCTTTTCTTCCTTTTTTGCTAAATAGTTCTTTTGCAATATCTGCAGATACTTCTTGCCAAGAAACATAGTGTTTGACTCTATTCAGCATGCCCAATGTATTTTCTTTTTCAGGTATGATTGTGGCCCTGAATTTTTTGTCAAGCTTCAATAGTGTCAAGGTGTTCTTTGCCCAATGTGGAACGTTGATTTGTCCGCTCATTCTAACAACAAGATATGCTTTTGCCATGTTTTTTATCCTTGACTAAATGTCTGTCTTAGGCATTCTAGGATTGCCTTTGAAGTAGAGTTCATTGTTGCCGTAGAGCCCTTTGCGGTGGTCCAAGCATCTTTAAGTCCAGCTAGTTTTAGCAGGTTTCTAATTTTTCCACCTGCTACTAATCCAAGACCTCTTGGTGCCGGGACGATTTCGACTACGACACTTCCACCTTTGCCTCTGACCTTAAACGGTACAGAGTGTGACTGGTCGCATCTGCATTCCCAGCTTCCACAACCTAGTTTGATTGGGCTAACGTTGAGATAAGCATTAGTGGTTGCCTTTTCGATAGCAACTCTCATTTGTTTTGATTTTCCCTGTCCGATTCCAAGCCAGCCATTCTGGTTTCCTGCTGCAACAAGTGCTTTGAATTTGGTTTGCTGTCCGTTGGGAGTCATTTTTTGTACCATTCCGACATCAATGACTTCACTTTTCAAATCAGGTAGTAGTTTTTTGATTATTCCTGCCTCTTGAATTCTCAATCCTTGAGAATAAATCTCGTTCATATCTGTGATAAGGCCTGCCGCTACTTTTTTGCCAAGTTCGGTTCTAGGTACCCATGGTGCCTCTTCTTCTTTTCTTGGTCCACGTCCTTGTCTTGGAGGCCTATCTCCTCTTGGAGGTCTATCCTGTTTTCTATCATTTTGTGTTGTTTGACTCATTTTATTTTGCTCCACTATCAATTGTTGATTTAATTTTTGCAACATCGTTTTTTACTTTAAGATGATCTCCGTTGATTCTATCTTCTGAAGGTAAAGTTTCTTCACTTGCTGGAATTTCTAAACCTGCATCAATTACTCCTTTTAGTGCAGCTGCCATTCTTTGGGTGTATTTTCTGGTACCGCTGTACAAGATTGCCTTGCTGGTTCCTGAAGCAAGTGCCTTTTTGCCTGCCAAGTAACCTGTAAGATATGCCGCCGGAACATTCTTTCTTGAACCCTTCCAACCTTTTGAGATGAGGAATCTTGAATGTGCAGATGCGACGATTTGATCGCCTGTAAATTGTGGTTTATGAATTTGAACCAATGTATTCTCGTTTGAAATTTGAACTGTGATAAAGTCAGCACGGCTCATGAGCATTAGCTTGCGCTTTTTATAGTTGGTCTTCTCCTCACGTAATCGTCGAAGTATTACTGAATAAGCCATTGCGATATTGGTGAACTCTTGAAGTTGCTCTTATAAACGATTAGATACGTAGTGACACCAAAAGAGCTTTTTGCGAATGTAAGCGGTTTTCAGCTTCATCCCATACAACTGATTGTTTGCCATCAATTACTTCGGAAGTTACTTCCTGATCCCTTTTTGCTGGCAGACAATGCATGAATATGCAAGTGTCTTTTGCCTTTGACATAAGTTTGGAATTGACTTGGTATTTTGGCAAAAAAGATTTGATTCTTTTCGGATTGTCATGAATTGAGACGAATGTGTCGGTAACTATTACATCAGCTTTCGTAACAGCCTTTTCTGGTTCTTGTGTAAGTTCTATGTCAACTAGATTTTTACATTGTTTTACTAGTTTAGAATCTGGTTCAAACGATTTTGGAGTTGCAATAGACATCGAAATGCCAACCTTTGAGCATCCAATCATTAACGAATTGCAGACATTGTTACCATCTCCTATCCAAGCAAGTTTTAGACCATCAAGATTTTGCTTCTTTTCTTTAATTGTCATCAGGTCAGCCAGAATTTGACATGGGTGGTAAGAATTAGATAAGCCATTAATTACTGGAATTGTTGCATTTCTTGCAAGAGAGTCCACCGTAGAATGCTCATACACACGAGCCATAATGACATCTACGTACCGCGAGAGTGTTTTTGCAGTATCCTCAATTGACTCTCCCCTAGAAATTTGAAGATCTTGCGATGAAAGGTTGATTGCATGACCTCCAAGTTGAAACATTCCCGTCTCAAAGCTAATCCTAGTTCGAGTCGAGGGTTTTTGAAATATCATTGCCAGGGTCTTATTTTTGAGAAGAGGTTTTGTAATTCCTTTTTTGAGATCTTTTTTTAACTTGATTGCCAAGTCGATTATTTGTTCAATCTCCTTTTTGTTTAGCTCATCTAGTGTTAGAACATCTTTACTTTTGATCATTTCTTTAACCAACCAAAAAGCCCTTTCTTCTTTGACTTTTCATCCTTTTCTTTAACTTTGTCTTGATCCTTTGATTCTTCTTCGATGTGTTTTTCCTGTTCTACTTTTTGAGAGTCAGTTTTGGACTCTTTTCCAGGTTTTGGACGTCCGTTTGCTATCCATTTTCGTATCTTGTTAGCCATTTCTAGTGCCTGATCATCATTTTCCGGAGGCGGAACCTCATACATTTCTGCATAGTCAGAGATGTCAGAGTCCGTGAGTCCATCAAATGGATCATCTGATTTCTTGGTGCTTGGTTCTGGTTTTGGTTCTGG
>DAMC01000013.1:0-1116 GCA_002499525.1 Nitrosopumilales archaeon UBA218
ACACCGTCTGGAACGCCTGCTTGCTGGCATGCTTTTTCTATTTCTATTCCGCACTGCATCGTAACACTGGACGGCTTCATGATAATCGTGTTTCCTGCAATAAGGCTTGGTGCTGCAAATCGTAGCGCCTGCCAATATGGGAAATTCCACGGCATTATAGAGCCGATTATTCCCAATGGCTCAAACGTGACAAAACTTTTTCGTGCATCAGTATTTAGTATTTCATCAGAAAGTAAAGTTGCTCCGTTATCTGCATAAAATTCTAGAGCCCATGCGCATTTTTCCACCTCAGAGATTGCCTCCTTGAGAACCTTGCCCATTTCCTTTGTTGCAATTTCTGCCAGCCTTACCTTGTTTTTGCGAAGATAGTCAGTCAGATGATACATTGATGCGCGTCTTGTCTCTAGATCATTTTTCCATTTGGAGAACGCATCCCTAGATTTTGATACTTGAGCCCTAATCTGCTCTTTTGACATTGAATCAAAAGTGGATATTGGCTCTCCGGTTGCGGGATTGATTGTGGTGATAGTTTTGTTAGTCACGTGTCTTTACCGTTTTTCCTAAACTTTGGTTTTATTGGCAAAGAATAAACTGTTAATTGCATCGTCTAAAATTTTCTTGTCAATGTTTTGGACCTTTTTTGCAATTTGTGAAATTCTCTCTGGACTGAGATCCTTGTCTAGAGTAAGGTAAACTGTAATCATTGGCAGATACAAGATTAGCTGCTGCATTTTTTCTCGGACAATGTGTACGTATTGTGTCAATCCGTATGTGTCGTTAAAGTGCTCCCTTCTGCTGCGCCTTAATCCTACTTGATAGTAAAACATCATTCTGTCCTTGTCTGGCTCTAATGGTTCAGACGACATTGAAGACTGGTCAATTAGTACATGTCCTTCTAGATCAATTAATCCAAGATGAATTATCTGTGGGTCTAGCTTGAAAATCTCACTTGCTACTTTTCTGATTTCCTGAGATACCATTAGATTGCACCTGTATTGTTAATTTTAGAATGGTTAAATTTACCAATCATTGGTATTACAAACCACACATATGATATAAGCATATTGATAATTGTGATAGTGTGCCATGTCACAATATATGATAAAATGCACATTG
>DAMC01000013.1:1436-3120 GCA_002499525.1 Nitrosopumilales archaeon UBA218
TACCAAATGTTTAAATACCTATACATGGTTGTAATTACCAATGGATGGAAAAAGATACCAATCCCAAAAAAAGGACCAAGTAGACTTTCCTCCACAACAAAAGGTGCAAAACAAAATGTCAACAAACGAAACAACAAAAGACGTATTTTCAGTATACACCAAGAGCTTTGACAAGCTAAAGGGTGCATTTGAAAAATCAGCAGCACAGTCCATGCAATCATGCACAAACCTAAACCAGGAACTAACTACTTCTTGGACTAACTTTGTGCACACTGCAGCGACAATGCAACAAAACGTTGCCAACAAAGCAGGTATCAACTATGCTTTGCCAGAACAAACAGTAACTGCTGTTTCTGATGCAACCGAGGCATTTGTAAAGGCAGTCGAGACAAACAACAAAGTTGTCCAGACAGCATTTGATGCAACCATTCAAAACATAAAAACAATCAATCAAAACGCATCAGCCTTTGCAGATATGGGTCAAAACATCGTAAACTCTTGGATAAGTGCCTGGAAACCACGAAACTAAATTATTCTCTTTTTTCCTTTTTTTGATCAAATCCGAATTTCGTTGTATTTTTTGTAAGAATTTTATGAATCTGGATCAAAAAGATCACAAATCGCAAAATTGTGTTTAATAGTTTGTACACAAAACTTGCTAGAAAATAACCAAGCCAAATAATACATGCAAAAACATAAGAGATTTCGGCATTTGTAGCTGTCGCCAATTACAATCGTTTTTGGCCTTAAGCTAAAGTGCCGGATTTTTTTCTAGGGTTTGGACTGTTTTTCTATCTTGTCTATTGCTTCCTTGGTTTTTACTTCGGCGTCTTTGGCAAAATTTTTCCAAACGTTTTGCCAATTGTCGAAAAACGCCTTAAAACTTGCGAATCCCGGGTCTTTCCAGATGTCTTCCCACGCTTTTTGTGACCATTGGTACGGATTTTGCTCAAACTGTTTTGCCATGTTTTGCCAGATCTCGTTGTATTTTTTCATCTGATCAAAGTTGGAAGACTTCATTGCCTGCTCGAATCCCTGAATGTAGAGCTTAAAGGCATTAGTTGCCTGCTCTTGCATTGCTTGGAACGATTTTGTCCACATTTCTGTTGCTTTTTTGTATGCTTCCAGCATGTCGTTTTGGTTTTTTTCCATTGCAAGTATACTGTGCTAATTACCCATAAAGTTGTTGATCGAGATGCTTCTGGCGCGCAGGTTCACATGATGTCAGGCACTGGCCAAACAAGAGATCCTCCCGCGTACCAGCACCATATAATGGCCGAACTTGGATTAAAGGAGCGCTACTCTATCCTACTGGTTTATCGGTTCTTTGCAAAAGAGCCCTGGTGATCAGTAAGACAGCAGCTGCATTCTTTGAGGTAGCATTCGGATTGTTTTTCATGGCCGCACGAGCCGCAGTCACAAGGTTTGTTGTCTTTCATGTTTTAAAAATCCAGTTATTATTTTTATAATGATAGGCACCGAAACAGATTTGAGAATCTGCTCATCATATTAAATACATGACAACTCGTTGCCAATGTTCTCAATGTCGGTGTTCTGAAAATGTTTTTTCTGCAGAAAAGGACGGCAAGTACATTTGTTCCAGCTGTCGGCTAGGCAAGCACGGGCATCATGACTAGATGTCTTCGATTGTAATTTTGACCTGTTTGCCCTCGTAGCTTTTGAT
>DAMC01000007.1 GCA_002499525.1 Nitrosopumilales archaeon UBA218
CATTTAGTTGTTTGTGTAATCAACAAAATCCAGAATTCTAAAATACACTTAATTGATATTCTTATGGCCTCTGGATTTGGTAAATTTTTCCCACCTTGATCACCGGCACAATATGTCAAAATATTTACTCGGATTCAAGAGCCGAAAAAAATAAAAAATATTCTCAAGTGTGAAATGTAAATAAATGCCGGCTTTGAGGAAAAATCATGAAGCGAGTTTTTATCAATGGCTATGGTTCCATAGGAAGAAGAATTGCCCAATTCATTAAGGACGATCCTGAAATCCAAATAATTGGAATAGGTAAATTTTCTCCTGATGAAAAGGTAAATGATGCAATTTCCCGTGGCTTTGACGTTTACGTGCCTCAAAAAAATATTGATTCTTTTAAAAATTATAAAATTAAGGGAACCATCGAAGATGCACTTGCTAATACTGACCTTGTGATTGATGGTTCTCCGGGGGGTACTGGGTTTGCCAATAAAAAAAATCTCTATGAACCAAAAGGAATCATGGCCATTTATCAGGGAGGAGAGTCTGTCTTTGGAGAAGAACGTGTGTCAGATTTATTGTTTAACTCTAGGGTAAACTACAAGGAAGCATATGGGAAAAGACATGTCATGCAAGGAAGCTGTAATGTTACTGGGATGGGAAGAATTTTGCAACCGCTCCGTGAAAAATATGGTTCCAGACTAGTAAGATTTGATGCCATACTGGTGAGACGGTGGGCTGACATTGAACAAACTGAAAAATCAGTACCTGACACCATAGAAATGTCTCCCAACCCACATCATCAGGATGATGTAAAGTCTTATCTTGGAAAAGATACACCATTGTTCATTCAGGCAATTAAGGTTCCAACTAGACAGATGCACGTTCACATGATGAGTATTAGATTCAAAGATGAGGCTCCAAACCCCTCTGAGATTTTAGATTTGTACAAAAACGAGTATGGTGTGGCAACATTCTGGACTGCCAAGGGAACAAAACAAATTCGTGACGCTGCAGAATCACTAAAATTTAGTTTTAAAGATACTAACATGATACACATTCATGCCAATATGGTGGAAAAAATCGGTGATACAGTAAAGATGGTTTATTCAGATGATCAAACTGGAATTGTCATACCTGAAAACCATATTCTGATGCAGGCCATGCTTTTCCAAAAACCATATGCCGAAGCATTTGCGCATACTGAGAAACTATTTCACATGGAAGAAAAGAAGAAATCTCTGCAAGAGTTCTTTGCAAAAAAATAACTATTTTCTTCGTTCTCGCTCTATTTCAACAAAAATGTGTTCTCTATTTGTATGCGGTATGACTTCCATGATTTTTTGTTCTACTGCATCGGTAACTACCTCGATTTTATCGGTATCCAAATTATCTACTAGGTTTACCTGAACTCCAACCAGAACATCTTCAGGACCCATGTGCATCGTTCTCATGGAAATAAGCTTGTTGACTTCTGGTATCTCTTGAATGGACATGGCTATTCGTTTGTACTCCCTTCTTGAAACTGATTCGCCAATAAGCAAATCTTTGTTTTCTTTTGCAAGGAAAAATGCAAAAAACATTAGGATTCCTCCAATGAATAAGGATGCTATGGCATCATAGATTGCATTTCCAGTAATGTCTGATAGCAATATCCCTATGCCGGCAATCATTATTCCTAGCAAGGCAGCACAATCTTCCACGATTACTGTCAAAAGTGCAACATCTTTACTTTCTTTGAAATGCTCAATAATTGTCGCAAATCTTATCTTTTGACCGTTATCTCTGATCTCTCGAAAGAATTGTTTTACTGCAATTCTTAACGCATTTGCTTCAAAACAAAACGCAATTGCCAAAATTATATAGCTTATTTGGGAATCTCTGACTTGATGAGTTAAACTGAGTAGAGAAGTGGCCCCTTGCTCTAAAGACAAAATTCCTGATATGCCAAAAATCATCGTGGCCACAATAAATGACCAAAAGTATACCTCTCTGCCTCTTCCAAACTGATGTTGATAATTTGCTGCCTTGGTGCTGATTCTGATTCCTAACAAGATGAGAATTTGATTAAATGTGTCTGATGCAGAGTGATATGCTTCTGCCCACATCGCAGCACTTCCAGTGATTAATGCAGCAATGAATTTAGTTATAGCTATGCCCAAATTTCCAAACAGTGCAGCATAGACTGCCTTTTTAGAACCAGTTGCCAATTATGTGATAGTTTTCTACTGTAACTGATAATAAATCAATAATGTGTGATTTGTGCCTAAAATGCGAAGATTCCTTTACCCTCTTGGCGGGATAGCAAATCTGTTGGCTGGATTGTTATGATAATCGACTGGAAGTCCTGAATCTTTTTGCCTACCTGTTAGAATTCCTACAACAACATCGTCTTTTTTTATGATTTCCTTTTCAACAAGTTTTCTAACGCCTGCTGGCGATGCGCCTGAGGCCATCTCACAATCAAATCCATTCAGGCCAACAATTGACATGCCATCAAGCATCTCAGCATCTGATACCTTTTCGACTATTCCATTTGTAAATTCTAATGCCCGTAATCCCTTGAATATGTTGGCAGGTTTGCCGATTTGAATTGCAGTAGCTTTGGTCTTTGGTCTAATGCCTTTGTCATCCATGTGTTTGTAATATTTCTGAATCAATTCCTTGTCTGGATTTCCTTTATTCCAACGCAATTTTTGTCCGTCAAACCCCCCATTGTAAAGATCATACAATGTACTTGCACCTTCAGAATTTATCACAGCAATTCTTGGAATTTTTTTTATCCAGCCCCACTCGTATAATTCCATGAGTGCTTTCCCACAACTTGAAATATTGCCTAGCGCACCTCCCGGATAAACTATCCAATCTGGAGGATTCCAATTCAAATATTCTATTGCTCTGTATGGGATTGTTTTTTGTCCTTCTATTCTAAATGGATTGACAGAATTTACTGTGTACCCGTCATGATATTTTGCATCGTCAAGAGATTTTGCTAACGCGTCATCAAAATTTCCCTGAACTTGGACAATCTGTGCTCCGAATTGATAAGCCTGAGATAGCTTTCCCGGCGCAATTTGACCTGCAGGAATGTATACATCACAATCCATATTTTCATTTGCGGCATACATTGCAGCGGCAGCTGAAGTATTTCCAGTGGATGCACAGATTATTTTTTTTGCACCCACAAGTTTTGCATGTGTTACTGCCGTGGACATACCATTATCTTTGAAAGAACCACTAGGATTGTATCCCTCCGGTTGAAGCCAAAGTGAATCGTGATTCATTCCAAGAAAATCCGCTACCTTGGACATTTGATATGGTTTGGACTGCCTTCCTTCGGCACCATCTAGTGATACTAAGTGCTTTGAACATTCTTCTTTGTTTCCAGTGTCAACTTGACAAAAATTCAATAACTCACGGAATCTCCAAACTCCACTTTCATTGAAGATGTTTCCTTGAGAATTACGTCTGTTATAGAATAATTCTTTGAGTTCTGGCGACGGTCTATTTTTGTATTTTACATCTAGTAAGTGGCCGCGCTCACATTCAATATTTCTCGTGTTGATTGGATACTCTAAACCGCATGTAGGATCTATGCATTTTAGGTAGGCGTTTTCATTCAATACAATTTGCCAGTTATTTCACTACTTTAAATTTGAATTGTTAATATTTTGGAATCAATTACTAGACTAAGCTTTTTCAATACGGTGAGATGATACAAAAAAATGATTGAACTAGAACGATATTTGCGAGGTTTACTAAACCAAGTTCATGCTTCTTATCTTACGTTGGATGGTCTATCTGACAAACCCGGTGATCTGGAAACAATTCGGAGGGCACTAGCAAAAATTAACGGTACCTTGCTGAACATAGGCAAAAAAATTGACACAAATCAACAGGAATTGGAAAATTATCAATATCTAAAATCCCCAATCCGTAATTATCTTGAAAATCACGAGTTTTTCAGAGAGATGGAGACCATGTCCACGTTATATTCTGAAGATCCAATGCGACTCAGAAATCTACGACTGTCCATTATTGATGCGTTGAGCGAAAACAATCTATTGGCCCACATTAACTCAATAGTGCGAGAGCAAAATGAGTGATAAAAAATGCGTTATTTGTGGATGTAAGGACCATAAAATAATAGGTTGCTCAAGACACTGGTCAAAAAATTGTAGTTGCCATGCACACTGAAAATCATATTGAATTATTTATCGAGTAAAAAACACAGACGAGTTTTTTCTATTTTTAGATCTTCTTTCCACCGGAACGTACATGAAAATTTATGCAGCATTTGCATTCCTTTGCAATGCACTCACTTTCTTCATAATGTCCACAAATACCACACTCACAATGAGTTTTCATTAGAATAATTAATTCAAAGCAACATATAACTAAAACTGCGTATTTTTTGCTAATCTCTTGCTAAAATGATATTATTTTTTTGACTTTGTTGACTTTGGGTCTTTTTTTGGTTTAGAGTCTGTCTTGCCTTCTAATTCTTCCTTAATTTCTTCTGCTTTCTTATCCACAACCCTGATGATCTCTTGAATGAATCCATCAAGATCATCATCTGATACTGGTGGCTCTGCCTGAGCAGCAATCTCATTTATTGCGTTGGATATTTCTGAGCTTACCTGTTCAAAGCTTTCAGGATCCTCATACGCCGCACTGTATAGGGATTTGAGATTATTTACCTGATTGATGAGCTGGTCAGTAAGGGTGATAGTATAGTCAGTACCTGAAATCGAAATCTCCTTTGAAGACATAATTTGATGATTTTAGAGTACTTTCTTATAGTTTTTGGTGAAATTAGAACACAATATACTCAAGGGCTACTGCGTCTGAAATGAGATTCGTATGCTTAGAATTTACTACGTATCCGTTCTTTATGTCATTCACAGAAACCCATCTGTTAGTAGACGTGTAGTGGCTACGCTCGCTAAGCTCTTTCTCAATGTTGGCAATATCAAACTCCCCCTCTTCCACTTGTTGGCTGTTGAGATGTTTGATTGTTATTAGAATTTTATTCACTTTGACTCTATTTCCAAACTTCCACTGCACTGGGGGGTGTTCGTCCGATACCTCCAGAATTTTTATCTTCATTTCCTTGTCTCCAAAAACATTATGGCTCACAAGCATTCTTTCATCTACAAACTCTTCAAAGCTCATAATTTGATGAAGGTATATTGGTAATTAAAGAGTTATTCCTAGAGTGTTAATTTACCACTAGGTCACTTACTGTCTTTGTGTTTTTGCTGGCAAAGGGCATCTTGAAATCTTTTAGATCAAGTTTTTGTCGTTTTGCATTAATGATTGAATAAGTATTGCCATCATAATTACAGGCAAAATCGGATATCTGCTTTGACTTGTCCCAAACCTTGTAAAACTCTCTCAATTCTCGCTTTTCATACTCTCCGAGTCCTATTCTCTTCTTTGAAAGAAACTTGAATGCAAAAATGACCTCACGGGTCTCATATAGTTCGAAATTATCTACCCATTTGAGACATCTGATTATCTGGTCATATGGAACTACAAGGGAATTTGTAGTCCCTGACTTCGCCTCAATTGTAAAAATGGTGCTATTTTTGCTGCTAAGTGCCAAAATATCTGGCAAACCTACGCTTGGAGAGCCTAATCTGAACCCCTTCCATCCCTCTAAACTATTGAATCTCTTGACCAGAGAGTCCTCCCAATGATATCCTCTCTGCCTTCTAGTTCTTGCGATTTTTACGTTGTCTTTTTTCGTTTTAGGTTTTAACTGATTTTGAAGTTTGACTAGATTTGACAACATTAACTCGTCTATGTGTA
>DAMC01000066.1 GCA_002499525.1 Nitrosopumilales archaeon UBA218
CAATTACGGCAATTGCAATAATTACTAGAATCAAAATTTTTGATCTCAAACGATTGGTACGGGTGTTCGGATTATTTCTTTGTACGCATGACGTGGTTATTACGTAATAACCCGCCATTCTAAATACACCGAATCATTCAAAAAATGTGGCAGAGAGAAGTAACGGTTTACTAGAATACATTCCAGGCTCCCAGTCCTTGCTTGTTCAAAAAAAATCAGATCAGCCATTAGAGGGGTTTTCTGAGAACATCAAAGACAGCATTACAGAGTATGCTGAAAGTGCAAAAAGTGATGTTGAGAAGGGTTACAACTTTTTACATTGGGTTTTGACTCGAGTTTATGAAGCCACCGAAGACGATGCAGCTGATGCCATCATCGACGGTGCAAACGATCTTGGAATTGATGCGTATCTTCCGGTAGATTTTTCAGATAATAAAATAAGATTATTCCAGTCAAAATATGGCACTGCCCATTCTGAAGAGGCAATTGCCAAATTCAAAGAGGATGCTAGACGTCTTTTGAATAAAGATGTCATAAAAATGCGCCCAGAGCTTGCGAATTTGGTCACCAAGATTCAAGAGAAAAACCTCAAAATCGAGTGTTGCTATGTCACAAACCAGTCTGTCGAATATGACGGAGACGATGCTTTGGAGATAATGGACGTTGATAAAATTGTAAAGAATCTATGGGACAGAATAAAAAAGCCGGCAGCTGGAAAAAAATCGAAGATTCATCTAGAAGAAAGAATCAAGTACAAAAACACCGTTGTCGGCATCCTAAGACTGAGAGAGTTAACGGAGTTTGTTACCAAAAATCGCGATTATGTCTTTGAATCAAACATTAGACAGTGGATGCAATTCAAGACAAATGTCAACAAAGGAATTCGTGATACGCTGCAAAATTCTCCAGACAAATTCTTTTACTATAACAACGGCATCACGATAGTTGTCAGTAATTTTGAGGAGCTTGAAGATAATAATCTGATTCTTCATGCTCCGCAAATAGTAAACGGTGCCCAGACTTCAAATTCCATTTTGGACCATGCGAAAAGAACGAACAATTTGGATGGTAGCATAACAGTAACCATAATCAAAGCAGATGATGAACAAGATCAAAATAACATCACAAAATATAGAAATTCGCAAAACTCGGTTCGCGGAAAAGACCTTGTATCGCTGATGGATTTTCACAAATCTGTTAAATCCCAGCTTGAAAATCACGGGTATTTTTATGAAATCCAAGCAGGTTCCTTCGATAGTAAAACCAAATCTCAACAGACAGAGTTTAGGGGAGATGGTACATACAATCGGTATCTTCCTGATAATCATAAAAAGGTCATAGTTGCAAAAGATGCAATTCAGGCTTTAGTTGCAGGAATTGAACAAAGGCCCACAGAGTCATACAGTTCACCGGCGCAGTTTTTGCCGCGCGGAAGTAAATACGATGATGTATTCAACGAGGATCTGAGAGATGATTATCGATTGTTATTGTATCCATATTTAGTAAAAGAGTATGCAAAAAAATCTCTCGGATATGGAAAACGTGGAGGACACAAGACCAAAAGATATGCAACGTTGTTTTTTGTTGCAGTGTATTTCAGAATTATTCATAAAAGCATTCTTGGCACCAAGAATGACAACAAGCAGGATATTTCCAAATTAGAGCCCATATTCAAAAGCCACAAGCTAAACGAACGGATACTAAGATTGACAGACGGGGTCGTGACAAGGTTTCTTGAAGACACCGTAGTCGAAGATGAAATAGAATTGGCCAATACCAAGCACAATTTTTTCTCACATCATGTTTGGAACGAGGCGATGCTTCGAGTAGTAGACAAGAAAATACGCCAAGAAGAAGAAGAAATCGGTAGCATTACAAAGTTAGTAGACAGTTTATTGTAAGTGCGATAGTTGTTAGCCAATGTAAAAAATTGCAGGAGATTTACAATGGCCAGACAATCTACCGCAGATTTTCTGAAACATACCATTATTTAACAAATTTTTGTCGATCAAAAAACTGGTCATGATTTTTATATAGAAATAAAAAAACTCACTTTGCTTGACTGAAGTTGAAAAATGCACTATTTGTAAGGGTACGATAGTCCAAAAATACAATGCAATGCCAACTTGGGACGTCAAAGGACCACTTTGCAGCAAATGTTACTCTAAAAAGATCTTTGAGCATTATCCTGGTCAGCATGTACGTGTAAATTTAGATAAAAAATAATCATTCTTTGTTTTTGTACTTGTTTACATAAAGACAGTTC
The DNA here is from genome assembly GCA_002499525.1 of Nitrosopumilales archaeon UBA218. Classification (GTDB taxonomy): domain Archaea; phylum Thermoproteota; class Nitrososphaeria; order Nitrososphaerales; family Nitrosopumilaceae; genus Nitrosotenuis. The sequence goes on from DAMC01000066.1 coordinate 2,267, forward strand.
CACGATATAGAATCATCCTTAATTTCACTTTCTTGCAGAAACTTGATGTCGGTGATGGTTTTCTTTTTCTTGAGCAAATTGACCTCAAATGATTGGAATTTCGTACAATCACAGCCCTCCATTTGGCATTCTCCCTCATGTTCCTCATTATTATGGCCACAGTTACAGACAGCGTCTGCCTTGACTTGGTTTTCCTGTTTTGGAGAATACGATCCAAATCTAAGATATGCCTCCCCCAGATTCCCCTTTTTGAATCGTTCATAATTTTGTGATTTGGTAAGCAATTTGAAAAATGAAATGTTTTTGTTTGGACGTCGTGTCTCAGATGCCAAAATGAACCAGTATTGTTCATCAGTTTCCACGAATCGCAGTTTGATATCGTGATCGTTCCACCAGTGAACATATTCTGTCCAAGTACTAGTGGCCATTTTACGATCAGAGAACAACGGAACTACATTCATTCGTAGATCAAAATACCTGTAAGCAACTCCCAAAAAATCACTAAACCATGGAATGGAAGTGACTGACATTTTTGTTATAGTTGTTTGTTCCATTATTAAGCAATCGTGAAAATTGAACATACCCTTATAACTTAGAATTTTACTAACTCATTAAATGACCACATACCGCACCAGTATGCAAATTGTAGCAGATCTGCTAACAGCTACTGAGCAGTGTGGGCAAGAGGGCATCAAGGTAACATCTCTGCTGACTCAGGCAAATCTATCACATTCCAGATTAGCAAAGTTCATCGAAAACTTGACTGGTGCTGGATTGATAAACAAAATAGAGTTTGATGGAAAAAACACATTTGTCATCACGCCAAAAGGCAGGCAATACCTCGAATCTTACAAAAGATTCCACGATTTGGCACAAGGATTCGGTCTAGACCTTTAGAACTATTTCCTCTTTTGAGATTTGATATTCTTACGATCCTTAATCGTAGAGTATGCAATTATCACCAATGCCCCTGCGAGTTGGGCGTAAAATATTACCAAATTCTGTCCATCAAGTCCTTTGGTTGCAGTAAAAACCATGCCTAGAATCAAAAGTGCCATCATTACCAAAAGGTACTTGTCCACGCAGACAGACTGTGAATAAACAATATATCTTTTAGAAAATTTAGCTGATCATGAGTAAGATTCTAGAGTTGATTGGATTTGCACTTGTTGGCGGTACAATCTATTCGTTTTTGGGAATGCGTGGAGAGCAGTTGCAGTGGCCGGTGTTTTGGGCCTGTGCCGGGGGAGCCTTAGGAATTATTTTGTATAATCGCCAGATCAGAAAACGAAAACAAGTTAATTGATCAGCAAACTTTGATGAACTGATCAAAAACCGACAGATCTATAAAGGAGCAGTTGAAGATATTTTTTGGGGAGTATGACAGATCAAGTTAACAAATGGTGGGAAGGTCTTGCCAAGGAACTTCAAGACGATATTGAAACCCCTGAGCAGTAATTTTTGATATAAGCCTCGAGTGGGATTTGGACCCACGACCTAAAGTTTACGAAACTTTCGCTCTACCAGGCTGAGCTATCGAGGCACGAAGTGCGAAGTTATCAGAGTTTATAAAAAGCATTTCAGGTTTTTGACCATTGAAAAAATCCATCTCCGGAATTCGTGGAATTTTTGGAGACGACCTGACAATTCCAGACGTGTTAGAATTTTGCAGAAATTTTGCACCATCAATTAAATCCAAAAAGTGTGCAGTTGGAAATGACACAAGGCCGTCAAGCGATATTGTTCGAGAAGTTGCTATTTCGGCATTAATCGAATCTGGGATTAGTGTTTACAATTTCGGAATGGTTCCAACTCCGGTAATTTTCAGAGAGGCAAGAAAATACGGTGCAGGCCTAGTTATCACATCATCACATAATCCCATAGATTGGAATGGGCTAAAATTCATTATTAATGGACGTGGGCCAAATGAAAAAGAATTTGCTCAAATTGTAAAGAAAAAACCCAAGAAAATCACTCAGTTTGGCTCTGAGAAAGATTCAGTATCAACTTATGTAGAAAGTGCAGTCAAGATTATCGGCAAGATAAAGCATTCACCCAAAATACTAGTTGATGTCGGAGGAGGTGCCGCTGCCTTGATTGCTCCCCAGTTATTGAAAAAACTAGGATGTCAGACTAGTGTGATTAATGAAAACGTGAACAATCGCGGTCCAGACCCAACGAGTGATAAGCTTACACAACTAGTCGCTGGCAGTAAAAAATATGACATTGGATTTGCCTTTGATCTGGATGGAGACAGGCTAGTAGTTGTCAAGGATGGTAAAAAACAGTCACCAGATACAACGCTTGCACTTGGAACAATCAAGGCAATGGAGCTTGGGTATAAGAGATTCTGTCTGAGTATTGATACGAGTGTTGCTGTGGAAAAATACATTGTCCAACATGGAGGCAGTGTAGTTCGCTCCAAAGTTGGAGAGGCAAACGTAATTGATACAATGTTAAAACAAAAGTGTCAGGCAGGTGGTGAGGGGAGCAGTGGTGGATTTATTTTGCCCGAGTTTAACATGTGTCGAGACGGAATTTTGACATCCGGTCTAATTGCTGCAATGACAGGTAGAGGAGTCATTGATGAAGTAATAGATTTCGTTTCTAGTTATCACCAGCTTCGAACAAAGGTCAGTATTGATTCTGATTTGCACGATAAGGTTTTGAAAAATTTGGAATCCAAGGTCAGGTC
>DAMC01000042.1 GCA_002499525.1 Nitrosopumilales archaeon UBA218
TTGTAGGCGACGCTGCAGGCCAAGCAAAGCCCACCACTGCTGGTGGAATTTATTCTTGCGGTGTCGGAGGGATTTTGGCTGGCAGGTCCATATCAGAATACTTGTCTACGAAAAACCCAGAATCACTTGAGTCATATCAAAAACTTTGGATGAAAAAATTTGGCAACGAATTTGAAAAACAGGTTTTTGCAAGAAAGATGCTTGAGCGATTGGACAATTCAACTATAGACAAGATTTTTTCAACTATCACACCAGAAATGCTCAGAGACATTGCCGCTACAGAGGATTTTGATTTTCATACCACTGCGATAGTCAAAATGTTAGGTCTTCGCGGATCCATCAAAATTGCCCAAAGCATCTTTGGCGGTGAAATCCGCAAATTGCTCAACTAGTTGGCAAATTATAGGTAAGCTATAAATGGACTGCAACAAAAGACAGCTACATGTCAACATCGCTGACTTTACCAGTATGTAGTTGCTGCAACAAACACATCATGCCAAACGACATGAGTGTTAAATTCATGTGCCCAGAATGCGGCACAGTTTTGGTATGGAGATGCCAGAGTTGCAGAGAGGCTGCACGAACATACACATGCCCTTCTTGCAAGTTTTCAGGACCATAAAACATGGCACGATTACTTTTGATTACAAAGATACTCCCAGAAGGAACTGAAGTCAATCTTGATGATCTTGCAAAGAACATTTCGTCAAAACTTTCAGGAGGCATCACTATGGGTAAATATTCTAAAGAGCCACTCGCTTTTGGATTATTCTTTCTAAAAGCAGAGTTTGACTTGGACGATAAAGAAGGACAGATGGATCTATTAGAGAACACGATTCGTTCAGTATCAGGCGTTAGCGAATTCGAAGTTCTCACCATGAGTCGAAAATCAGTAGACATGAAGTGATCCTTTGGCTAAAAAAGACGAACCTCTGCAAATGCGAATAGGCGAGGCAAAGCAGAGAGACGTCGGAAAAAAGCGCGCCAGAATTGGTCCAGATGCAATGGACTTTCTCAAAGTTAATCCAGGAGATGTTATTGAAATTACTGGTAAAAAGACCAGTTGTGCAGTGGCATGGCCTACTGATGAGGACGACAAGTTTCCAGATGTAGTACGTGTTGATGGTCAGACTAGAAAAAATATCGGTAGTGCACTCAACGATATTGTAAAACTCAAAAAATCTTCTGCCAAAATAGCAAAAGCTATTGTCTTAACACCAGTTTCAGATGTGGTAACTGTCGATAAGGAATTCACCGACTTTGTAAAGAACAGACTGAAAGGACTGCCATTCTGTCAAGGTGATGAAATTTCTGTAATGATTTTAGGAAATCCCATGGACTTTAAGATCAGCAAGATTGCCCCAAAGGGAATAGTCACAATAGACAAAACTACTGATTTTGCAATTTCACCAGAAAAGATAATTGACAAAAAGGCTCGTGTCACATACGACGAAGTCGGTGGATTAAAAAATGAAATAAAAATAATGCGTGAAATCGCAGAACTCCCACTTCGACATCCTGAGATTTTCGACAGGCTAGGTATTGAGCCACACAGTGGCATACTCTTGTATGGTCCACCGGGATGCGGTAAAACTCTGATTGCCAAAGTTTTGGCATCCGAATCAGAGGCCAACATGTATTCAATTAATGGTCCGGAGATAATGAACAAGTATTATGGAGAAACCGAGGCCAAGCTTAGAGATATTTTCAAGGAGGCCAAGGACAACTCACCAAGTATTATTTTCATAGATGAAATCGATGCGATTGCTCCCAAAAGAGAGGAGGCATACGGCGATGTCGAAAAAAGAGTAGTAGCTCAGCTATTGGCTTTGATGGACGGCCTCACAGACAGAGGAAATGTAATTGTTCTTGGAGCCACAAACAGGCCAGATTCAGTAGATCCAGCACTTAGAAGACCAGGTAGATTTGACAGGGAGATAGAAGTATCAGTTCCAAATGTGGACGGAAGATTGGAAATTTTGCAGATTCACACCAGAGGAATGCCAATTGCAGATGATGTTGACCTTAAAAGACTGGCCGCTGAGCTTCACGGCTACACAGGTGCAGATATCAAATCGTTGTGTAGAGAAGCAGCTCTCAAAGCAATAAGGAGATTTTTACCAGAAATCGATTTAGAGACAGAAAAAATTTCTGCAGAAATACTCCAATCATTAGAAATCGGTATTTCTGATTTTTACGATGCCCTACACGAAGTCGTTCCAACTGCCATGAGAGAATTTTATGTTGAAAGGCCCAAAGTTTTTTGGAGTAATGTTGGAGGACTGGAAGAAGTCAAAAAATCACTTCAAGAAAACATAATTGTAGCCCTAAAGGAACCGCAAAAATTCTACAACATGGGAATCAAGCCACCTCGTGGAATTTTGCTGTACGGTCCCCCAGGATGTGGAAAGACATTACTTGCTAGAGCAGTGGCTACTGAAAGCGGTAGCAACATGATCCTTGTTCGAGGACCAGAAATACTTTCCAAATGGGTCGGTGAATCAGAAAAGGCAATCAGAGAGATATTTCGTAAAGCAAAGACATCCGCTCCATGTATCATAATATTTGATGAAATGGATTCTCTAGCCAGAATCAAGTCAGGGGAAGAGGCAGGAATCGGACAGACAATTCTAAGCCAGCTACTTACAGAAATGGAAGAGAGTGGACCATCACGCGTTGTAGTTATTGGCATTACAAACAGACCGGATCTACTCGATAGTTCATTGCTAAGACCTGGAAGACTAGAGCCAGTTTTGTATGTCCAGCAACCAGATGAAAAAGGAAGGCTAGAGATTATCAAGATACTGACTTCTAAAATGCCATTATCAGAGAGTGTGAATCTTGAAGAGATTTCAGTATCCACGCAAAACTATACCGGTGC
>DAMC01000078.1:0-1160 GCA_002499525.1 Nitrosopumilales archaeon UBA218
GATAAATTTGTTAATTTACCCCGGAGACTTTTTTAAAACTAAGGAAATGATAAGAAAATTACCACGAGTCAGAAAAGCACCAAAAATTCAATATGATAATTTCCGAAAATTTTTTGCTTTTTCATGCGTTGATCTAGTGATTTTCCAGGGCAAGTCTGTATTGCTCACTAAACGAACTATGAATCCATACAAAGGATACTGGCACCTACCAGGAAGTATGATTCACAAGGATGAATCAATGGAGGATGCTGTAAAAAGGTCTGCAAAGGAGGAACTAGGATTGGATGTAAAAATCAAGAGATATGTCGGTGTCTACGAAAGTCTCAACAAATTCCGTCACGATGTTTCTCATGGATTTGTAGTCACCACGGATCTTTGGGATATGAAAACTGATTTCCAAAGTAGTGATTATGGTTTCTTTAACAAACTCCCCAAAAAAACTCTTAATCATCACAGATTGTTAATCCGTGACGCATTGCGCAAAAGTTGATTTCAAGGCTAAATTTATAATGTTTCTAAATTCGAATTTTGAAACATGATTAAAAGAACGGTTAATTAATGTCTGATTTTAAGTTCGTCCATGGTCGCAAAAATACTCGGCTTGGTGGCAATCACACTGCTATTGTCAACAGTATTGATTATGACACTGTCTGAAAATAACTCGGCAGAAGCCAAATCTCAAAAACTATCTCCTGCTCACAGCTATAGCAAATGGACAAAGTATGTCTGTGGTGATGAGTTGTGCAAGGACAAGAATTACAAGTCCACAAAACAGCAAATCGGCACAAGTAAACGTAAATAAACAAAAAGCCGTTTTCGCTTATTTATTTTAATTAAATAAGAATTAATTTTCAAAATAACAAAAATTTAAAATAAATTAATAATTCAGCCAGATTTTACTGTGATTCGTTTTGATGTTGTGGTATCTGACCTTTTCTTTGTGAAGTTGATGCATCTTGTATTTTTGTGCACAACTTGTCACCGCATATCTTCGAGTAGGATCTGTCTCTGTGTGGCTTGCCAACTATGTCCTTTAGGTAATTGCCTTTACTTTTGACGGCATCTGCACTTGGGACAAAGTGGTACGAGTTTGCAACAATTCCAACTGATAGTAATGCAATGGATAGTATCGCAGCAAACATGATTTTTTGCATGATAAA
>DAMC01000078.1:1530-2901 GCA_002499525.1 Nitrosopumilales archaeon UBA218
TACAGTATATTGTTAAAACTATCTTATCTAATCAATATTAAGAAATAGTCATTATGAGAAAATTGTGGATGAGATTCGATTAGCGATTACAAAAAGACCAACTGATGCCCAGATGCGAATCATTGAAGAGTGTTTTAAAGAAATACCTATTGAGGAAGTTATCTCTGGACTAAAATTTGCTAAAAACCGATGGTCGGCAAAAGATGCGGGGGTTCTAAAGGTTGGAAGAAAAAGTATAATCCAAAAAGAAATCCACTCTGTTACAAATGAGCAAGCCCAATGGCGACTGAATAATTGGAAAATGATGATATCAAATTATCGAAGGCGAGGTTACAGTTACCCAACCATATCAAGAATTAAGAAAATTCTAATCGAGAAAAGTAAAAAGAAATCTAAATGATTGACTCTCTTCTCATCTGACTAGTGGATATACTAGTTGGAGGTTCAGGAATGCTTGCTCTTGCCTGTCCCTCAATCACTGACTGTGCTTCCTCAAGTATTGCAAGTGTATCGGAACTTGCACTATATGTTGAAACTGTTGTATCTGCTGCGTTCATTGACGAACCAGTCAACACATCTCCCAATATTTGTGACAAATCCTGCATAGAAGATGTGGCTTCTGGCATTATTCCAGAAAGTGAACTACCTAAGCCCTTGATAACTGACATACATGGGCTTAATGTTACTACAATGTCTCCAAGTTCTGAAACTGTGTTTAATCTGAGTTGGATTTGTTCTAAAGCTAATTTTGCACCGTTGACCATGTTGTGCATTTTTCTAATTTCTAATAATTCTGTTGCATAGGCTTTTGCATGTAAAACGTTGTTTGATTTTTGGGCAGTAACAATTTTATTAAAAATATAGTCGTTTTTTTGTTTAATTTTTTGAGAGATTCCGTCTAATTTGCCAATTTGAAGTTGGAGATTTTTTTGTGCGACATCGATTTTATTTTTTAATGGAACATCTGGCTTTACTATACCACCAATTTTTTGGGTTATACTCTCATTTCTTCCAAAATCATTCCACTTGTCGCTTATTGATCCCATATTCTATTACTCCTAGAAAAATTGGTTTTAAACAAATTTGTAACCTTTGCTAGTGTCACTCTGGTGACACTAGGGTGTGGTTACATCTATCCAAATGTGAATGTAAAGATCTCAAATCCTGGAGAGTCTACACGTATCTCAAGAACATGGCTTGCCGATTCATGGTCTTTAATGATGTTGTATAATCTTGAATCTGATGTTAAGACTTTGCCCTCCAATGTTACATCGTTACCAAATTTTGATTTTTCCAATAGATTTCCATCCAGATAGATAGAAAGATTGGCGTTGCCAGAACTTACAATATTGACTTGTTTTGCAGTATACT
>DAMC01000052.1 GCA_002499525.1 Nitrosopumilales archaeon UBA218
AGGTATTGAGACTTTGATATTGCTACATCAATCGGTTCCATTGCAAGCAATGGTTCATCTTCTTTGAGTGATGACACGTTAGGATATGTTTTTGCTATTTCTGCTTTTAGCGATATTGCGGATTGGGATGACTCGTCAATAATGAATACATTAGCGCCATTTATTGCCATTTGACATGCTATTGAATAACCCTCAGTGCTCAATCCGTAAACAACTACCCTGTCAGAAGCCAATTCAATGGTGCTAGGCACAAGACTAAGAAAAACTTATTGTATCAAAATTCAGGAGATAGATATCTTGAAGATATGGTTTGATATTTTGACACCAAAACAAATATTGTTTTTTGAACCCATGGTAAAACAATTTCAAAATAGTAACACGGTCATATGTACTACTAGAAACTATCGTGAGGTAAACGAACTTGCAAAAATAAAGAAAATGAAGATGATCAAGGTGGGAAGTCATGGTGGAAGCACTAAAATCGGTAAGCTTGTCGCATCGTTGAATCGCGGGGTATCTTTAGGAAAGATAATTCAAAGAATCAACCCAGATATTGCCATTAGTTTTTGCTCTCCCGAAGCATCACGTGTGGCATTTGGATTGGGTATTAGGCATATTGCTTTTAGTGACTCACCTCATGCGGAAGCCGTAATGAGACTATCTCTGCCATTTGTGAATAAATTGCTGATTCCATGGATAATTCCAAAAAAGGAATTTACAAAATATGGAATTGGTGAAAAAAATATTATCCAATACAAAGCAATTGATGCTGCTGCAATTATTAAAAATTCACAAAAAATAACACAGAGGAAAAAGTCAAAGAAAAAAATTTTGATAAGACTCGAAGAAGAGCAGGCTGCATACGTTCAAAAGAATAACCATACGTTGAAATTGATTCAAAGAATTGCAGATAAATTTCCAACATATGAGATACTTATTCTACCAAGATACAGATCCCAAATTTCAGAGCTAAAAAAGAATCTTGATTGTAAAGTGAGAGTTTTGAGTGAGGTTGTAAACGGTAATGAATTATTACAGCAGGTCAATGTTTTTGTAGGTTCTGGAGGCACTATGACTGCAGAAGCAGCATTACTTGGAATTCCGACAATTTCGTATAATGCAGTTCCAAATTTAGTACAAGATTATCTTGTAAGAAGAAAACTTGTTATTTTGGAATCTAACCCAGACAAAATAACAACTATTATCGAAAAATTCCTTTCTTCTGATAACTATGCAATAGAGAAAAACGCGAAAAAGGTATTGATGTCAATGGAAGATCCGTACAAAAAACTAATTCAAGTAATCAAAAACAAATAGAAAATATCAATAATAGGCATTTTTGGAGAATCATTACAGGAAGCCCGGTAGTGTAGCGGTCAAGCATAGGGGCCTTTGGAGCCCTTGACCCCAGTTCGAGTCTGGGCCGGGCTACTTGATTCTATAGATTCAACTTTGTTAGAAGTTTTATTGCAATTCCAAAAAGGATTGATGCAACTGTCACAAGTACAAACATTTCAAACATGACAAACTCGTTAAATGTACCAAATATTCCTGCACGAATAATGTCTACAAGATAAGTAAGTGGGTTTAGATAAAATCCAGTTGCAAGAGGTTGTGGAGCACCTTGTGCAGGATAAAATGCTGTACTTACGAAGGCAAAAAAGAGAAAAACAGTATTGATTATGACATTAAATCCTTCACTGGATTTTAATCTGGTAGAAATTATTGACGCGATGGAACCAAAAAGAATAGAACCCGTAATGGAGGCAAATACGAGAAAAGGAATAGTAAGTAAATTGAAATGAACTGATTTGAAAAATAACGGATATCCTATTGCGGTGATGAGTGTTGCACTGATTAGTCCCACAATTGCAATTGTGTAAACATTACTCAAGATGTAATGACTTCGTTTGAAAGGTCCTACCAATATTTGCTCAAACATTCCATGTCTTCTGTCATTCCAAATAATTATTCCAGAAACCAGTGTACTGTTCATTATATTGAATCCAATCATTCCAGATGCAATGAATGCTGGATAATCCAGTGATATGTCTCCAAATTTCACCGAGCTGATTAGTGCAGTGTATGCAAACCCTGCCACAAAAATGTAAACTATAGGGAATATTACTTGCCAAACTAGAAATCCCGGGTTTAGTGAGATTGTCAAATTTCTATTTAGTAATCTAATTATTGGATGCATTTTTCTCCTTAACCATTTTTAGAAAGATCTCTTCCAATGTTGTAGGCATTGCAGATAAATCTTCAATTGGAATATTGTTTTCAATGAGTATGGATAAAACTTGAGAGAGTATGATTTCAGCTTTACTTGATTGTATTATGATATCTGTCCCAGCATTAAAATCAATTTTACAGCCTGCAATACTAGAAAGAAGATTTGGTAATTTCTCAATTCTATCTAGCAAGTGAATTTTAATTGTTTTTTCTTGGCCGAATGTAGATTTTAGATGTTCTGGTGAATCAACTGCCAAAATTTTACCCTTATTTATGACAGCAATTTCATCACAAAGATATTCTGCTTCTGTCAAAACATGTGTAGTGTAAAATATTGTCAAACCATCTCTTGCCTTATTTTTGAGAAAGTCCAAAAGATTTCTTCTTGCACCTGGATCTAATCCCACTGTGGGTTCATCTAAAAATAATAGATCCATATCATGGATGAATTCTCGAGCTACCTGTACGCGTCTTCTTTGTCCAATCGATAGATCCTCATTTTTCTTTTTACGGATTTCTTGTAGCTCAAATACATCTATCAATTCATCTGTTCTATCTTTTCTAGTCTTTCTATCAACGTCCCACATCATACCATATTTTTCAAGGGATTTTTCTACCGATAGATTAGGTTCGTAGCTTGGTTGCTGTAATACTACACCGATCCTTTTTCTTACATCTAATGGATTCTTTATAGCATCTAATCCCAGAATTTGTATTGTACCACTTGTTGGTGGAATAAGTGTTGTAAGAAGTTTAATTGTTGTTGACTTGCCTGCACCATTTGGGCCTAGGAATCCGAACACTTTTCCACCTCGAATGTCGAGATCGATCCCGTTTACTGCTACCAAATTTCCATATGATTTGAAAAGCGATCTAGTGATTATGGACACGAATTATTCTTAAATTGATGTCTTAATTTAGATTAGTGAAATTCTTATTAGTACATCCAACCACGATAAATCAAAATGTCTGAATTTGAAACCTTACTTTCAAAGTTATTAGAGATGAAATCTGATTTATCAAGATCTGACATAGAGAATCTTATAGCTAAGAAAAAAGAAAAGATTGGGGCAGGTTATCTCACAGACCAAGGTGCACTTTTTCTTGTAGCTTCTGATTTAGGGATTACAATTTCAGAGCCTCCAAAAAGTGAGATTTCAATTAAGGATCTTCATGCCGGAGCAAAAGAAGTGACATTACAAACACGTGTCCTCAACGTGTCTCCTAAAAAGCAATTTTCAAGAAAAGATGGTTCGCAGTTTTATCTCAGAAATATGACAGTATACGATAAAGACTCTGCCGTGATTGTAAAACTGTGGGATGACAAGGCAAACTTGCCTGAAATGTCCAACATTAGTCCTGGTGATTTGATAAAAATAATCAAAGCATATGTAAAATCTGATTTGAATGGACAGCTTACTGTAAACATTGGTTCTGGGTCAAGTATCGAACGAACTGAAACCACTAGTTCCATCCCATCCATCGATTCGATCACGAAAGATGTCTCAGATCTTAAAGAAGGCGATACTAACGTCGTTGTTTCTGGAATTTTGGACGGCCCTGTTACTTTTTCTGAATTTACAAACTTTAAGGGAATTCCCGGTACTGCAATCAGACTCAGGCTAAAGGGAAACAATGGAAATTCTTTAAGAGCAGTCTTATGGGGCAAGAACAGCTCTGAGATGCCTAAAGTTATTCCGTCTGGAACTAAAGCAAGATTAATTGGGGTTAAGGCAAAAACCAATCAACAGGAACTTGAAATTCATGGAAACGAATCTACAACATTAGAAATTCAATCACAAAAACAAGTAGAGCCTATTGTGGTAAAAATTCTGTCAGCCATGAAAAATGAGAATAAGCAAAAAATGATTTTAGGTGTTGACAAGCAAAAACAACTTTACAATATTATCGATATTGCTAATATTACAGAGACATTTTCAGAAGACGACATTATAGAATGCATGCCATCAAAAATGTATGGTAATAATTTGACAATTGATTCAGAATCATTTGTTAGAAAAGTAGAAGATAATTTGCCAAGCTTGTCAGAACTTCGAACAAGAATTGTTAACATAAAACCTGACAACAACACATACTGCATTGAGGCAATAATTCTGAAAGCTCCGGAGAGAAGAAACGTTCAGACAAAGACAGGCGAGACAATAACATTGTCTGAGATGTATGTAGAAGACGACACTGCACAAATCTGGCTAAAGGGTTGGAGAAACCAAGCTAGATTGTTAGACGAGTGTTCAATAGGTGAGATCATTTCTGTAACGGGAGTCACTGCAAAACCTGGATTGGAGGGTAGAACAGAGTTGTTTTTGACACCATATTCAGGCATCAAAAAGAAAAACTAGTCCCAAAACCCACGAGTAGTGACATACAAACGCTCAGCTTCATAGATTTGGCGATATAGTGTTTCTTCATCAATCATGTTTCTAAGAATTCGTGAGGCAGTATCTACCCCAACTCCATAACCAGAAAGCACGATGAGTGCGGTTTTACCAAAGTTTTCCAAAAGCGATGCAGTTTTCCATGCCCTTGAAAATCGGTGATTTTCATCGGGTGTTATTTTCTTTCCAGATATTTTCTTCTGTATTATTTTAGAGAGATCATGATCAGAGTAAAATGTTACAGTAATCTGTCGAGCTTTACAATAGGGGCAGATTGGGATCCTTTCTATCTCATTTGTTTTCATCACTCGTTCCCATTTTCCACACCGTGCACAGATGAATCTATGAGATGTTTTGAAAATTCTTGCTTTCACCATGTCCAAAATTCCCTTGTCAATGCTTGTTGGTGATGAATAGTATTTTGTAGTATGATCCAAAATAGGTTCTGCAAGCTTTGAAAATTTGTTTTGCTCTAACCAGTGGATCTGGATGTTTTTAGCTTTAATTTCAGATAGAATTTGTTGTGTTTTTTCTAAATCATATTTATCATGAAATAATTCTCGTAGAGCCTCTTTAACAAGAGGTGTTTTTACATATCTTTCATAGAGAAATCTCGCAGATTTTTTTTCATATACAGCTCCCCTACCAACAACTCCAAATTTTTTGGCAACATTCCAAGTTCTCCAGCTCACATTATGTGTTCCATTAAGAGATGCTTTCACAATTTCAGATAATTCATATGAGTCTTCCAGAGTTTGTCGAATGTGGTTTTCCAGAATTCTTCCTTTTGTTGATAAAACTATTCGATAAGCGTCAGAACGCGCATCAACTTGCAAGCCAGTTTTGGAAGATAGCATAGAAGAAAGGAGAGTTGCAAGCG
>DAMC01000062.1 GCA_002499525.1 Nitrosopumilales archaeon UBA218
TGTTGTTTGTTCAGTTTTGTAGGAATGCCAATCACTAATCTGACATATTGATCTCCTCTGCCTCGAGAATTCATGAATGGGAGTCCTTTGCCTTTTAACTTTACAATAGTGTTAGGTTGAGTTCCTTCATCGATTTTGATTTTCTCTGGTTTTTCAAGTGTTGGAACCTCTATTGTGTTTCCAAGACAAGCATCCACTATTGAGATATTTGCATCATAGAATATATCAGAACCATCGCGCTTGAAGTTTTCGTGAGGTTGTACTCGTACACGTAAGACAAGATCTCCATTTTGTCCATGAGCTAAAGATTCTCCTTCTCCAGATACAACATAATCTCCATTGTCAATTCCTGCAGGAAGATCTAGTGACAAATGTTTTGTACCTTTTTGCTTACCAGAACCACGACAGTTTGAGCATGGTTTGGAAATGAATTTGCCCAATCCTTGGCATTTTGAACATGGTTGAACGGTAACAAATGTAGAAAATCCCATGTTACGACTAACTCTTACTTGTCCTTGCCCCCTGCAACCGGGACATGTTTCAGGTCTTGTTCCTGGAGCACAGCCAGAACCATTGCAATTAGCACAATCGATGTTTTTTTTTATGTCTAGTTCAATTTTTTTTCCTCTGAATACATCATCCAATGATATTGTCATTTCATGTAGTAGATCTTGTCCACGTTGTCTTGAGAATCCTCCAAAACCTCCTCCACCACCTCGACCAAATAATTGATCAAAAATTGAATCAAAGCCTCCAGGACCAAAATTAGAGAATACCTCATCAAAGTTTCCACGTGCACCTGAAAAGATATCTTCGGTGGAGTATTTTCCATCCACTCCTGCATGTCCATATTGATCATAGAGTTTCTTCTTTTCTGGATCAGATAGCACGGCATATGCTTCAGAAATTTCTTTGAAGTGTTCTGCAGCTTCAGGAGATTTGTTTCTGTCGGGGTGAAACTTGAGAGCAAGTTTCCTATACTGGGATTTTACAGAATCAGTAGAATCAGATTTGGATACTCCTAATACTTCGTAATAATCTCTTTTTGCAGACATTTCTTATTCTAATTAATTATTGAATTAGTTTGTTGGGCCTGAATTCTCAGTATTTTGCTCTGATGAACCAGACTGTTGTTCTTGTTGAGGCGGTTGCTGTACATTCTTGTAGAGTTCGGTTGTAACCTCATTAACAAGTGCTTTTAGAGCTTCTAGTTTTGGTTTAATTTCATCGGGGGTTTTTCCAAGGACTTCTTTGAGTTCTTTAACAGATTCCGATATTTTGATTCCTTGCTCTTGTGTGAGTTTGTCTTTGAGATCTTGTGTTAGAAGTTTTTCAGTAGTATAGACAAAACTTTCTGCTTCGTTTTTGATATCGACTGACTCTTTTTTCTTTTTGTCCTCCTCAGCGAATTTTTCAGCATCTTGTTTGAGTTTATCAATTTCATCTTTTGATAGCTTAGTTCCAGCTTG
The DNA here is from genome assembly GCA_002499525.1 of Nitrosopumilales archaeon UBA218. Classification (GTDB taxonomy): domain Archaea; phylum Thermoproteota; class Nitrososphaeria; order Nitrososphaerales; family Nitrosopumilaceae; genus Nitrosotenuis. The sequence goes on from DAMC01000062.1 coordinate 1,470, forward strand.
TATAGTAATTTTGGCTTCTTTAGAGGTACCCAGATCTTTTGCTGTTACGTTTATGATTCCGTTTGCGTCAATGTCAAACTTTACTTCGATTTGTGGAATTCCTCGAGGGGCAGGTGGGATACCCGCAAGATTAAAGCTTCCTAGAGAAACATTGTCTGCGGCCATCGGTCTCTCCCCTTGTACTACATGAATTGTCACGGCGGTTTGGTTATCGGCAGCTGTGGTAAACACTTTAGTTTTAGAAGTTGGTATTGTGGTATTTCTTTCAATTAAAGGTTCACGTAATCCACCAAGGGTTTCAACACCTAGTGTTAATGGAGTTACATCCAGTAGAACAATGTCACTTGTTACATCACCTGCGATAATTCCTGCCTGAATTGCAGCTCCCATAGCGACTGCCTCCATCGGGTCAACTCCTGATTCTGGATTTTTGCCAATCACATCACCTACAAATTTTTTGACCATAGGAATTCGAGTAGGACCTCCAACTAGAACGATTTTTGAAACTTCAGCTGGAGTTAGTTTTGCGTCACGTAATGAATTATCGATTGATGTTCTACATCTTTCCACAATAGGTCGAATTAATTCTTCAAATTTTGCTCGTGTAAGTTTTAATTCAAGATTTTTTGGGCCTGTTGATTGATCATATGAAATGAATGGGAGATTGATGTCAGTCTCCATAACAGTTGATAGTTCGATCTTTGCTTTTTCTGATGCCTCTCTAACTCTAGTCATTGCAGTACTATCTTTGGTTAAATCAATCCCTGTAGTTTTACGGAATTCATTTACTACAAAATCAATTAGAACCTTATCCATATCAGTTCCACCAAGTTGAGTATCACCTGATGTGCTCAAAACCTCAAAGACGCCACCGCCCATTTCCATTATGGTTACATCCAATGTACCACCACCTAGATCAAATACAAGAATTTTCATGTCTTGACCGGCCTTGTCTAAACCAAATGCTAGTGATGCTGCTGTTGGTTCATTGATAATTCTAACAACATCCAGACCGGCAATTGTTCCAGCATCCTTTGTCGCCTGTCTCTGATTATCATCAAAATAAGCCGGGACAGTAATTACGGCTTTGGTGACAGGTTCGCCAAGAAAAGCCTCGGCATCCTTTTTGATTTTTTGTAAGATGAAAGCAGAGATTTGTTGTGGTTTGTAGTCCTTACCTTGAACCTTGAAAACAAAATCAGAACCCATTTTTCTTTTTGCTGCAATAATGGTGTTATCAGGATTGGTTACTGCTTGTCTTCTAGCAGGTTCACCTACAAGTAGTTGACCTTCCTTAGTAAAGGCAACTACTGAGGGAAATGCCTTTCCGCCGATAGATGTTCCCTCTGCAGCAGGAATTAACGCGGGTTTTCCACCCATCATTACTGATGCTGCAGAATTGCTTGTTCCAAGATCTATTCCAATTATTTTTGCCATTTTTTCACCATTTGATTAATTTACTATGATTTTTTTGATATTTCGACTAGCGTCGGTCTAAGTGTCCTATTATGAGAAATATATCCTTTCCTTAATTCCTTTGTTATTGTGTTATCATCTAGTGAATCATCTTTGATTATCGAAATTGCTTCGTGTAGATT
>DAMC01000008.1:0-445 GCA_002499525.1 Nitrosopumilales archaeon UBA218
TATTTAGGCGGACCATCAAATTCTACTGGTATGTTAAATGGTACTGGAGAATCTGTTTCGAGCTCATCAATGAATTGGGTTGTCTTTTTGATGTTAGAACCGTCCAAAGGTTCTAGTGTAACGAATGAAAACATTCCGTTGATATTTCCTTCGTTGATAACATCTCCGATTATAGTTTCCTTGCCGCCAACTTCGATTACTTTAATGTCGTAAATTTTTGCATCTATTAATCCATTAACATAAAAATCAACTGTCCTAGTATCTTCGATTTTGTCTCCGTGTGCGTTATAGTACATAATTTTTAGAGGTGTGTGTAAGGTTTGTGTTCTTACATTTTCAGGAACATATACGTTAAAAGAGAATTTTTTTGATGTATTCGATTCTATTGTGCCCACATCCCATTCGTTCTGATCAAATACTACATTATCCACATTGGAAGTAGTTG
>DAMC01000008.1:780-2870 GCA_002499525.1 Nitrosopumilales archaeon UBA218
GTGATTTCAACATTAACCAAATTATCTTTGAGTGATGTCAAAAATGGCTGATCAGCTTTGATATTCAAAATACTCTCACCGGGGACTTTGAAAGTAAAGTCAAAGAATGAATTTCTAGCGCCTGATTCTCTCAATCTAGTAAAGTCTAACTTTACAGTTGCTGGGAATTGTTGTATTGGGATATTCTTGTCAAGGTTGACAAAAAATGTCAACGAGAAATATTTTCCCGCCATTGCTTCAGCATCAGTATCTGCGTAAATCAGAGCTTTGTTTCCATCAATGGAACTAAAACCAGTAGGCATGAGTAATTGCCCCTTGATTCCGGTGATGTCTTGTGTTCCAATGTTGGCAAAAACTACGGTGAATGGTACGTTTTTGTCGCCTGGTGAGACCTCCACTTTTTTGTCCGATGTACCAAAGTAGGCATCCAAGAACTTGACATCGCCGAATTTGTGCTCAAAAGGAGATGCATGTTCGAGTTGTAGTGCTTGAGCACCTATAGGTGATACTAGAAGAATTAATGCAAATAATGTAACCAATATTTTCATGTTGTAAGCTCCATTTGTGGTGGCATGTCTTCTCCCTCAAACGCCCGTCCATCTTTTATTGTAATAACTCTATCAACTTGACCAAATTGATGTCTGTCATGAGTAACAATTATGAAAGTCTGGTTTAGTTTTTTTGCCATAGATTTCATTAGTTCCACTATTGTTTCTGCAGTAACCGAGTCCAAGTTTCCTGTTGGCTCATCAGCAAGAACTATTGTTGGTCGATTTACGAGTCCGCGAGCGATTGCTGCCCTTTGGGCCTGACCTCCAGAGACCTTGTTTGCACGTTTGTGCATTTGGTTTTCAAGACCTACATTTCGTAGTAGTTCAGCTGCCTCCTTTTGCGAGTTTTGTTCCTTTCTTTGAATACTTCGGGGCAGCATTACATTTTCTAGCACAGTGAGATCCGCCATCAGGTTGGAGAACTGAAATATGAATCCGAGTTTGGAATTTCTGTATTCTGATATTTTATTGTCTGAGAGTTTGGTGGTGTTCTTACCATCAATTATTACTTGTCCGCTGGTCGGCCTGTCTAAAAGCCCGATCATATTAAGCAAAGTTGATTTGCCAGAACCAGAGCTCCCAACAATTAGTAAAAATTCTCCGCGCTTTACAGAAAATGAAATATCGCTTAATGCTTTTACTTGTGTATCCCCCTGCCCAAAAGTTTTGGTGACTTCTTTTAGCTCCAAAACCACATCAGACATAACGCATTGCCTCCACTGGTTGTAGCTTGGTTGCCTTGTATGAGGGGTAGATAGATGCAGCTACTGCTAGGAAAAATGCCATTACTGCTGTTTGGCCAATTTTTCCCCAGTCATAGCTTACTTGGAGGGGAATCGAGCCTGCAAAGGTCATTTTTGTCTCCTTTGCGTAGAAAGTATAGCCAAGACCCATTGCAGTTCCTAGTCCTGCGCCTAATGCTCCAATCATCATTCCTTGTACGATGAAAATTATTAGAATGTCCTTTCTTTTAGCACCTATTGCTCGCATTACACCGACTTCTCTGGTTTTACTAGATACCAACATCATCTGGATTGTTACCACCGCAAATGCCGATGACATCATACCAAACAGTCCGATCATGTTAATCATTGCAATACCTGAACGAAAACCTCTCAAGGCATCCTCTGCAGATTCCTCTATGGTTTGTGCCTCAAAATCATCATTTGGAAATGAACGAAGAAAATAATTTTTGACATCAAGTGCTTTTTTTGGATCGTTGAGCTTAACCATAATAGAGCCAGTCTCTTTGTGTCTGTCAAGCATGTCTCGTAAAGTATCAATGTGCATTATTGCACTTGTATCAAGACCCTGTCCTCCCGGAGATTGGACAATTCCTGTTACACGTAAACGCTTTACTTTATCCTCACCATGTCTGTTGGTCACTTTGATGTCAACCGAGTCTCCAAGTCTGACATCACCGAGCTTTTTTACAACAGAGGATCCAAGCACAATGGAATTTCTTGATAAAACATATTGTCCTTCAACCACTGTCTTTGAAACAGTAGAAACTTGTGGATCTAAAAATGGGTCAACGCC
>DAMC01000031.1:0-6597 GCA_002499525.1 Nitrosopumilales archaeon UBA218
ATCAAAGCAGTAGACCCAGAAAAACCGGATCCAAAAGCCTACATTTTGACTGTAAAAGACAACGGTCCTGGAATGGACTCAAAACAGATACCATTGGCATTTGGTACTGTGTTGTATGGGTCCAAATTCGGACTAAAACAGGCAAGAGGTATGTTTGGACTGGGAGCAACTATGGCAATTCTTTATGGCCAGATTACAACTAACAAACCTGTTGTAGTGTCTAGCTCAGTTGATGGAAAAGAATCACACGAATATTCCATGATGCTTGACATCCAAAAAAACAAACCCGTAATTCTTAAACACACCACTAAGGATGTTAACAAAAAGGGACTGAATGTATCGATTACTCTGGAAGGAGATTATTCCAAGGCTGGTTCCAAAATCAGAGATTATGTTTATCAAACTTCACTAATTACACCATATGCAACAATTTCCTTTGATGATCCAAAAGGGGAGAAATTTCAATACAAAAGAATCGTAGATGCAATGCCTTCGCCCCCAACCATCATCAAACCCCACCCTCATGGCGTGGATGTTGAAACAATTCGTAGAATGATCGTTGACACTCATTATGAAATTCCAACATTGGACAACTCTATGATTGAAAAAGTTCGCAAAGAACTCGGTCTTGCAAAAAAGAATCTTAACTTTGAGGGAATAATGCAAAGAGCAGAAAAAAAGTGGGCTGATCTATCTAGACCTGTCCGGATAATTGTTGCATTAATGTCATTTTTACAAATGGATTTTGAAAAAATAATGAAAATTAGAATTGATGATGTAGACTTGGCTAACAAGCACCTAACTTATTGGGACTTTGGTGAATCAAAATCTGTGACGATTGATATGCCCAAATCTAGTTCTTACTACAAGCAATTAGCTAATACAGTAGCTGGTGAAACACTCGCAACATTTCTTACAAAAAGGTTCCAAAGAATTGGGCCATCGACAGCAGAAAAATTCGCAGAATTTGCAAATCTTAAGCCTGAAAAAAGAATCGGCGCATTTTCTACTGATGAGTTGGTTCAACTAAGTGATTCCCTACAAAGATATGAGGACTTTTTAACCCCTGACCCAAGTTGCCTTGCTCCATTGGGAGAAGAACCACTTCGAAAAGGAATAGACCAGTTCTTCAAGCCTGACTTCTTTGATGTAATTCAAAGAAGCGCTTCTGCCTATTCGGGATTCCCATTTGTCGTGGAGATGGGAATTGCTTATGGCGGTAATATTCCCTCTGGTAAAATCAATGTGTATAGATTTGCTAATCGTATACCACTACTTTACGACGAAGGTAGCGACGTGGTACTACAAGTAGTAAATGAAACTGATTGGGGTAGATACAAACTCAAAAACGATTCGCCAGTTGTTATTGTTAGTCACATATGCTCTACTAGAATTCCATACAAAACCGTAGGCAAAGAAAACGTAGCCGATAGACCGGAAATTGAAAAAGAATTACGCTTGGCTCTGCAGTTCTTGCTGAGAAAACTATCTGCATACATGTCAAAGCGAGGTTTGGCAGAGGCTGAAAAGAAAAGAAGTAACCTATATCACAAATACCTCCCATTAATTGCGCAGTTTGCTACCGAGTTGGCAGGAAAAACTAAAGAACCTGACTACAAAAAACTAATCAAGGATTTGAGTACAAATGTCGAAGCCAAAGAATAAAACTGAAAAAACAGAATCTGCAAAGTATGATGCTTTGCGAGAACTTCTAAAAGCAGAGGGAACAAAAATTTACACTGAATTGGAAAAGGGACAGTTTCCTCAATTTTATGTCCCAAGTAGATCTGTTAGCAATATAGTGTATGACAAAAAGCTTCGACAATACATTTTGGGCAAAGCTGCAGGATTAAGAAGCTCACGTAACATGTCACAACTTAGATCTTTCACTCAGTTAATCTGGCTTGCATTTTTTGCAAACAGACTCGTTCAAGAAAAAAAATCGTCAACCTTGAGAGATATCTATTACTCATCACAAGCATTTGAAATTGATTTTGAAGACCAGCCAGAATCAGATAACATAATTGTGGATTTGGAAGCAGTACTTGCAAGACCACGTGAGGACCTACATATCTTCCCAGAAGAGAGAAGCTCTGTTTTTGGTGATTTAACTATAGAGTATACGGTACCTGGATACGAAGGAAAAAGAACAAACCTCTCTGATCATCCTGATGGTTATCTGATTGGACCTAGTTTGTCTAGTGCAGAACTCGTTGATACTAGTGCAGAACTAGTGATTGCTATAGAAAAAGGTGGACTGTTTACTAGATTTGTTGAAGAAAAAGTCGATAAAAAATTTAAGGCAATAATAATAGATACTGCTGGTCAGGCCCCTAGGTCAACACGTTACCTTCTAAAAAGACTTCATGAGCAGATGAAACTGCCGGTAGTAATTTTGACTGATGGTGATGTGTATGGAGAACACATCGCAATGGTAATCAAATCTGGTTCTGCTAATGCAGCACATTTACGAGAACTGACAGTTCCAGATGCAAAATGGGTTGGAGTTTGGGCCTCAGACATAGAAAAGTACAAGCTACCTACTATCCCTATGACTGAATCTGACATCAAGAGAATTTCTGATCTACAAAAAGATCCGCGATATCAAGAAGGAATTTGGAAAAAAGAACTAGAAATATTTCTCAAAATAAAAAGAAAGGCCGAGCTTGAAGCATTTTCCAAATATGGGCTAACAAACATTACTGACAAGTATTTGCCAGAAAAACTAGAACTAGCTAAATCTCTGTAGCTTTACCGATTCTTAAAGTGAGTACGCCGTTTCTGTATTTGAAATCCGCAATTTGCATTCCAGATGAACCTTCGATTGGAACTTCTTTTGAAAAATTACCAGAGCCACGAATATACAAAACTCCCTCTACTAATCTGACAACAATTTTATCGTCTGGTCCTGGCACTTCTGCTACAAAGACGATTTCATTTTCACCTTTAATCACATCAAAAACCCAATTTTTGCTTTCAGTATCGCGGGCGGTATATTTTGGCTTTTCAGTCCTTGTCATCTTTTTGATTACGAAACCCCAATAAATCATCGTGGCAGCAGCAATTCCAATTAAAATAAAACTGATTGCACCATGTTCGTATCTTAAGGACATTATGTAGATTATTCCTAGAAATAAAATGAGCATAATTGGAATTACAAAATTAATCGACTGCTGGTTAGGATAAGATCTTTTGTAACTTGCCAACTTGATTCAGTTGCGTTTTGCTAAATATAAAGCAACTATGTCATTTTGACTTTGATTTGGAATACTGATCCACATTTTGTAAATATCTTAAACTGCGTCTCTAATTATTCAGAAATTGTCTTTCTTACTATAGTATGCTTGATTTTGTGTGTGGGATATTTTTCAGGTGATATTCTTGTATTAGCTGTTTTAAAATGATAAAGCATCAAACTTGATTTTTATTAAAGAGCTCAAAATTATACTCATGGTTAAAAGTAAATCCTCCCCAATGTCGGGTATTTTTTTCAAAGGCTCTATTATTGGCGCAATGATAACGATTCCATCACTAGTGGCATTTTTCATTGCATGGACAATTACTGGTGATAAAATAACATCTCTGATCATAGGTATTGTAATCCACTTTATTGGAATGGGATTCTCGTTGAAAATATCAAAAAAACTATTCAAAGTAAAGTCGTCTGAATGATTCAAATTTAATTATTATTTGATGTTTATAATATTATGAATCTTGAAAAAATCGAACACGATCTGATTGATGAAGTGAAGCTTACTAATATTGAAGCAAAAATATTCTTACTAGTCACACTAAATGGCAAAATGACTCCTGAAAAGATTGCCTCTGAGCTAGGCATTTCGACTGAACTTGCTAGCGACTCTGCAAAGAAATTGGTCTTGCAAGGTGGTTTCATTGAAATTTCACAAAATGAATTTGAGGCAATGCATCCTAGATTCACTGCAGTTAATCTTTATCGTCGTATGTGTACACGTGAGAATATCGAATTTAAAAAAAATCTCATAGTTGATAACATAGGAGTAGCCTTGGAAAAATACTATGAACGTGCAAGAACTAAATAATGCCTTTTTGCGCAAAAATTCTATGAGTACTGATACTGAAAATTGTAAACACGAGATAACATATTTTGGTGTAACTAACGTTAATGTGGATTCTAGAACTATTGGCTCAGTGGATGTCTGGCGTTGTGCTTTGTGTAAGAAAAGATTCTGCGAGGAAAAACAACTTGGAATAGACTCTATTGTTGATTATGTCGGGATGCCAAAAATTGATCCTGATGAAAAATGGGCCGTTTTAGTCAGAAAATTATTCAAAGGCAAGGATCGTTGGAAGTTAGTACGACTAAAACAAAATGGAATAATCAAAGTCGAAAACCCAGATGACAAAATTATAGAAATTCCAGTGCAAAATTTCAAAGTCAATGATCCTAACCATGAAAGTTATCTAATTGATGATAACATAAACAAGGCAATCGAAATTTAGGTGTTGATCCTTTGGAAATCATAGTTCACATCAAAGATGTGAAAGGCAATCAAATGGCTGCTAAAATATCTGGCACATTTTCAATCGATAGTAATACTTTCAAATTCTCTGCCATTGCCTTTGGTAGAATTGGGGGACATAACATTGGTGCAAAAATCTCAAAAACGACTGAAAAGGCCCTCGAAAAACTAGGTTATGATGTTAATGAGATATTGGATGTTCTGCAAAAAAATCTTGTTTCTGGAAATATCACGTTACCAGAAGGGTTACAAAAAGAATCCTTTGCTGATTCTTAAAACTGTGCTTCTTCGAACGCTTTAGCGCAGGTGCATCCTCGATGCTCTGGTATGAAATCTGGAATTGACGTGAGTAGTCTTTTTGTGTTTTCAACATTTTTGTGCAATGTTTCGATAACCTCTTTTGCTGTTACTGGTTTTTCTGCCCAAACATCATAATCTGTCACAGTAGAAACTGACGCATAGCACATTTGTGCTTCTCTTGCTAATTGACACTCTGGTACTAGAGTCATACCAATTATGTCTGCACCCGTGGTTCTGTAGAATCTTGACTCTGCCTTTGTTGAAAACCGAGGCCCTTCAATACAGACATAGGTACAATCTTTGTGAACTGAAATGTTTTGCGCTTGTGCAGCTTTTAGTATTGATGATTGTAGTTCTGGACAAAATGGGTCTGCAACAGAAATATGAAAAACTTTACCCTCTTCGGAAAAAGTCAGTTTTCTAGATTTTGTAAAGTCAATGAACTGTGTAGGTAGGACAAAATCTCCTGGAGCGATTTGCTCTTTGAGACTTCCTACTGCAGATGGTGCGATTATTCTTGTAATGCCCATTTGTTTGAATGCCCAAATGTTGGCTCTGAAATTAATTAGATGAGGTGGTATGGTGTGTTTTTTACCGTGCCTTGGCATGAAAGCAATTTTTTTCCCCTTGAAAATTCCTACTGTTATAGAGTCAGATGGTTTTCCGTAAGGAGTTTCAACCGTGATCTCCTTTGCCTCTTTGAGTAAACCTGAATCATAAATACCGGTACCTCCAAAGATTCCGATTTCTGCCTGCTCCATTAGTATTTCACCAATGATTCTGTTCTATATTTTGAAATCTTTTTCAATCCGTTTAACTCTGTCAGTTCTACCATGAATGCAAATCCTGTAACTTGACCTCCAAGTCGCTCTACAAGTTCAGCAGCCGCCTTGGCAGTACCACCAGTTGCAAGTAAATCGTCACAAATGACAACTCGCTGGTCTTTACTTAGTGCGTTTTTTTGGATCTCCATAGTAGCTTTTCCATATTCTATTGTGTATGACCTTTTGATGGTGGCGCCTGGAAGTTTTCCCTGCTTTCTTATCATTATCATACCTTTATTGTATCGTAATGCAAGTGCACAAGCAATAGGAAATCCACGTGATTCTATTCCGGCAAAAATATCTACGTCATTAGTGTGGTATCTCTTTGCAAATTCGTCTACGCAATGCGACATTGCTGACGGATTCTTCAAGATTGGGCTGATGTCTCTAAATAAAATTCCTTTTTTTGGAAAATCTGGATACTCTGTAATGATATTTTGTAAATTCACAAATCTGTGGTTTTAGTAGAGTAATAAAAAGGGTTCCTAGTTCTACTGGATGTCAAATGAAGCTTCTGCATTAACTTGACCTGAAACAGCTTTAATGGTATATTTTCCAGATTGTTTGTCTGTTGGAATTGTCCATAGGGTATCAAAACTTCCCTCATTTGTTGATCTAGTTTGTAATTCTTGGATCTTTACATTGTTTGGATCCAGAATTTGAATAATTATTGTATTTGACTTGTCTGCACCAGTTCCGGTTATGGACATGTGGTCTCCAGCATGATATGCTTCGGTTTTATCTAATTTGATTGTGAACGTCTTTTCAATAGTTCCAGATACTGTAAACTCAGCATCGATGAATTTGACGCCACTTTTTACCTTTAGTATCCAATTGCCCTGCTTTGCATCCGTTGGGACTCTGAATGTCCCATCAGAGAACTTTCCAGTTTTATCTGAGAAAATATCTTTTCGCTTACTAATTTTTCCATCAGGATCTGTTAGTTCTAAATTCAAAATTGTATTTGGGTC
>DAMC01000031.1:6985-11035 GCA_002499525.1 Nitrosopumilales archaeon UBA218
ACTGGGGTTGTTTTGCAACTATGGTGTAAATTCCTGATTTGAAACCGCTAAGGCTTATTTCGCGAGTGTTAGCGCCATCAAGACCCATGGTCACAGTCTCTGTAGTCTTTACCTTATCCGACGGGTCTATTATCAGAACTGACGCAGATGATTTTGGCGCACCTTGAATTGTGAGTTTGACTTTGTCATCGGATTGGTAGTTTAATTTGTCAATTTTGGCAATAATCTGGGGAGTTGGCAGTCCTCCAAGTCCTATTCTTAAAACGTAATTTGATTCACCCTGAGTTGCAAATACTGCATACGTACCCTTGGGTGATGACTGAGTGGTTTGGTATTCAAAATTAAATGATCCTGAATTATCTGGCGTAATGATTTCTGAAAAAATCTCTTTTCCTATAGGGTCATTGATCGTTACTTGTACAGTTTTTTCTGATTTGGCAGTTCCATTAAAGACAAGTTTCTCACCTGGAGCATATGTGATGGAAGATGCGAAAATTTTGATGGTATTTGAGACAGAAACACTAATTGTTTTTGTTATAGTTTCCACACCATCGCTGATGTCAACTTGTCTCGAACCAAGAGGTGCATCTAGTGGGATGGTAGTTTGATATGACCATGAACCTCTACTGTCAGCTTTTACTACTGTCTCAAACATCTTGATTCCTAGTGGATCCTTTACAGTAATTTTGATTGAACTGTCAGGCCTTCCAGTTCCATTCACTGATATTGTTTGACCAGGTTCCGCTAATCCTGTGACTTGATTAATTGTCAATCTTTTTGTTGTTTGTACTATTGGTTGAGATTCTGAGATTCTGATGCTCACAGTTTTCTTGTGACCTTGATTGTCCGCCAGAGTCAAATCAATCCTTCCAGTTTCTAATGTGATTGGAATTTTTGTTCTTCCAACCAGGTGACCAGTGTTATCCGTTTTGAAATCTTGAACTTTACTGTCATTAACCAAAAAATCAAGATAAGTACTTGGTGGAAAACCATCGCCGATGACTCTGATATCGTCTCCGCCCTTTGGATTTTCTGGGATTATTCTAAACACTGCATTGTCAAATCCGCCCGACTTGGTATTTTCAGTTCCCTGTTTGTTATTGCTTTGAGAGCTGGAAGACTGGCTGTTTGGCTTTGTAATTATATTTGAGATTTGATTAGGAGTTACCTTTCCACTGGAAATTTCTTTCCCAGATGCATCAATAGTTCTCCAATTAATTGATGGTTTTTCAATATCTGTCTTTAATCCGAACTTTACCGATTGACCGATTTTTAATGGCTCTGCAGTTGAGAATACAAGTACGCCCTGTGAGGTTTTTTGACCTACCCAGCCTTTTTCTGATTTAAATGTCTGAAAAGTTGAACCGTCTTTTCCTAACCACATTTTTACACTTTGGATTGGACTGGAGTCGTTGTTTGTGAATTCAACAAGTGTGGTCTTTTCAAATGCCGAACTCTTTACGCTAGTTTCAGCGTTTGCAAGAGTTGCAGCAGAAAATATAGAAATTACAAAAATACCTAAAACTGTAAAAACTTGATTATTCATACCCAAAGTGAATTCACAGATATTGTTTAATTACTCTTTTTGAGTCTTGGCAATAATTTATGCGTAAAATTATTAATGTTAACGTGGTTTGCTTCTCTGGAATTTAGTCAAGCCTACGTGGGCAGTCATGTTTTGGTGTTGTCGTATGCGTTCTGCAATCAGTCTAAAGAGACCCCTGAACTGGTCTTTTGTCTTATCTGATAAGAAATCTGCCTCCTTTAGCGCAATTTTTTCACAGATGTATCTAGCAATTTCTTCAACGTCAAAGTCATTCCATCCATCATCTCGGTGTTCATACCAAATGTCTCTCAAGCTATCGATGACGCCCTTTTTGTTACGTGTTTGAACTTCCTCCTTTGTAAGATTTCGAAATCCCTCTTTTCTTAACTTGATTTCATAGGTTTGGTTAACAGCATGAAGGTAATCCTCCGCAAGTATTAGATCCTCTATGGATTCTATTGATTTTCCGCCTTGCTCGAGATATATTATCTGCATATCTGTGAACTCGTTTGCCTTTAGCTGCTCTGCTATCTTTTTTGATTCTACAGTGTTATCTAAAATCACAAATACATTGTGGCCATGATTTCTGTAAAATATTGCAAGTGGTAACGTCGAATTCTTACTATATGATGCAACGACATTAAGTGGATTCATGGAGATGTTTGGATCTTCCAAGAACTTGTCAAATGAATTTAGAAACATCGCATCTGACATTGTTTCTACAATTATGACTGGTCTGGAATTAGTGCCTATTTCTCTATCGACTATAGATTCTACTAAACCTCTAGACAATCCATACAAAATTGGTATTAGAGTTGCATCATCGGCATTCCAATAATCATAGTGAATTCTACTGAGGTGTTTTCTTTTGTCCAATTCCACCACTAGAAGATTTCCAGGTGTATAGTCAAAAATCATGAATGGGGAATGGGTTGCATACAAAACTTGGTTGGAACCAGCTAGATTCTTGAGAAGATCTGATATTCCCATCTGTTGTGCTGGGTGAAGATTTCTTGCTGGCTCGTCTAATAGTAAGATTGCCTCTTTAAGCTCCGCACGCTGTGTTTCGGCTGCAAAATTTACAATAAAGGAGAATGTCCACTTGAATCCCTCTGCTCTTCTACTGAGTAATCCTGTGTTGGTAACAGTTCCGTCCTTGTGGACATCGGAAATTACCACACTCATTATGTTTCCAGGATTATACCTGAGATCTACATGAATGGGATCTCCTTTCCAAGCCGGATTGAGCCTGTCAGTGAGCCGTCTGCTGGCAGTATTTAGTAGTTTGATTAGTTTTGGAGGGCTGTTTTTGTATTCTTCCAGTTTATCCGTGTCAAGCTCTGCCAAGTAAAACAAGTTTCTAACTGTCTCTGCCTTGTCAAATTCCTCAAAACCTGTACCTTCAATTCTTTGGGATTCCTTGATGTATTCATCCAAGTTTATGTTTCCATAGATTTTCTTGTAATCTGAAAAGTAAACAAATCTAGGGTGCAAGTTCTCTAGGATGAAATTTTCTATTGCTGTCTTTTCAGTAGATCCTATCAACAACTCGTCAAAAGTTTTTTCCTTATCTTGGTAGAATCTTGCCCATTCTGATAATACGTATGGTTCGTCTGAGGCAAGCATATTCAGTGAGTTATTAAAAACGGTCATTTCGTTGAGAAAAACCTCTCTATTTTTTGGAGGAGGACCTTCAAAGAATTTGGTATCAAATTGAATTCTAATGTGATTTGGAATAGTCGAAATAAAATTCAGAATCTTTTCAGTATAGTTTTCCCATGAATTTAACGCCCTGTCTTTTTCCTCACTTATCTTTATCGAACCGAAATCATACTGAACTTGAGGGGTTGTATTGGTTCTGAATATTCTCAGCGAAGTAATCTCTGGTAAATGTTGAAATCTCTCTTTGATTAATTTGGTTTCCTGACTGGTTAAATGAAAATCTCCTTCCACCAGTACTACTTCTGACTTTAATTCCTCTGTCATCTCGTCACACAAATCAAGCTCTGAGACTCTTTCCTCTTTGTTCAACAGTGTTAAGGCTTGAAGAATTGTAGTTTTACCACTTTCATTTCTTCCTACGAATGCTGCCAAGTCTCCAACTTTAATTTCCCCAGAATCATGAATGCATCTATAAGCTCTTACCCGGAATTTTCTTAATCTCATCTAGCGCACTTTTGGGTGGCAACGATTTAACTTATTCGTCATTATGATAGGCATGAAAATTAGTATAGATATAAAAACACAAGACATGATGAAATTTTAGATGGTAGCGCGCGGTATTGCAATTTTAGTAATTCCAATAATCTTCTCATTCGTCTTCGGAGGAGCTGTTTTTACTGGCTCCATGTCTGCAAATAAAAATCCTGAACAAATCCAAACTGCGACGATAAATATCTTGGAAATGCAATCTCAATATGCCATGGGCCAAAAAGTAACTACCAAAGTCTCTGTATCCGGCTCTGAGTATGATTGCGGAAATCTTTACATCACTGTATATGATA
>DAMC01000031.1:11378-15466 GCA_002499525.1 Nitrosopumilales archaeon UBA218
AAATTTTCAGAACAATTTGATGCTGGACAATACCTACTTGAAGCCCAATTATTTGATAAAAAAGGGGACAAGTTTGTGAGTGCATCCCAGAAATTTACTATACAATAATGAGATGTTATATATTCCAAAATACACGTGATTAGACATGGCAAAGAAAACTGCTGAAAAAGATTCAAAAAAAGATAAGAAGAAAGACGACAAAAAAATTGCCAAGGTTCCAAAAGAAGAAAAAAAATCAGCAGTTAAAGAAGAAAAAAAGACAAAACTCAAAGAAGAAAAAAAGGGACTGACCAAAGAAGACAAGAAAAAAGAAAAGAAGGAAAAAAAGGTCGATAAAAAAGAAACTTCCAAAGTTGATAAAAAGAAAAAACCAGAAGAAGAATCAGAAAGAACACTAGAGGAACAATTAGAAGAAGAACTAACTGATGAAGAAATTGAAAATTTCCAAATCGAAAAAGTCGATATGGAAAAACTTACCAACCGCGTTTGCTTGTTTTTGGCTAATTATGAGGATGGTATTGTCCAAAGTGAACTTTGGAAGAAATTCAAACTTACAAGTAGAGATGGCTCACGTCTCGCTCTAAAACTAGAAAGAATGGGGATTATTACAAGAGAGAAAATTTTAGAAAACAAACGATGGACATACGTTCTAAAAATCAAAAAGACTCCGGTTAGCACAGATTCTATAGAAAATTCACCTTGTTTGGTTTGCCCGGTTGAACAAAAGTGCTCATTAGATGGTGAAGTCAGTCCGAGAACTTGTCAGTGGATTGAAGAGTGGTCAATTAACGAGCTCTCAAAACCCAAGAAAAAGAAAGAACAATGAAGCTACTAGATGCAAAGCGTGATCATTATAGAAAACTTGCAAAGGAGCAAGGGTACAGAAGTCGTGCGTCATACAAACTCTTAGAGCTAAACAACTCTTACCGAATTATCGGACCTGGATTCAATGTCGTGGACTTGGGTTGTGCGCCTGGGGGGTGGATGCAAGCTGCAGTCAAACTTGCTGGTAACAAAGGAAGAGTGGTTGGAATTGATACGTCTTACATGGATGAAGTCGATGGTGCTCGTTTCATCAAAGGCAGCGTGGAAGATGAATCGGTTGTTGATGAAATTATTGAATATCTTGGAACAAAAGCAAACGCAGTCATCTGTGATATTTCCCCTCAAATTACGGGGCACTGGTCAATGGATCATGCAAGACAGATCTCATTGAACTATTCATGCTCTAAAATTATGGATATGGTTTTAGCTCAAAAAGGCAATGCACTGTTCAAGGTTTTTGATGGGGAATACTCGATTGAATTTCGTGACTATTTGAAAAAGAAATTTGCCAAGATACATCTCAGAAAGCCAAATGCAAGTAGAAAACCAAGTAGTGAACTGTATTTTGTATGTCTTGGATATGGCCTAAGCTGAAAAGAGTTCTTTGATTTTATCAATTTGGCAATTAGTCCTAAACCCAGTCGGATTAAAGGACGTCGGACTAGAGGAAAATCCCGCCTCTTCGAGTCTTGATAGTATTTTCTCAAGAGGAATTGGTGCTGATTTTAACTGCTGAGCTATTTCGTCTAGTGTGTAATAACATGCTGGCATGTTCGATTCTAACAAAGCTTTTTGGATTGCCTTTTGACATTTTTTATCCAAATGTTCTGGAATCTCTTGCAACATTTTAGCAACAAAATCTTTTTCAAATAATCTTCCTATCCATAGAGGTCCTGCCAAATCTACATGATTGGAGCACATGGAGCATGTGTGGATATGTTCTTGCGTGGAATATCTATTTCCACAATTCTTACAATGTACGATATATCCTATATTCTCTCTTGTGTCGGGCTTGTTTAAAATTCTCAAATATGCTCTATAGTAATGTTGATTGGTTTCGACAAATATCGGAGTTGCCTCAATGTCTAGTCTTGCAGCAACTGAAATAGTCAAGCCCAAAACTAATCGTATTGCTATTTCGTTACTATATGTTGTCTTGACTGGAATGCCGTGATATTTTTTCTTACATGCTTCCTTGAATAATCCATGAAGTACTTGAAGATCTGTTGCAGAAATGGACAACAAACCCTTGTGTATTGTTGCCCTTAATCCACAATCTACGTATTTACTGGGAGAACCAAATGGATCAATGTCTACAATAGCACCTCTCTTACCTCGTGAAGAAAACATGCTAAAGAATTGGCAAATGTCGTTTTGTGATAATTGGTAATTCTGAACTCCGTTGAGATCGGCAGATTTTTTTGATAATTCGAGTGCACTTGGATTTAGATCATTTACAAATACCTCGGTACCGGGAATTTCATTTGCAACTCTCAGCCCTCTTGCACCCAGTCCTGACAACCCATCCAAAAATAATTTCTGACCTTCAAAATCTTTTAAAAACGTCGAATAAACTATGATGGAAAAATCTCTGCTTAGTTTTGCTCTTGGATTGAAAAATGCAATATCTCTTGGCGGAACCTTTTGCTCCAGTGCGCCTTTGGGTATCATGATTCTAGTTTTTCCTTCTGTAATAGTAGTGATCTGATTGTCTAATTGCATAGCCGATCTCTATTTTGAAAATGGTTTAATACGTTATTTGCTCGAGCCAACCTTGTGCTAGTCTGTGGTGTTGATGAAGCTGGCCGTGGTTCCATGATTGGTCCACTAGTTGTTGCAGCAATCACAATAGAAAAATCAAAGATAAAAAAGCTCTCTGAAATTGGAGTCAAGGACTCTAAGAAACTTTCTCCAAAAACAAGAGATGTTATGTACAAACAAATCATCAAAATTGTTGATAACTATGCAATATCCAAAGCAAGTCCGAGGCAGATTGATTTGGCAGTCGCAAAACACAATTTGAATAATTTGGAATCACTACATATGGCAAGAGTGATAGAAAAACTACAGCCCTCTGTCTCTTTTGTTGATTCATGCGATGTCAATGCGACTAGATTCGGTAAAGAGATTGCAAAAATGTGTCATAGCAAAGTCCAAGCATATCATCATGCAGATTCTAAATTCGTTGTAGTATCTGCAGCATCCATTATTGCCAAAGTGACACGTGATAGGGAAATTGCCAAGATATCAAAAAAGAACCCTGTTGGGAGTGGCTACCCTTCTGACTCTAAAACTATATCTTTCGTTAAAGACTGGTTTGCAAAGAATGGACAACTTCCAAAATTTGTTAGAAAGAGCTGGGCTCCAGCAAAATTAATTGTGTCTCAGTCTTTGACTTGATATTTTGCCACTACTAGGCCGTGATCCTTATCGTATGGCTCTAAAGTCATACTCTGTAGAACTTGGAAATTAGCTTCTAGTTTCTTAATCTCATTAGAAATTACATTTTTTGGCGATTGTGTTACATCTATGCTCCTTGTCTTGATTATGAGGAAGATATATCCACCATCTTTGAGAAATGCTCGGCAATTTGCTATGGCGATTTCAGTCTGGTCTGGCTGCGCAATGTCGGAATAAACTACATCCACTTTACCATAAACTGAAAAGTATTGTTTTGGATGCCTTGCATCTTGCAATATGGGTGTAATGTTTTTTCTAAAATTTGCAACTCTATCAAGAAAATCTCTGGCAACTCGACTGGCGTGTTCTACTGCAAAAATTTGACCGTTATAGTCTACTATGTCGGATATGTGGGATACAGTTGTACCTGTAGATGCGCCAAGATACAAAACCTTTGTACCTTTGGTAATGGGAAAAATATCTAATCCGATGTACAGTCCTGCAGCAAGCTTGCTTCGGAAAGGATCCCATATTCTATATTCAGATCCATTTTTTTTGAAAGTTTTTTCCCCATAAACTGTGTTTCCCTCAACATAATTTCTGGTAGCTAATCTTCTTTGGCCATCAACTTTCAGCCAAATAAAATCAGAATCTTCGTTTTCCAAACTTCTTTCGTTTGCCTGAGTCCCCTCTGAACTCTCTACGAGGACTATCGGAATCTCCCCTAGATCTGAATCCATCTCTTCGGGAATCTCTATCTCTAATTGGTCTGTCTTCACGATTCATGTTTCTGAAACTACTTCGGGGGCTATCTCCATCTCTGCGATTTCTATCTCCTCCCCTAAAATTATCTCGTGTTCTAC
>DAMC01000061.1 GCA_002499525.1 Nitrosopumilales archaeon UBA218
TGGCCTGCAGCGTCGCCTACAATAACTGTCTTGTCTTCAACAAAGTTCTTGATTGGACCGTTTACCCAAATTGGCGCAAAGACTTTGCGAATTATAGAGTGTTTTCCTTTTTGCTCCAAGTATTTTTCAATTGCAGACACTGCGTTGATTCCTTTACCTGCAACTCCGACTTTACCGATTCCATTCCCTGCAGGAATGACCCATGCAAAAAATCCTGGATATTTTTGCATATCAAAGTTAACTTCGACTAGTCCCTTTTGAATCCAATCCGCATAGATTTCATATTGTGCAGATTGTAATGTACCAGTTCTATCTCGGTTAATTATTGAAGCAATCCCTCTTGCATCGACTAGAATCTTACACTCAAACGAACCTGCACTGGTTACTGCCGCACCATCTTTGAATTCCTTGAAAGATGTTTTTACCCTGATCTCAGCTCCGTTTTTTTGCGCCTGGTGGGCAATCTGTTTGTCTAGCTCTCTTCTATTGATCACACTCACATTTTGTTTTTCTGCGCTAATCTCTAGCGTTTTTCCGCTAGGTGAAGTGAGACGAGCCTTTTGAATTGGAGATTCTGAAGTTTTTGTTGATGGGACAATCCCCAAATCTTGTAATCCTGATGTTGATACCAGTCCTCCGCAATGCTCTGGTGTTCCAACCTCAAAATCCTCCTCTAAAACCAAAACCGAGTGACCTGATTTGGCAATTTCTCTTGCGCAAAACAGTCCTGCAACACTTGCTCCGGCTATAATTACATCATAATTCATTTTGCTATTTTTTGTCCTAATTGCCTTTAATTCATTTCGAATGATTTGCAAAGTTTTTGAATACCGATATCAAACGAATCACTGATGGGCTCAATAAAACAGGTCATTGTCGTTAGAAATGATCTTGGTATGGGAAAAGGCAAGATTGCAGCACAAGTTGGACATGCATGTGTTCTGGGCGCAGAAAATGTTCGCAAATCACATCCTGAATGGTTTGCAAAGTGGTGGAGCGGCCAAGCAAAAATTGTACTCAAGGTCAATTCTGAATCAGAACTAGAGTCAATCAAACGTGATGCCATTGAAATGGGATTGCCTTGGGCCGAAGTAACTGATGCCGGCCATACACAGATTGCCCCGGGAACTTTTACTTGCATTTCAATTGGTCCTGCACCAGAAGAGCAAATTGACAAAATAACTGACGAACTCAAACTACTCTAGTTCAGAATAGATATAATGCGGAAGACAAAACCAGCATTTGTGAAAGCAAAGACAAAAGGACTTATTGTTGCTTCATTTTTTGCAATTATTTTGATTACATCCACACTCAGCGTAGCCATGAACAATAATACCAAAAGACAGAACCAAGAGACAAAAATCACAGTCACTGGAACTCCTGCCGATAATTTCCCAGATGACCAGAGAGCAAGATTTTGTGGCGATGGCTCTGATGGAAAATCTACACCATATGTAAAAGAATTCAAGATTCCTACTGCATGTACGCAACCATTGGCAATAACTACAGATAATTCTGGCACTGTTTATTTTGCACAAACAAACACTGGAAAAATTGCCAAATTTGATCCAAACACGGAACAATTCACAGAATTTGATAATCCTCAATGGCCTGCTCATGGACGCACCATGTCTTGGGGAATTGATTATTCGCCAGGAGGGGACTTGTGGTATACTGATGACTCGTACAATTCAATATGGAAATTCTCTATTGCCGATGGCAAATACGAGAGAATAAGCTATCCTACCAAGGAAAACTCACTTCCACAGAAAATCAAAATCGTTGGCAGTCACGCAATAATTAATGATTTCAATGAAGGCAAACTAAGCGTTTTTGACATTACTCAAACATCGCAGCAAAAGACATATGCAAACATTCCTTCCCCCACCGATACTTTTGTTGGAGGTTTTGATCTTGATTCTGCAGGAAATGTATGGTATACTAATTGGATATTCAGACAGGGTGGCTCTCTTGTGAAATTTGATTACAACAAATTTACTAATTTTATTAGCTCAAACCCTGACCAGAACTATACGCTTCGAGACTATGCCACTTCATTTAATCTCCCAACTTCGATTAATGCCCCAAACGGTCTTAGTGTTGACAAGTCAGGAAATGTTTGGATTGCAGACACTGATTCTAGCTCATTTTACAAGTTCTCTGAATCTGATAAATCGTTTACAAAATACATCACATCGGAACCCCCATTATCCATGTATGGTAATGCAACTGGTGTAATCAAGACCCCCGTGAGCCATCCATATTGGACTCAAATCCAAGACAATGTCCTCTACTTTAATGAGCAGACATCCAATGCTATTGCGGCCTATGATCTTGAGAAGGATTCTCTTGTGGAATATTTTGTCCCCTCCAAAAATCCTGAATGGGCTGACTGTGGAGCCATGGTGGACTGTGGAATTGCACAGATTTTTGGATTTGATGTAGTGGGTGACAAAGTTTGGTTCACAGAATGGGCAGAAAACAAGATTGGCAAAGTTGATCTGTCAAAACCACTATCTGGCATGGTATCTGTATCTGAAAAACAGCTGACACTAAAAAAAGGACAATCT
>DAMC01000069.1:0-822 GCA_002499525.1 Nitrosopumilales archaeon UBA218
AGGCAACAGGCAAATCAGAATGCGGGTTTTTCATTGCACAGTGAATCATTCTCACGAACAAAAACATGCCTGACAGTACGACAAATCCAGATACACCTAGAATAACTCCGGTCTGCTCTCTGACTCCCAATGTCACTACATAATCCCCTATGGTTCTGATGGCAAGCCCAGAGAGTATCAAAACTAGAGGGATGTGGTTAAACTCCAAAAATCTAACTGATTTTTCCAATATTGGTGGAATCATTATGGGCAAGTACAGCATTATTGTTACACCTATGAATCCTATTGCAACATAGTGTATTGTGAGATCATATAAGGCGAAATTTTTCAGGTCAGCGGCATAAACAGTACCCAGAACTAGTCCTGCAAACAGGAACCCATATGCAATTCTAGAGTATAGTACAATGGTGTGATAGCGCTTTTTTTTCTCGCCAGTAATTAGTTTAAGAATTTCAGTGTTGTTGAATCCACCGTAAATATACACCGAGAGTGCAAAAAGCAAAACCATTGCCAACATTGATAGATTAAACACGACATCAAGTAATGCAGATTGGAATATCGATGTGGTTATTCCAAAGCCTGCGGAAATTATCGCCATAGTGATAGATGCAAAAACTAGTTTTCTTTTTGGCCTAATGAAACCAAGAAATGATGGAAGTGTCTTGTATTGTATTGCAGAAATCATCAAGATAGGGAAAAAAAGCCAGAATTGTTTTTGCACTAGCTGATTGTGATGCAGTTCAAGTAAGGACAGCACCTGAGCAGAGATTAACAGTGATATCGATATTACGATGAAATAATCAGCTTCCCTGAGAAGTTTTG
>DAMC01000069.1:1098-2310 GCA_002499525.1 Nitrosopumilales archaeon UBA218
CAATTCTCAGCATGTAAAACATTAAACCGCCAAAAATTGAAACTCCTATCAATCGTAATGTTAGAGAGATTTTGGTATAATCTGTCATAATAATACCTGAGACAAAATCTACTGCAATTGACGACAATACGAGAACATACGATAGTTTTGCAAGCTTGGTAGATGGAGTGAGTTCATTTCTCATTCTCGGGATTATCATGTAACCCACGCCCATAATCATTAGTGTGACAAACCCATTAAGTTGAAGGATTGGATGTATTTTGAATATCAGAATAGCTTGTTGCGGTAAAAAATTACCAAACAAGCTAAGCATCCAAATTGAGCCGATTATAGTACCAATAAAAGACAGAATCACTCCAGTCATCAAAAACGGTTTACTGACTGGTGTGTAGTTGATTATACTCAATTTGAACGTGTTTTGTTAATTAGCCCTTCCAGTTCAGATTCAAAATGTGATATCAATGGGGATATAGTTACAGATGTAGCATTTTGTTCTGGCCACTGTAATTGTTTTGTTTTTCCATTTAGAGTAACTTTGAGTGAGAATTTTGTATATTCTACAACGGAATCATCGGCAGATATAGAATCTATTGGAAGCTGCATAAATCCAGTCTCTTTTATCAGGGCAGTCAATCTTTTAACTTCGGATTTTTCTAATTTAGCTGATTTTTCAATGGACGGTGAGTTTGGTTCATTTAGAGTATATTTTGCCACACCCTCAGCAGAGACAACCAGAGTCTCAGATTTTTGTGGTGTTAGTCTATCAGTTAATCCAAAGGATATTTTTTTTAGATCATATTTTATGAGTTCGATTGAAATTTTATCATCGGCATTTGCAGCAGAAAACGGTACTTGTGGATTTAACAGCATTGGAGCTGCAATCAATATAGCAAGTGCAACCGGTATCGCTGCACCAATTAAAAGAATCGGCCTGACCATCATAGTTAAGAAATTTAGATTTTATAATAAATCTAGTTTTTTAATTCACCAGTTAGAATAAATCCAAGCTTGAATGGATGTCTAATGTGGGGTCGTAGCCCAGCCTGGTAAGGCGACTATGATTAACAATGTCATCGCTAGAGGCTCCAGAAGTATACAATCCAAACTGATTTCACAAGATGATGTGAGTTTGGAGCTGCAGTGACCTGTAGATCGCCGGTTCAACTCCGGTCGGCCCCACGTTAAAACTTGATAAATTCAGAAGAGATAATC
>DAMC01000069.1:2661-8987 GCA_002499525.1 Nitrosopumilales archaeon UBA218
ATCAAAAATAATCCTGTTTTTGAGAATATTAAGAAAAGAACATCTCAATTATTTTTTTAGGGATTTAAAATTTAGTTGAGAAAGACCATGTTCAAACCCACCATTATTAACAAAGATGCATTAGCTTTTTTGAGATTAGGTAAGGATGCAGGTTTTTGTGAATGTGTTTTTGCTTTTTTACAAATCTAATTATTTGCTCTGACTAATGAAGTCAGACTTTAACAATTAACATTTCTCTGATTTTCAAAGTAATACATGATGTATGTTTTGCCTAATGACATTTTCATAATTTCTTGAAAAGTTATTTGTTTTTACTGCGTAAAACGTTTAGTGCAGAGCCTTGTCGGAACCACTCTATTTGAGCAGAGTTAAATGTGTGAGATAGTAGTATCTCATCTTTATTTCCGTCTGCGTGTTTGACTAGACATTTTACAGGCTTGCCTTGTTGTATTTTGTCTAGTTCAATGAGGCTAATTCTGTCAGTTTCCTGAATTTTATCATAATCTGAAGGATTTGAAAACGTCAATGCCAGTATACCTTGTTTTTTGAGGTTTGTCTCGTGAATTCTAGCAAACGATTTTGAGATTACTGCGCCACATCCCAAGAATCTTGGGGTGAGAGCAGCATGTTCTCTGCTACTTCCTTCACCATAATTTGTATCTCCGATTATTATCCATTTGATTCCTTTTGCCTTGTATTGGCGAGCAATAGCTGGAAACGATTCAATGTTATTGTCAAGAGAGTTTTTGCCTTTTCCAACTTCGCCGGAAAATGCGTTTACTGCGCCGAGCAGCAGATTATCACTAAGCCTGTCCAAGTGACCCCTAAACGAAAGCCATGCTCCTGCAGGCGATATATGATCAGTCGTACACTTGCCTTTTGCTTTTACCATGATTGGTAAATCGATGTAGTCTTTACCGTCCCATGGAGCAAACGGTTCAAGTTTTTGTAGTCTACTACTACCCTGGTCAATTAACACTTGAACAGAATCGGGGTTGTTTGATGGTTGTACATAGACATCAAATCCCGGCTTGAATCCATCTTTGGGCACATCAGGTGCAAGTTCAGGTGGAGTTAGCTTGAATTTTGTTCCATCTTGAGCAGTCAATTCATCAGTCATCGGATTAAACGATAATCTCCCTCCGAGTGACAATGCGATAATCAATTCAGGACTACCTATGAAATTCATTGTATTTCTTTTACCGTCATTACGTCCTGGAAAATTTCGATTAAATGATGTGATTATAGTGTTAGGCGAGTCATTTTTGAGTTCGGGTCTGCTCCACTGGCCAATGCAGGGACCACATGCGTTAGCAAGAACCGTAGCTCCGATATCATCAAGCATTTGCATCTGTCCATCACGTTCTATTGTTGCACGAACTTGTTCTGAGCCAGGAGTCACCAATAATGGAATCTTTGCTTTGAGACCTTTCTGCTTTGCTTGTTTGGCAACACTGGCTGCACGAGACATGTCTTCGTACGATGAGTTAGTGCAACTGCCAATTAGTGCAACAGAAATATCATCCACATAGTTGTTCTTTTTGACATCTTCGGCAAGTTTCGATATAGGCCTTGCAAGATCTGGGGTGTGAGGGCCAACTATGTGAGGCTCTAGCTTGGAAAGATCAATCTCAATTACCTTGTCGAAATATTTTTCTGGATTTTTTACTACATCTTCATCTTCAGTAAGTAATTCTGTGTATTGGTTTGCGACATCTGCAAGTTGTCCTCTTCCCGTAGCTTTGAGATAGTTTACCATTTTTTCATCATATTCAAAAATCGAACAAGTTGCTCCAATTTCGGCACCCATGTTAGTGATAGTTGCCTTACCAGTGCAGCTGATTGTTTTTGCACCAGGTCCAAAGTACTCAATTACTGCATTAGTGCCACCGGAAACTGTAAGCTGTCCTGCAACATACAAAATAATGTCTTTGGGTGCAGTCCATCCGTTCATTGCGCCTTTTAGAAAAACCCCAATTCTTTTAGGATACAATAATTCCCACGGCATTCCAGCCATTACTTCTGCTGCATCCATTCCCCCTACACCCACGGCTATCATTCCTAGTCCACCGGCATTTGGTGTGTGAGAATCAGTGCCAATCATCAATCCCCCAGGGAAGGCATAGTTTTCCAATACTACTTGATGGATAATTCCTGCGCCAGGTTTCCAAAATCCCGCGCCGTATTTCTTGGCCGCGGACTCTAAGAATGTGTAAACCTCATTGTTCTCATACATTGCCAGTTTTGTGTCCTCTTTTGCCCCAACTTTTGCTTGAATAAGATGATCACAGTGTACGGTTGTTGGGAGTGCTACTTGTTTTAGTCCAGCTTGCATAAATTCGAGCATTACAGTCTGTCCGGTAACGTCTTGTAATGCCACACGATCGGGTTTCAAAAAGACATAGCTCTTACCCCGTTCATATTCTGTGCCATCAAATTCATTCAGATGGCCAACAAGAATTTTTTCAGATAATGTAAGTGGGCGGTTAACTATTTTTCTAAACTTTGAAACGTTTTGTTCTAATTTTTCATAGACTTGCTTTACAAGTTTTGGTGTCGTTTCGATTTCCATTGTTGATTATGCGACACGAGGTTAATAGTTATAAATTGTTTCAGAGAATTTCATCCGAAAATGTTTTGGGATTTGCTTATTGCCAACAGTTATAAGCAAAAAGCTGATTTATCTATATGGTGCTGGGTATGTGTCATTTTACATTTCTATTAGGAGGCCATCTGCGTGGTCAATAAGGGATTTCCGAGTTTCGGCATGTCTCAAGCAGGCTCTTACATTGCCGCACTGAGAAACTATAACTTGCCTGATTTTATTTTGAAAAAAATTGCAAAAGAGTGTGACTCTAACTTATTAGAAAGAGGCCGTCTTGATGATAGACTCCAAAGCATGAACGATACCGCTCTTGTTATGCTGCACAAGATTTTCATTGATTGTGAAAGTGATACCGCCGGCAAGTTTGCCGATTTTAGATTTTATGCTTATGTAGCAAGTATGTACCACAAGTGTGATATTTTGATTAACGAATCAATTCCTGGGGCTTCGGGAAAAAACCACAAGGTTCCTGTCGCAGTTAAAAACAATGGCATGTACATCGCAGTTGCTTTTAACAAATCAACTGGGACACCAGTCCAAAAACGGGAAGCGCTCAAGTTTTACAATATAGTGGATGACGTTAAGAAGGGAGATCATGGAACAATGCTAACTGATGCAATCTTTGGTACTTCAGTTGGCTTCAAAGGGGATTCTTTGGTTGAACTAGAAAAACTCAGCAAATCCAGAAAGACCGATGCTGAAAATAGACTCGAAATCAAGACTGCAAACTTTGAAAACAGAATATATTCTGTAACCAAGTGCAGTTAAAGCCACCTAACATTTTCATTTTCGTAATATTTTATTTTGGCCTTAGAATGTCTTGGTCGAACATGTAGAACTGAATTGCAACAAGGGCATTTGATTCCTTTCCATTTTACATAGATGTCACATATTCCACATCTTTTTTGCCCGTTATACTTTAATGAAAACTCGCCGATAATTTCTCGGTATTTTGTTTTACAGTATCCTTTACAGTTTAACATAAAGCAATTGCAAAAATACAGAATTAAAAAGGCGGGTGATTATATTATGACCGCAGATTGGTCGTATCCAATGTCATAAAGTAGGTATCGTTAGAGTTCGGTTCAAAGTTTTTTCCATATTGTTCAAAGGGCAAGTCCTTGAAGAGGTGTCTTGTCCATAAATCATGAACTATATCGTTTTGATTTTTGAATTTTTTTTGACGTAGAACTTCGTGGGTCAGTTCATGAGACACAACAGTACAGTTTTTTTTGCATGTCTCTAATAGTTCATCATTCTTTGGTTTTTGCCAAAGCGTCATTGCAAAATTTTCAGCGTAATACCCCTCACATGTACAATCAGTCCACATTGGACTAAAATTGCACAAATAGAAATGAAAAATATCTTTACCGCGACTTTTATGGTCTTGAATGAGCAAGGAAGTGTCCAGCCTTTGCAGAATGCTTTGCTCGGGCACGATCATCTCATCAGATTTGACATCGACCTCAAGTCCAAATTTATCATTTAACCATTTTTTATAAAACGATGCCATCAGTTGGATATAATCAAATTCCTTAGAACGGGAATCGAGATCATCTTTGAGAAGTAAAAAAATGAAATGTAAAAGCATGATACAAGAAAAAGAGGTAGTGTTTAGGACTGACCCTCAATACCCATAAGGGTTAATGTAGATCTTATTTTCTCGATTTTTCGAATCTTCCAAGTTATTGTTTCACGTAGTGCTTCAACAGTTGGAGATTCGATTTTGGCCAAGATGTCGTAGGCACCAAAAGTGCCGTGAACCTCTTTGACACCATCAAGTGACTTTAGTTGCTTGATAATGGATTCTTCTGAACCTAGTTCACAGTTTATCAAAACATATGCTGTTGCCATAACTGAATATACACCTCGGACTATATCAATAAACCGATTGCAAGTTTCTATTTTTGTGAAATTCCCAGTATTTCATTCCAGATTTGGGATGTTACCGGCATAACGGACAGTCTTGAGATCCTCAAAAGTTCCCAATCCTTGAACTTCTTGTTTATCTTCATCTCTGCAAGGGTGACTGGTCTTTTTAGTCGTTTTTTATATTTTACATCAATTGTAACGAATTTTGGATTTTTTTCCTTGGGATTTGGGTAAGCTGTAGATATTATTTCCATAATTCCAACAATTTGTTTTTCATCACCGCTGTGATAAAAAAATGCAAGATCTCCTTTTTCCATAGAATTGATGTGTTTGATTGCCAAATAGTTGTGAACGTCATCCCAGCTTGTGGTTTTTTCTGACTCTAGACTATCGAAATTATATGAGCTAGGTTCCTGTTTGCAAAGCCAATAATTCATAGATGATTTAAGATTACAATTCTAATATTTTTTTCTTGAACAATGAATGTACCCCGGCACTGACTCACACATTCTCATAGGTTTTTAGCCTAATTCCTCAAATATGCTCTGTGACCGGGGTAGCCCCATGTCGCATACCTGGGTGGACCCAGAAATCATGTTTAAGCATCATATCATCCTAGTCCGTCTGTATGCCTGTATTAGGGCAAAAACAATCCGAGTCCCTCAAATATTAAGTCAGATCTAAACGATAAATTCCGACAAAACTAGTTCAAAGCCACTTACAGGTACACGAATTTTGAAATTATCTATGACTTGAGGATCTATTTCACCAATAATTCCAACTTTTTTACCATTGACTAGGATATCGGCAGTTTTTCCCTTGGCCAACATAGGATCAGTACTAGTTTTAGTTTGGCATTCAATGTTTGCATCGGTTTTAAGTAAAGATTGCAAGATTGATTTGATCTCAGTATATGCGGATTCCTTGTGAGCGCTAACGCATGCAAGAGATATTGATTCTTTTATTGGTGAGTCATTTGTGAAAATAATTCCGGTCTCAAATAATTTCTGCGGATAGGATTCATGGATGTTAGTAGAGAGATTCTCTAACAGTCCAGGTAGAATCGAATCACGAAGAACAGTATGCTCTTGGCTTTTTGATTCTACGACTTCAATTAGCTTTGATGGATCACGTTTTGTATTATCATAGAGTGTTTGTCTATTTGTCAGTGAGGAGTTTAATGCTTCAGTGTAACCCAATCCAATCATAATCTGAGTAAGCTCGTCGAGTTTTTGTGTGGTTTGGCTTTTTTGGCCTATCGATGTAGAGGGCGGAAGTGTGGTCGAAATGTTTTGTATTCCATAGCCAAGAGCTACTTCTTCTACAAGATCCATAGGGCCCAATATATCAAAACGATAACTCGGGATTTTGCAAAGAATTTTTTTTGATTTTATAGTCGCATCCAATCTACATTTTTTCAACATTTTACAGATATTTTCCGCCGATAGCATAATTCCTAAAGTTTGGTTTACAAGATTCGGTTCAAGCGATATGATTCTGTCTTTAAGAGAGTCTGCTGAGCTTCTAGAATCAGTCTTAATATCGTATAAGGTAAAGCCTAGGCCTTGCAACGTAATTCCAATAACGGCTAGGGTGTCAGCCACTGCTTCAAATTCATTTCCCGTTACCTCAACTAGGAGATTCCTAGTTTTCGTTGATACTGAGGTTAATGACGAGTTGATGATTGGTGGGAATGATATTGTGTTCTGTTTTTGATCCAAAATCATAGGAACTGTTTTGATATCGGTCAATAATGAAGAGTATTCTTTTCCAGTGTCTGTTTCATCAAGAATTTGTGAGACAGTCATTTCATTTTTCATTAAAAGCGGTACGAATTTGTGTTCTCTGG
>DAMC01000069.1:9308-10896 GCA_002499525.1 Nitrosopumilales archaeon UBA218
GCCTTTTTTCGTTTTCTTCCAACACCAAAATGCAAATCTTCTTGCAAAGCGATGATTTGACGAATAATTTCATCATCAAGATTGCCATTTTTGGCAATCAAACCAAGTACGTAAGGTCGGATTTTTTTAAGTCCCGGGTTTGTTCGTATTGTGAGATTTTTCTCGGCTGGTTTTTTTATGGAGAGTTTTACAATGCCTTTTTTTATTCCGAGTAAACCTTGCAGGCCATAGGATATACCAACGTCTGTAGCATAGTCAGGCCTATTAGGACTGTATTCTACACGAATAAACTCATTCGTTTGTTCCTCAATATCTAGCCCCAAGAATGGTAACGCATCAATGATTTTTGTTTTGGTAGTTCTTCCCACCAGTTTTTGTAATCGGTCAAGATACAGAGTGACTACTGGCATTTGGGAGTACTCCTGAGCCAGTTAAGATTATTGTTATAAAATTCTCTGACATCATTTAGTCCATATTTGAGCATAGCAATTCTCTCAATTCCTCCGCCCCATGCAAGAACTGGTTTTTTAATTCCTAATGGATGTGTTACTTCTGGCCTGAATATTCCCATGCCAAACAGTTCAATCCATTTTTCAAGTTTATCATTGTAAACCATTGTTTGTAAAGATGGTTCTGTATAAGGGAAGAAAGTGGGCCAAAACTTTATCTTGTTTAATCCAAGTTTTTTGTAAAATTGAGTTTGGATTCCCATCAGGTCTCTTAACGATACATCTTTTCCAACTACTATCCCTTCAACTTGATTAAATTCAACCAAGTGCTTATAGCTGACCTTCTCATTTCGAAAAACCCTACCCAAAGAAAAGACACGGGCTTCACTAGGCTTGTTTTCTGCCAAATAATTAATCGTAGCACATGTAGTGTGAGTTCTCAATACCATTTTTTTTGCAACTTCAACATTCCATGGATATTTCCAACCTTTCTTGTGGGAAGCTGCTACTTGTTTAATCTGAGATTGAGTTGCAAAGTTTGATGCCAGTTTGTTCTTGATATAAAATGTATCTTGCATTTCTCTTGCAGGATGATCCTGTGGTGTGAACAATGCATCAAAGTTCCAAAATCCAGTTTGGGTCAGAGTACTATTAATTTCAGAAAAACCTAGACTGACAAATATTTCTCTAATTTCGTTAATTACATCTTTTAGTGGATGAGTTTTTGCGGCAAAGGTTAGTGGTACGTTTGCTTCAACGTCGATTGCACCAGAATCCATAGATTCAACCTCAATTGATTTGGCTTCTTCAGTAAGAGAGAGTGATTTTGTTTTTACAGACTCAGTAATGATATAGCCAGGTCTTTTTTTGAGAGATTCCAATGCATTTTGATCAGATATTTGATTTTGCAGGATTTTATTGTCTCCAATTTGTTCTAGTATTTTTTCCTCGGCGGTTTGTTCAGGT
The DNA here is from genome assembly GCA_002499525.1 of Nitrosopumilales archaeon UBA218. Classification (GTDB taxonomy): domain Archaea; phylum Thermoproteota; class Nitrososphaeria; order Nitrososphaerales; family Nitrosopumilaceae; genus Nitrosotenuis. The sequence continues at coordinate 10,724 of DAMC01000069.1, forward strand.
TTTTGTTTTAGAGAAACAATACTGCCGGAATCATTTTTCGTAATAGATATCCAGTCATTTTTCTTTGCATTTGCAATAGCTACATTCATCTCATCTAGGAGTTTTTGTCTCAATTCATCGAATTGGATAGGCTTTGCTGCAACCAAGTTTATCAGTTTTCTTTCTGGTAGTCC
>DAMC01000069.1:11163-12621 GCA_002499525.1 Nitrosopumilales archaeon UBA218
TACTTGCAGATAATCCGTTTTTGTCCAGAGCGAGAAAGATTAATTCGGATTCATCCACAGTTGCAAGGTTTTTGAGTCTAAGCCATTCGATTCCACGTCTAGTCTGGTCTGCAGATAGTTTGGTTTTATCTATGATTTGTTGTTCGGTGAGATTTTTTTCAGATTGTAATAATTTGATAATTGTTTTCTCAATTGGATGTAGAACTTGAGACAACAGAAAAACGACCCGAAAAGACTTTTTAAACCTTAACCTAGTTCGTTCATGCATGTCTTCTGACGATTTCATTGTAACTCCATGGCACGTAGAGGGAGAAATCGATTATGACAAACTTATCAAAAAATTCGGTACTGAGAAAATTACATCAGAGATTCTCAAAAAAATCGAGTCAATAACTGGAGATATTCATTTCATGTTAAGACGTGGAATCTTTTTTTCTCATAGAGATTTAGGTAAAATTCTAACTGATTATCAGAGAGGGAAAAAATTCTTTTTGTATACAGGTCGCGGTCCTTCAGGTCATACCCACATTGGTCACTTAGTTCCTTGGGTTTTTACAAAATGGTTACAGGAGAAATTTGACACCAATCTGTATTTTCAGTTAACTGATGATGAAAAATTTTTTGCAAAACAGGATCTGACTTTGGAACAAACTAGAAATTTTGCCTATGAAAATGCTCTGGATTTCATCGCTTTAGGGTTCAAGCCAGAAAAGACCAAGATTATCATAAATACAAAAAATATCAAAACACTGTATCCCATTGCAGCCCAAGTTGCCAAAAAAATCAACTTTTCTAATACAAAGGCAGTGTTTGGTTTTGAAAATGAAACTAATGTGGGGATGATTTTTTACACTTCACTCCAATCAGCCCCTTGTTTTATTGAGGATAGACCTGTTCTTATTCCTCTAGGAGTAGATCAGGATCCACATTTTAGATTGACAAGAGATGTAGCACCTAGGATAGGTAAAGAAAAACCTGCGCTAATTCACAACATCATGATACCATCTCTTTCTGGTCCCGGGGGGAAGATGTCCGCCTCAGAGGAATCTGGTACCATATACACTACAGATTCACCCGAAAAAATAAAGAAAAAAATTAACAAGTATGCATTTTCCGGAGGACAGTCAACGGTTGAGGAGCACAGAAAAGTAGGCGGTAACCCAGATATTGACGTATCTTATCAGTATCTTAGAATCTTTTTTGAACCAGATGACAATAAACTAAAGACAATTTATGATGATTACAAATCAGGTAAGATGCTTACAGGCGAATTAAAATCAATCCTAATAGAAAAAGTAACAGACTTCCTAGTTGCACATCAGCAGAAACGTGAAAAAGCCAAAGACCAACTGGAAAAATTCTTACTTGAAGACAAATGAAGACACAGGTAGTTTGTCAAGACAAGCACGAGGCAGTCAAGCTTGCAAGTCTTATTTTCATCAGAGATGGTAAAGAGAC
>DAMC01000040.1 GCA_002499525.1 Nitrosopumilales archaeon UBA218
TCTGAATTCCAAAAATACAAAGTTGAAACTGAGGAATTAAAGAAGAATTTAGAAAATGTACAAAAAGCATACGAACAAAGCCGTAAATCTCAAGAATCTACCAATAATGAACTAGTCAATACTAATTCGAAATTAGAATCTGCCAGATCAGAAATAGAACAACTACGAAACGAAGCAGAGTCAAAGAAAAAGGAGATAGAGGCGGCAAAAAAAGAACTCAAGTTTATTGAGACACAAATAGCAAATGCTGGAGAAAGGTCAAACCAGAAAAACATTGTTGCTGCGGCAAGCTCCGTAGTCGCTTCACTTAATGCAAAGATTGCCTCTATGCAGAAAGAAATGGAAGTGTTAAAGACCACTTTACGCCGAGAACGTTCCGAAAAGACAAACGAAGATGTCGAAATGGAAGAGTCTTAAATGACAAAAGTTTTCCTACAAGAGTCCTAATTTACATGTCAAGTCTTAGAAAAATTGGTAAAATTTTTGCATTTGTTGCAATAGGGATAGTCACCATCATAGTTGGTGCATTCATGATTCGTGGAACGATGCACTTGTGGGATAAACCTAGTGAGAAAAACCCAAAAAAGGACAAATAGTTCCAAATTTGTTTAGTATTGTGGTAGGTCCAAAAGACGGTGGATTTGGTTTTGATCAATCCAAAAAATATTCCCAAGTTGACAATTTGGAGGAAATTTGCATACAGTGTCAGGCAGGACAGCATGGAAAATGCCTAGCAAAATCAAAAGAAATTCAGAATTGTGAATGCGAGCACTGCATAGTTTTTGGCTAGAAGGATGTCCTTATCATTTCAGATAAGAATTGATTACATATTATGAAAAAGCATGGACTCAGATTCGCTAAATCCAATCATCTTGAATCATTTCTCTAACTCCACTTCATAGTCCACAAATACCATAGAAAGGAAGGATAAGAGTTTGCTGGAATAGTTAAATTCGAATATTACAAAATCAGATTATGGAAAAGTCAGAATTGCGTAAGAAGATAATTAATGAATTAAGGAAAATTCGAAACCACGATACTCACCTAGGCAACGGATGTGCCGCCTGTCACGTAATGTTTTCACTCAAAAATTTACTCGATAAATCGGAGCAGGAATGTGCGGACATAGTATCAGAAATTCTCACCGAGGATCATTCTTTGAATCAAGAGTTTATCGAAACTGTAGAACAAGTACACATGAGCGAACGAGGTCTAGGTGGTTCATTTTCAATGAGAGAAAGGGATTCAAAAGATGCTTACTTGAGTACCTATTTTCTAAATGTGCTAGATGAGCTAAGTTCGGATCTAACCATGCATTCTACAGACATTTTACTTAGAAAACTACTCTTGGCTTATCTATCATTGTACATAGCTCAGACAATTGGTGTAGATTATCATGCCGCCACTGAGGAATTGTACTATATTTTACGCAAAAATGAAAAATCAAATATCCAGTTAGACGAATTTATTGACAAGATTCAGAATAGAATAAAGCGAGACTAGTACTTGAAAAATCACAAGTGAAAAATTCCATATGGATAAATTTTGCCCATGAGTTAGTGATCAAAATTCACTTTTTTCTAAAAAACTTGAATCCAATCTTGAAACCGGTGTCTCTTTTTGTTTTTTTGTCAAGATTATCTAAATAGTCATAGGTTATTTGTTTGCCAAAACCCACCATGTTTGATGTTTTTAGTTCTCTGAATTTGAAGATCTTACCATTTTCAAGCTTTATTGTCGCATCATCAGATAATGCAAAGCCAGAACCCTCATCATGAAACGTCATAGACCCGCCCGGAGTTAATTCTATCTCACAGTTGTAGTTCATGGTTGTTCCAAAAACAATCAGATGTTTTGCATGAACCTTGATATTGTTTATCAAATTATTCACAACGACGGTGTCAGCGTCAAGCAGTACAGTTTCTCTTGCATTTGCGATAACTACTTTGCCCTTTGGAGCGCGTAATTCCGTAAAGTGTTCTTTTGTCACATATATTCCGACTCTACCTTGAGGATCTTGAAGAATTTCTTTAATTCCAGTCACATTTCCAGCCAAAATATCTCCATTTTCAGCCAAGATTTTTGCACCATGTTCTATAATGAAATTATTTTGTAGTGGATCAATTAAGACAAAATTTCCATTTTTAACAGAAATTATGGTTTTGTTTTCTTCTGCATAAGCAAAATATGGACTGGTAATACTTCCAGCCATATGAATTGGTCCATCATATGTAAAATGGCCTGCCCAGATTTTTCCCTTAATCATGAGTTCTCCAGTTTTTTTTCTTTCGAATTCAGCTTCACCAAGTTCTTTAGAACCAAATAACTTTGAACCTGCAGCATCATCATGAATGAGTAATTCGGTCCATTCCTGAGCAGATTTCATTTCTCTTGCCACGTCACCAGAAAGAATCAGATTTCTTCGACGTTTTTCTTCTTCTGAGTCTCCAGAGTAGACTTTGGCTTTCTTGAGTTTTTCATCATCTGTATCAGGGTATGCTTTTCCTACTTTGAGGTCCTCATATGCCTGAATAATTTTTTTGACGGTTTCTTCATCTCCGCCCCTATCAGAATGATGATCAAGTATTAGACGACGAAATGCATCTCTAATCTCTTTTTGAGTAGCTCCCTGTTTTAGACCTAAAATATCATAATTACTATCTACCAACCCAATTTCCAATGAATTGCTCTGATTATGTATTTTTTGAGTGACACTCCATCCAGAATCTAACCAGAATGGAATAACAGTCCAAACCAGTCTTCGCATATTGATTTCATAGAATTCTGGTCCTGGTAAGCAAATACACCAAGTGGTTATTCCTTGCCCATTATCTCCATGTTTCTATCCGCAGGATTTGGCTAAAGTGACTCGAACCGCCAAAGAGAGAATGAGTTTTGTCTAGGCGTGAATTCTCGATTATTAATAATTATCAAACCATCCATTCATATTCTTCTTACAATAACAAGTATCGACTAAGGTCACAAGGAAAGTGGAGGTGTAAAGATGAGTTTTGACGATAATTCCGGACGACGTGATAACAGACGTTTCGGTGGCGGATACAGAGGCGGCGGAAGACGTTTTAATAACGATAGAGAGTTTGACGACCGACCAAAACCAGTAGAAACTGGCAAAGAATACGATGTATCAATTACTGAAACATCAAGACAAGGCGACGGAATAGCAAGAGTAGACGGATTTGTCATATTTGTGAAAGGCGGACAACCAGGCCAAGAGACAAAAATAAAGATCACACAAGTTGGCAGACGATTTGCTACAGCTGAATTAGCACAATAAATTATCCCTAAAGGAAAAATTTAGCGACTAGAATTTTTTTTAATTTTTCTAATTATAGAATCAGTTTATACTGGTCATTTCATTTAGTACATTATGATTTCATTATTTCAACTCAGTACGAGGAGGTATGATGATGAGATTCAGCTTGTCAAAAAGGCCATGGATGAGTTGGAAGAGAAATGCAGTGTAAAGAGCAGTTACAAAATTGGTCAGCCGTTTAATCGTGCTGGCTGGACATTTTTCGATCTTGAGATCAGTACAGAGTTAGCTCAACTAATTGAAACGAGTGGAATGTTGGAAGGTGCGTTGGGATATAGAATCGGGGAACAATTAAAAAATTTCATAGGGCATCACTTGGAATCATTTGGAAGTCAAGTGAGAGTAAAACAAATCGAATACGATTAAAATCCCTCAGGCGGATTTTGAATAAAGACATTGCAGAAAAGAACATCGGTTTTTTTGTCCCTATATTGTACATTACATGTAACGAATTTACCTTTTAATGCCCGCTCCAAGTCCTCAATCGTTCTATCTACTTGTTGGGAAGTATCATTTTCTACCTTGACGATGTGGATTTTTTCCATTTTGCCATACTCTTCGGAATTGTCTTTTCTAAAATGTGTCACGTACATTCTAAACATATTTCCAGAAAGGCAATCCATGACAGGGCCACCAATTCCATCACCCATGAAAATATCGACGTATTTCTTGTTATAATTGTAGATACTACTGACAATCGATTATGTCTTTTTGATTATAGTATAAGGTATTATTTTCAATCTTTATTCTAGAACCGTCTCGAAACGATAGAACCATCATTGTTCCATTGTATTTTTCTAATTTCACTATTGCACCATTAATCTTATCTGGCGTGGCTGAAAACAGATTCCCATCATTGCTTAGAGCAAGCCAATTTCTCCCCAGAGTAAGCCTGTCGCATTTTGCTTTATTCTCAAATTCCATAGTCCATCAATTAGTCATATTTTTAATTTCTTTATGAAATAATAGCGGATCCGGGGGGACTTGAACCCACGACCTGTCGCTCCGCAAGCGACCGCACTATCCAAGCTGTGCTACGGACCCACCAAAATAATTCAAGATAAATCTGTAAAAAATGTTCGTAAAGCGATTATGCTGTGGTAGTCTCTGTTTTTTTAATAAAGATGTAATGCATAATCAGTCCGGCTATAATACCACCAACGATAGGACCTGCCCAATATATCCAATGATAATCCCAATAACCAGAGGCCAAAGCTGGTCCTAGTGTTCTTGCAGGATTCATTGATGCTCCAGTCAGTGGAATTCCCACTACGTGTAAAAGAAATATCATTCCACCAATAACAAAACCATACATGCCTGCGGGTGCTTTTTTATGAACAGCAGTCATGAAGATCACAGTTACTAGGAAAAATGTGAATACGACTTCTAGTGTAAAACCAGCCATTGCGGAATTGCCTATTAATGCACTTGGACCGCCCTGAGTGCCAAAATGAACCTTGGCTCCACTAATCGGGAAAATAGTTTTCAGAGTAAAAGCGGCAATTATTGCACCGATGCATTGAAAGACAATATACCCAATACCATCGATCATCTTGATTCTTTTTGTAATCATCATTGGAATAGTGACAGCTGGATTAATGTGAGCTCCAGATACATGACCGAAAGCATAGACCATCATTCCTATTGCAGCAGAGTGTGCCAGAGAAATAATCAGTAATCCTTCAAGATTGAGTTTATCACCAAACCAATCAGATGTCACTATGATTGAAAGTGGTCCAAAGAATACCAAAGCAAACGTACAGATTGCTTCTGCAAACCAAGATCTTCCTGCGACCATGAATGCACCCTTAAGTGTTTCAATATAAAATATTCGGAAGATCCAACGCTCCAAAATAATTAATTGTGAGATCATTACAGTACAAATATGCTTGAAGAGGGAGACAAGGTTCCAACATTCGAACTCCAAGATTCTAATGGAGATGTCGTTAAATCTTCCAGTTTTAAGGGTAAGAAATTCGTAGTTTATTTTTATCCAAGAGATTTTACTCCTGGTTGCACTATAGAGGCGGACGAGTTTTCAAAGGAATATAAAAAGTTCCAAAAAATAGGCGTGCAAATCGTTGGAATATCTACAGACGACGTCGAATCACATAAAAAATTTGTTGATAAAATGAAGATCCCTTATGTTCTACTTTCTGATCCTGAATCAGAGGTTTCAAAAAAATTTGGAGTGTGGGGTAAAAAACAGTTTATGGGAAGAGAGTACATGGGTATTCAACGCAGTACTTTTTTGATTGATGAGAAGGGCAAAATATTCAAGGTTTATCCAAGCGTCAAACCAAAGGGTCATGCCGAAGAAGTATTAACCAGCATTACAAGTTAAAAATAGTAAAGAAGAACTCTGGAATTTAGAAGCCTTTTGGCAGAGTTCCTTTTGGTTTTGTTGGTGGTGAGACAGTTGCTGGTTTGAATCCTGCAGGTAGTGTACCCCTTGTTGAACCACTCGTTTGTGGAGGCGGTGTTGTCTTTGCTTGGTGTTGTTGTTGAACTCTTTCCAAGTATTCTTTTTCATATGCCTCTAGTTGCTCTTTTCTGGATGTTGAATTTCCACTAGACGCTTGTGATTGAGGTTTGGTTCCAGCTGGCAACGTTCCTTGAGGTTTTGTTGGAGCTGGGGCTGGTTTTGGTGCTGGTGGTGGAGCTGTTTGCGTTTGTGCAGAACCAGTTGCTGTGGATTGTATGCCATATCCTGCAAAGTATTTTGTTCGAGGATGGTATGCAAGTTTTGCTCTTGTTGCAAAGTACTTGTTTGAAGGTTGTGTATAACCAGTTACCTTTGCCTTTTGGAGATTCCAATCTGATGTTGGAACACTTGCGGTTTTGACATATTTACTTGCAAAGTATCTGTTTGGTGCTGGTGAATATCCAGTTACCTTTGCCCTGTATGTGTGAAAGTCAGACATTGGTGCGCTCTTCCATTGATCATATGCAGCAATTGTTTCTTCAGTTGCTGGTTTTGGTGCTGGTGGTGGAGTCTGCACTTGTGGTGGTGGTGTTGGTTTGGTTCCAGCTGGCAACGTTCCTTGAGGTTTTGTTGGAGCTGGGGCTGGTGCTGGTTTTGGTGCTGGTGGTGTTTGAACTTGTGGCTTTGGTGCCGGAGGTGGTGTTTGAACTTGTTGTGTCGGTGGTGTCTGTATTTGAGTAGCTAATTTTGCAAGTTTTTCTTCTAATTCTGCAATTTTTGCTTCCAAGTCTTTTTTAGTGGATTTAACACTAGACATGTAATAGGAATTCCATTGTGGGGTTTATGTACATTTGGGTAAATTTCGAATCTGACTAGATCAAATTTAATACCACCAATGAGATATAGTGATTATTGGACGATTTTGAAAAGGAATTCCCAGATTTTGATTGGAAGAATACTCCAGCCTACAAACATCCGGGGGGTAAAGATTGTCCTTGTCCAAAACACGAGTATGTTAGAGAACAAATTAACTTTGCAAAAACAGTAAACCAATCGAGTAAAGAGCCCACCAAGGTTACTCTCAAATTTTGTCCGGAACACTACAAGGTATACATGGAAGAGGTAATTCCATCTATGCCATTCAAGTACAAAGTTTTGACAAAAATTGCCCTAAAGATAGGTGCGATTCAGCTTGAAAGACTAACTCATATGCAGTCAGATCTTTGTTTTTATTGTAAATTCGGTTCCGGCGGACACGGCAAAAAAAGTGAACTTCCACCAATTCAGTAATTATCAAATAGGTCCAATGGTTATCTTTGGTTTATTTGGTGTATCATGATGACATCTCTTTCCACAAACAGGGCACATTTTTCTATCCAGAAATATGCATTGACAGATGTGTGATTTTAGATAGCTCTCAGCAGATTTTGTATGTTCGCCGGACCCATTACAAAACGGACATTGGGTTCCAAGTAATTCGATAGTGCCTTTTCCTTTACAGACTACACATTTTTGTTCAGTCAATTGGATTGGTTTTGATGATCTGATTAAAATGCCTTTGTTGATATCGGTTAAGCTTTATACAACATTTGTTCAAACATACAGTGTTGCCAATAGAGAACGTTTCCGAACTTGTTTCTATTCTGGAAAATGCAGGTGAGTTAAAACGAGTAAAGAGTCAAGTTGATTCCGACTTGGAGATTGCAGAAATTTTGCGCAGAGTCATGTATGCAAACGGCCCTGCAGTGTTATTTGAAAATGTCAGGGGGTTTGACATGCCTGTTCTCGGCAATGCGTTTGGTTCAGTAAAAAGACTACAACTTGCTCTTGAGATGGAAGATTTTACACAAATCGGTCAGAGAATAGCAGATATGACAAAGATGGAAATTCCATCCGGTTTTTTGAATAAAATAAGAAAGTTGCCAGAGTTGTCAAAAATGGGAGAGGTCTTTCCCAAGTTGGAAAATTCAGGTCCTGTGACTGAGATAGTTGAAACAAGTCCTTCGTTTAACAAAATTCCAATTCTGAAAACATGGCACAAGGACGCTGGACGGTTTATTACATTAGGATTAGTTGCAACCAAGCATCCAGAAACCGGAGTTAGAAATCTTGGAGTATACAGAATTCAGATATTAGACGATACTCATGCAATGATGCATTGGCAAAAACATAAGCGAGGTGCTCAACACGGGGAGATTTCAAAAGATAGAGGAGAAAAAATTCCAGCAGCAATAATTATTGGAGCAGAACCAGCAACAGTCTTTTCAGCAATAGCTCCAGTTCCTGAAGGATTGGACAAGTATGTCTTTGCAGGAATTACGCGTCAAAAAGGCATCAAAATTGTAAAATGTAAAACCCAAGATTTGGAGGTTCCTGCAAACGCAGAAATTGTTATGGAGGGATATGTGGATTCTTCAGATATTCGAGATGAGGGACCTTTTGGTGATCATACCGGATACTACACTCCAGTCGAACCATATCCTACATTCACATTAACTGGAATTATGAGAAGACAAAAGCCAATCTACCTGACCACCATAGTAGGAAAACCTATTTTGGAAGACGCCTATGTTGGAAAAGTTATTGAAAGATCATTTTTGCCATTGATTCGCATGTTTCATCCAGAAGTTGTTGACTTTGCAATGCCAGCTGCAGGATGGTTTCAAGGCATGGCAATAATATCCATTAAAAAACGATATCCAGGTCAGGCAAAAAAAGTCATGATGGGTTTATGGGGAACTGGACAGCTTGCTCTTACAAAAATGTTCATTGTGGTAGATGAGGATGTAGATGTTCACGATTTCAACGATGTGATTTGGGCTATAACTACACGTGCGGATGCTGAAAGAGATTGTGTGATTATAAAAAATACTCCAACAGATACGTTAGATCCTGCATCCCCACTCGTGAATCTAGGTTCTAAACTTGGAATCGATGCAACACAAAAAACCAGAGAGGAAGGATTCACTAGAGAAATACAAGAAAAGGTTTCTGTTGATGAGAATACCAAAAATCTTGTCGATTCTAGATGGTCTAGCTATGGCCTATGACTAGTGCATTCTAACAAGATTATAGAAATTATCTCTCTCTTCAACTTGATATCCAATTTGATGAATGGCGTCTATTATTTTCTGTCCCGTGAGTTCAGTTGAACGAGCACCAGTACAAGATACTACTTCCTCACCAATGAGAGTGCCACCAAAGTCATCAGCGCCGTATTGTAATGCGATTTGTGCCATACCGACTCCATTTGTTAGCCAGGACGATTGAATGTGATTTATCAATCCGTCAAGCACGAGTCTCGATATTGCAATCATTTTTAACAAATGCATGCCACCTACACCAAACTTGACCAAGTTTTCTTTCTGCATCAGTGTATTATTCGGTTCAAAATTCCAAGGGATGAATGCCATGAATCCGTTTGTTTTTTCTTGTAAAGAGATTATTTGAGATAAGTGTTGCGCCACATCTTCTTGTGACTCCACGTGACCATACATCATAGTGGCAGACGCAGGCAAACCAATGTTATGTGCTTCTTCCATAATTCTTAACCAATCAGCAGAAGATATTTTTTTAGGACTGATTACATCTTTAACAGAATCGACTAGTATCTCTGCACCGGCGCCGGGAATAGACTGCAATCCAGAGTCCTTTAATCTTGAGAGGATTTCTTTTGTTGATGTTCGTTCGACTTTTGCAATCATATCAATTTCAGAAGCTGATAATCCATGAACTCCAATCTTCGGGAATTTTGTTCTAATCATTTTAAAGGCATCTTCATAATACTCAATACCAAGAGCAGGGTTATGTCCACCTTGAATCAGAACTTGGCGTATTTCAAACATGTCCCAAGCTGTTTGAACACGAGTTTTAATCTGATCCAGAGTAAGAGTGTATGATTCAGCATCTCCTGGTGGGCGATAAAATGCACAGAATTTGCAATCAGTTACACATACGTTGGTATAATTCAAAATTATGTTATTAACAAAAGATGCCTTTCTGCCAAATCTCTTCTGTGTCATATTGCCAGCTACTAGACCCATGAGGTGCACATCATCTGATTTGAGTAAGCGAAGGATTTCAGATTTATTTGGCCTATTTCCTGCGATTATTTTTTCCAAAATATCACTAATTTGACTGGAATGAATCTGTTCAGTTATCTGACTCAAGTGCCTTAGCTGGTCGTGGGATATTATTTAATCCTGACTAGGCTCAATTGAAAATTACTAGCACGTTATTTTTATTTAGGGTAGTTAGAGATATTCGCCATGGTCTCGGGTTTACAAATTCGATTGGACAGAATTTTGCGTAAAGGCAAAATGCTATGCATACCAATGGATCACGGTATCTCTAGTGGGCCAATTGAGGGGTTAGAAAATCCAGCACGAGTAATAGCACTTTGTGAAACTAAGGGACTAACAAGTGTCATAATTAACAAAGGTATCATCAAGTCATTACCAAAGCCTGCACGTGTTGGTATTTTAGTGCATTATTCATCTAGTACTTCACTTTCTTTATCACCAAACAGAAAAATGCTCTCAGGTACAGTAGAAGAAGCACTGAGATTAGGTGCTGATGGTGTTTCACTACACATCAATGTTGGTGGAAAAGAAGAGCCAGAAATGTTAGAACAGTTAGGTCTTACTGCATCAGAATGTCACAAATGGAATATGCCTTTGTTAGCAATGATGTATCCAAGAGGTGAAAATGTCAAAAACCCTCACGATCCAGAGGTTGTAGGTCACGTAGCTAGAATTGGTGCCGAGCTTGGTGCAGATATTGTAAAGACTCTCTATACTGGAGACATCGATTCTTTTAGAAAAATTGTAAAAAGTACTCCCGTACCAGTAGTAGTAGCCGGAGGTCCAAAGGCAAAAACAGATGAGGATGTATTACACATGACAGAAGACATAATGAATGCAGGTGCTAAAGGAGTTACTTACGGAAGGAACATTTTTGCACATAAAAATCCAGACAAGATGGTGGACGCTTTAGCTGGAATAATATTTAGAAAGGAAACTGCAAAAGAAGCAGCAAAAAAACTTGCAAAAAAATAGAGAGTTAGTCATCTTGCCAAAAGTAGGCAAGTCAGGATTAGCAAAATTTCTGTCATCATTAGAATCAGAGGGGATTAAAACCGTCTACGTAGACCCAAAATCGGTTCCCCCAAAATCAAAGATATCCACGATCTATACATCAAGTGCTGCAAAGTTTGTTGTTTTAGAGAAAGATATGCAAAGAATAAAGGGGAAAAAAGTTGGTAAAAGATTCAAGGTTCTATCAAACACAGATATTGAAAAGATTTTTTCAGAAGCAAAAAAAGGACTAGACTTTGTGATTATTGAAGTGGCAGATTGGAAGATTATTCCTTTAGAAAATATCATTGCCAAGCTACACAAGATTCATACTCAGATTTTTGCACTTGCACGAACCCCTGAAGAAGTACGAAAAATGTTTTCCATTTTGGAGATTGGTGTAGATGCAGTCATATTTGAAGCCTCAAGCATATCCGAAGTTAAAGAAGCTATGGTATACTTGGGAACCTCAACATTCGGATTGAGTAAGGCTCAGGTAATCGACATTAAAGAAGTAGGAGATGGTGAAAGAGTTTGTGTGGACACGGCATCAATGTTGCACAGGGGTGAAGGCATGTTAATTGGGTCCAGATCAAATTTCTTATTTCTAGTTCACAATGAATCAGTAGGTTCTTCTTTTACTTCTCCTAGACCATTCAGAGTTAATGCAGGTGCAGTTCACTGTTATACAATATCTCCCGATGGAACAACAAAATATCTTTCAGAGTTAGAAACTGGTTCCGAAGTTTTAGTGATAAATGGCCAAGGTAAGGCCCGACGTGCAACTGTTGGTCGTTCAAAAATAGAACGTCGCCCCATGTTAATGATAAAGGCTCAAGTCGGCGAGGAGATTGGGGGAATAATTGCTCAAGATGCTGAAACAATAAGATTCGTAAAACCAGATGGCCACCTAGTTTCAGTTACCCATCTTAAAAAAGGCGATACAGTACTAGTTCATACCAAGGGTGCCACTGGAAGACATTTCGGCATGGAAGTATCAGACGAATATATTTTAGAAAAATAGATGACCTACAATACTTGTGTTAGCATAGCTGAAACTACTCCCAATAGAGTTTTATCAACACTTGTTAAAGCTTTAAGAAAATCAAATTATGCTGAAATCAGGTTTGATTTTTTAGCTCCCGAAAATATTCCAAAAACTCTTCATTTGATTAAAAAATACAGCAGTAGATGTGTTTTTACTCTTAGATCAAACACAGAGGGAGGAAAATTTTCTGGTTCTGAAAAAGAACGCAGATCAATATTAAGACTATTAGCGGAATACAATCCTTATTTTATCGATATTGAATTTTCTGCGAGTGGTGATAAAAGACTCATCAACTATATTAAAAAGACAGAAACCCCAATTCTAGTTTCATGGCATGATTTTAAAAAAACTCCAAGTGTTTTCAAATTAACGAAAAAATATCAAAAAATGAAATCAGTCTCTAAAAATATCAAAATTGTCACAACTGCCAATTCAATCAAAGATACAGTTTCTGTTCTATCCCTATACAAAAAGCAGAAATCTGGACTAATTGCTTTTGCAATGGGGGATTACGGTAGAGTATCTCGCATTCTATGTCTACATCTTGGATCACCTTTCACGTATGTATCACTGGGAAAACCTGTTGCGCCCGGACAATTCAGTTTAGATGAGATTAAATCGCTCCAAAACTTGAAAAAACAATAATGGTCAAGACCTATGCCGTCATAGGGGATCCAATAGAGCATTCTCTATCACCCAGTATTCATAATGCGGCATTCAAAGAACTCAACCTAGATTGCACTTACATTGCATATCGAATCCCAAAAGGTCAGTTAAAGGAAGGAGTGGAATCTCTCAGAGACATAAAGATTTCAGGATTTAACGTAACAATTCCTCACAAAATAGAGATCATCGAATATCTAGATGAATTAAGTTCTGAATGCAAAGTGATTGGTGCGGCCAATACAATTTCGAATGAAGATGGAAAGTTTGTCGGATATAATACAGATATGGACGGATTTTTGGAGCCCATTAAAAAAAGAAACATTGGGATTTCAGGACAAACGGCGTTAGTTTTGGGTTCAGGTGGTGCTGCAAGAGCAATAGTAGCAGGTTTTGCAAAAGAGGGTGCAAAGAAGATCACTATTGCTGGTCGTACATTATCCAAGGTACAAGAAATGTCAAAATTTGCCTCAAGCCTCGGTGTAGATTCAGAACATACTACTTTGAATAATTTAGATGTCTCAAAATTCAAATTCATTATAAACGCAACATCTGTTGGATTAAAAAATGAACCAAGTCCAATTTCCACCAATGCCATAAATTCAGAACATGTTGTTTACGATATCATATACATGCCAATGAATACAGATCTAATACAACAAAGTCGTAAAAATGCCGCCACGGTAATTTACGGATATGAGATGTTACTAGGGCAAGCCGTCTTAGCATTTCAAATATGGCATAAAATTAAAGCTCCTTATGAGGCAATGAAAAAAGTTTTGCTCGGAGGATTTTAGATGCAAGTCAAGGCTACAGTTAACGGTGCAATATCAATTGTAAATGCCATATCTACTTGGAAGGGAGCGACACTTGGAATATCTGCGAAGGTCGAAGCAATTGTGTCCACATCAGATGGCAAGGGCATACATTTGGAACTAGATAATCAAAACACTAGTTCACGCCTAGTCAATAAAGTAGTTGAGCTTGCAGTACCAAAAAAAGAAATTGAGAAAAATAAAATCAACATCAATCTAAAATCCGAAATTCCTACAGGGTATGGACTAAAAAGCTCAAGTGCGATTTCATCGGTAATATCTTTAGCATGTCATAAATTATTCAAGCCGAATTATACCGACACACAGGTCT
>DAMC01000098.1:0-219 GCA_002499525.1 Nitrosopumilales archaeon UBA218
ACAATTTCAGGAATGTCGGTTCCGGTTTCAATGTCGTGCCAAAAATTTTTTGTCATTATACATCAGAGCGCAAAAGACCCATACTTTAAGATTAAAGGGTCAGAGTTTAAAGTGTGTAATCATAAATCATACAGCCACCGTCTCATCATACCCCTAAGTCATACGATCTAGGAGGTTTTGTGTTTTATTTCTAATTTCGTTTGTTATTGGGACAATAAC
>DAMC01000098.1:552-6201 GCA_002499525.1 Nitrosopumilales archaeon UBA218
ATGCATGCTGGTATTACAAGCAAATCTTCTTCTCCCGTAACCAAAATTTGTACAGGCGGGGTTAGCGACATGGCCTTTTTGATAATATCCATGCTCTGAGTAGTTATTTGCGCGGCAGGATTTTCGCATTCAAGCTTTGTCGCAGCGCTTTGTGGTGCAATTCTTTTTCCCCTCTGTTCATAGCCATCTACAATTTGTAGGGATGGCACAAATCCAAAACTTAGCATTTTTTCAGTGGTTGCATCCCCGACAGTTATGACGTATGAGTTTTTTGGAATGTGTTTTGATATGTTTTCCTTGGATGTATCTTTGAGTAAAATTCCCAGTGGATTTTTTAATTCGGTTCTAAGTGAATCTGGTAATCTCAACAATTATTGTGCAGCAGTGCCTTGCATTTCTTCTTTTAGCTTTGCTGCAATAATGCTACATTGGGCGGCTACATTTTTTGCAGATACCCGAATGGCTTCTGCAGATGGCGAGTTTGGATGTGAGAGAATTATGGGTTTGCCTTTATCAGAGCCCTCCATGATTCCAGAGTTAAGAGGAATCTCACCAAGAAACGGAATACTGAATTGTTCACTGATTCTCCTGGCACCGCCCTCACCGAAAATGTAATGCTTGTCACTACATTTTGGGCAGATAAAGTAGCTCATGTTTTCAATAACTCCAATAATTGGAACATTTAGTTTGTTGAACATTCCAATAGCTTTTGTTGCAACATTAGATGCAACATCTTGTGGTGTTGTAACAACTAGTATTCCAGTGATAGGAATTGTCTGAGCAAGTGTTAATGGTATATCTCCTGTTCCTGGTGGAAGATCAACTATCAGATAATCAAGGTTTGACCAGTTTGTATCAACAAGGAATTGTTTTAGAATTCCAGAAATTATTGGTCCACGATATATTGCTGCTTGATGAGCTTGTTCTGCAAAAAAACCAAAAGAGACTACTTTGAGTCCATCCATCTCAGCTGGTTGAAGTTTGTTGTTATCTACTTCCATGAATGCTTTTTGCATGCCAAGCATCAACGGAATGCTTGGTCCATAGATGTCTGCATCCAGTAATCCAACTTTGGCACCAGACTGTGCAAGTGCTAGCGCCAGATTTAGTGAGACTGTAGATTTTCCAACTCCTCCCTTTCCGCTGGCCACACCGATAATGTTCTTGACGGATGACATTGCCTCGTCTGCATCAAGTGCTCTGCCTTCCATGACTTTGGCAGTAACTTTAATGTCAGAATTTTTTATTCCGTCAATTTCACTTATTGCTTTTCTAACATCTTGTTCTATCTGATCATTAAATGGACATGCGGGTGTAGTTAGTTCTAAGGTAAATTTGAGATTGCCATCGCTTAATTCTAAATCTTTAATCATTCCCATTGATACAATGTCTTTTTTGAGGTCAGGATCAATTACTGTTGCAAGTTTTGAGATTACAGTGTCTACTCCAACCATGGACAAAAAATTTGATTTACATTATTTAAAGATAGGTAGTTTTTGAAAACTCGCATTACTTATGTATGAGAATTTCAACTTAGGGATTCCTAATTACAAATTATTATTGTCTTGGGAAGAATAGCCATCATGCAAAATTCATACAATTCTCTATGATTCTGCTCCAAGATTCGCAAAATTATTACAAAGTTACCCAAAGATTCATAAATTCTACGCAGGGAGTTTCGCATAGTTGTTTTCTATATCTACCCTAGAGGATGTTGTTAGGATCCCTCCAAGCATGTTTGGGGCTTCGTTAAAAAAAGCAGGGGTTGCCATTCTCAAAGAAAAGTACGAGTCAATGATCAATGCTGAACTCGGTTACATCATTATGATTTTAGATGCCAAAGTGGATGAAATGGGTAAAATGATTGCCGGAGACGGTGGTACATTTCACAGAGTAGAGTTTGAGGCACTCACATTTACTCCAAAGTTGCAAGAAATTGTCTTAGGCGAAATCGTAGACATTACAGACTTTGGTGCTTTCGTTAGAATTGGACCAACTGATGCATTATTACATTTATCACAAGTAATGGACGACTATCTCCAATCAGATGTCAAATCTGGTACCATCATTGCAAAGCAGAGCAACCGCACACTCAAAGTCGGCTCTACACTTCGTTCAAGAATTACTGCAGTGTCTTTGGGCAAGGCAGCAACAATGGGTAAAATTGGAATTACATGCAGACAACCATTTTTGGGCGCTGAGGACTGGATTGCCGAAGAAATAAAGAAATCTGGCAAAGATGGTGGCGAAGCAGATAAGAAAGAAAAAAAACCAGTTGAAGTGAAAAAGTAAATGGCTAAAGAAATGGCTTGCAGAAAATGCAAGTGTGTCTTTGTTGGAAAGGTTTGTCCAAATTGCAAGTCGTCTGACCTTACACCTGATTGGACTGGAGTAGTTTTAATCGGCGACCCCCAAAACTCCCACATTGCAAAAACATTAGGAATTACTGCAAAAGGCAAATACGCTCTCAAAATAGCATAAATTCTATTAATCAAGGATTAAGTTAGTAATTATTTGAACATAAAAAAAGAACTAGAGAGATTTTTGGCCGAGGATTACAGCCATAATGATGTCACTAGTGAAATTTTATCCAATAAAAAAATCACCGCAACCATAGTATCAAGACAGTCAGGGATTGTTGCCGGTGTAAATTATGCCAAACAGATTTTCAGCATCAAAAAATGCAAAGTACAAATCATCAAAGACGATGGCAGTATGATAAAACCAAACCAACCAGTTCTAAGAATTTCCGGTCCTGCAAAATCAATACTTAGTTGTGAGCGAACGGCGCTAAATTTGCTCTCACGCATGAGTGGGATTGCGACTTCAACCAGTGCGCTTGTAAAGCAAGTCAGAGCTGTCAGTAAAAAGACAGACCTGTATTCAACAAGAAAAACCGCCCCAGGACTGAGATTCTTTGACAAGGAAGCAGTTCAAATCGGCGGGGGCAAAAAACATAGAATTACTCTTGCAGACATGATAATGATAAAAGATAATCACATAGCTTCTGAGGGCTCTCTAACGGAGCTAATACTGAGAGCACGGAAAAAATCCAAAGTTTTTGAAGTCGAAGTCGATACTTTCTCAGATGCTATTCTTGCTGCAAGCCTTGGCGTGCCAATAATAATGCTCGATAATTTTACTCCACAGATGATAAAAAAAACAATTACAAACTTGGAAAAAATGGGTTTGAGAAAAAATATCAGATTAGAAGCTTCTGGAGGAATAAATCTTCAGAATATTCGTGAATTTGCAAAAACTGGCGTAGATATGATTTCAGTTGGAAGTATAACCAATTCCCCCAAAGCCATAGATTTTAGCTTGGAGATTTAGCTAATAGCAAGCATTCTGTCTATTGCCAATCTTGCTTTATTTGCAGTCTGTTTGGGAACACGAACTTCGTATTTTTCCTCAACAAGTGCAGAGTAAACCTTCTCAAGTGTGATCATTTTCATGTACTGGCAAACAGCGCCTCGAGATGCCGGGATAAAGTTCTTCTCAGGATTTTGTTGTTGCATCCTATATAGAATTCCAGTTTCCGTGGCAACTACGAAGTTTTTTGCTGGGGATTGTTTTGCATAGTTCATCATTCCTTCAGTAGACATTACTTGTACTTGGCGGTTCTTGTAATCACCCACCGCTACATCATACATTATTTGAGATGTGCAGCTACATTCAGGGTGAACTAGTAGCTCTGAGTTTGAATGTGAATCCAAAAGATTGTGAATGTCTTCAGATTTGATTCCTGCATGAACATGACATTCACCAGCCCAAATGTACATGTTTTTTCTGCCAGTCATTTTGGCAACATAAGAACCCAAAAACATATCTGGTAAAAATAATACATCCTTATTTTGCGGGATTGCTTTGACGACGTTAACTGCATTTGATGAAGTACAGCAGTAATCTAGCTCAGCTTTGACTTCGGCCGATGTGTTCACATATCCGACGGCTATTGCACCAGGATGTTGATTTTTCCATTCTTTGAGTTGTTCAACTGTGATAGAGTCTGCAAGTGAGCACCCAGCAGCCAAGTCTGGAATGAGTACTTTTTTTTCTGGGCAGATGATTGCTGCAGTTTCAGCCATAAAGTGCACACCACAGAAAAGAATTGTCTTGTGTGGAGTTTTTGCGGCTTGTCTAGACAAACCCAAGGAATCACCTACAAAATCTGCTACGTCTTGAACCTCAGGTAGTTGGTAATTGTGAGCAAGAATAACGACGTCCTTTTCTTTTTTTAGAGACAGTATTTTGTCTTGTAGCATCCGATCATAATCTAGTTAGAATAATTGATTTAAAGACTGGTTTGATTGTTGGATTTTTCAGGAATGGCACAGATTGTGGCAATTTTTGCCAGAATTAAGTTCCTATGATTATATCATCCGTGCATATTGTGCGGAGGCATTCTATGGCCGACAGGATTGCTAGCCTGCTGGTTTTTGGGTTTGCTGGGTCAGGTAGATTTTCAACAGATATGGTAATTTTACCAGATTTGCCAGTAGCCGTTATTTGATGAGTATTTTTGTCAGTTAGGGGATCAGCTACAATTCTAACCATAGTTCTGGTGCTACCTAGTCCTGCCAGACTCAACAATGCTGCAACGTTAATGTTTGCAGGAAATAGTCCCACTGCTTCCTTTGCTGACCCTTCAAAAAGTGTTGTTTTTTCTTTTATGGAATTAGAGTCGATTTTTTTTTCTATGAAAAATTTTGCCCCCGCCAATGACTTTGGGTTTTTTGTAGTCGTCAAAGTAACGGATTCCAACTCACCTTTAACGGATTTGATGGCATCAATTCCAGCAATGGCCCCAGATGGTAAGTAGATGTTTTTCTTGAATTCTTTACATGCGTCAAACAAAATATCAAAGACAGATTCATCCAAGAGCGCCCCCGCACTCATAATCATGAGATCTTTTTTGTTTTGTAAAATACTAAGTGCGTGATTTTTTATTGCATCTTGAGATGCTGCCTCTACTACAATATCCACATTATTTGATGATAGTAAGTGTGGGTTGGCAACTATTATTGGCTTTTTTTTCAACTTGGACGTCAATATCTCTGCTTTAGATTCATCAGAGTCATACACATGTGTCAATTCAGCAGATATCTTGCCAGAATCTACAGCCATGGCGATTTGTGTCCCAATTGCGCCACAGCCCAATAGTGCTATTTTCTTCAACGATCTCCGATTTGTTCGCTGGTAAATGAATTATGTCATATAACCAAAAAAAAGCAAACTAGGAACAAATAACTAGGTAAGATTTTCGATATAATCATGGCAAAAAGAAAAACAGGTAAACATATGCGATTAGCAGATCAAAAGGCTGCTCGCAGATGGCGTAAAAAATAATCAGTTTAAAGCTAATACTGTGTCAAAGGATCTTTCATCCCAAGGGTTTTATTTTCTGTAGTGAAGGTATCCTGTGCTCAACACCGTATACAAGGAGGCCATAAAAAATCGTGACAAGATTTTGTCTGTTCTTAAAGGGCCAAAATACGAACAAATTGTTGAGCGTGCAAAGCAAAATTGGGTAGAATACACCCCGAAAAAACAGGAAGCCACCTTGTGTGGAATCGATTCCAGTTTTAACAGCACGAAATTTCAGGGCATGGAGTTATGGGTAGTCACTGGTGTTGGAATACAATCCAA
>DAMC01000016.1 GCA_002499525.1 Nitrosopumilales archaeon UBA218
GTGTATATTATTATACATAATTATACATAATGTATAAATATGCATGATGGTGTATAATTGTGCATAATTTATGAACAGAATACAAAAACTAGCAGAATGTGAGCAACACGTCCTTGTAAATGACGTAGAACATGGGGAGATTCTCTGTAGGATATGCGGCCATGTAATCGAGGACAAGACAGAAGAAGTCGGTGCAGAGTGGAGAAGTTTTGAAAACCAGCAGGACCGAAGCAGGACTGGCGATGGTGTGACACTTAGCAAACATGACATGGGTCTTGCAACCATAATTGGCCGAGCCAACAAGGATGTGACTGGAAAACCACTTGCTGCCAGTATGAAAAGCACCATAGAGCGATTGCGAATGTGGGATAGTAGAACACAGGCATACTCGGCCGGAGATAGAAACCTAAGACAGGCATTCAGTGAGCTAGTCGGATTGAAAGAAAAACTCGGACTATCTGATGCAATAATTGAAAAGACTGCTTACATTTACAGAAAAGCCCATGAAAGAAGAATTACCCGTGGCAGAACCATTTCTGCATTCTTGTGTGCAACTCTTTATGCTGCATGTAGGGAGACTGAAACCCCAAGGACAGTAAAAGAGATCAGCAAATCAAGCACTGTAAAGCTAAAGCAGATCAACAAATGTTATCGAATCCTAGTTGAGAGAATGGACCTGAGAATGCCCGTAGTCGATCCCATGCAGATCGTATCAAGGATTGCAAACAAGGTAGGAGTCTCTGAAAAGACCAAACGCGATGCTTTGGAGATACTAAAAGACTATGAAAGTAGAGAGGCACTGGCAGGAAAAAGTCCCACAGTTATTGCTGCAACTGCAGTCTATATTGCCATTACAAAAAACTATGAGCGTTTTACTCAAAGAGATGTGGCCAAGGCCGCAAATGTCACCGAGGTTGCAATCAGAAACCGAGTCTCGGCCATTAGAGCAGCAAGATAACTACAAAATATTGTTGCCGCTTTGCTTTGTGGCAATATCAAATGCTTCTTGGACATTGGTTACAAAGATTTTACCATCACCAGTAGTTCCTGTGCTTGCTGCATTCATAATTGCGTTGACCACAGTATCCATTTTGGAATCTTCTACGACCGTGATAATTGTGGAAATTTTGTTGTATGCAGCCTGAAATTTGGCAGTTCCTCTAGCTCCCCTAAGCATTGGTCTGGCTCCAGCGCCAATTCCCTGCGATTGAATTATTGTGAGCCCTCCGACCTCGCAGATCTTTAATGCATTTACCACGCTGCTAAGCATGTTTTCTTGCACTATGGCCTCGATTTTTTTCACAGAATCAGTTTGAGATTATAATTTAAAAAACGACTAGTCAATTATCAAAATTGATTCAAGGGTAACAACCCACCAAGACTCAGATCGTGGTAATCCTTTGGTTACTCGTTGTCTTAAAGTCACAATTCCAAAAGGTTTTGTGCTTTTCTTAGCAGTTATTACCCAGTCACTATAGGTCCTTGTAAAATAAAAAAACTAGAGACGATTCTCAGCATTGATAATTTACATTATTTTCAGAATGGAAAATTATGTTTCGATTTTTTATACACAAATTAGAAAAAAATCTTGTTGACTAGTGCAAAACAGATAATGAAAGAACCTATCAGTGTCAGCAGGGATTCAAGTGTTGCAGACGCCCTGCGAAAAATTGTTAATCAGGACATTAGTCGGGTTCTCATAACGGACGATGGGGAGCCTGTAGGAATTATCACCGAACGCGACATTGGGATTTTTTTGCTCACAGAACAGACAGACAGAAACATAGACGAAGTTCCAGTCACTGAAATTATGAAAAGGCTTGTAACAGTAAACCATTCTACAACAGTTCAAGATTGCGCCAAAGTGATGAATGAGAGAAACATTGGCTCAATTGGAGTGAATTTTAACGGCAACACCAAGGGAATCATTACTCGAACTGATCTCGTCAAGTATTATTTTGAAAATTATGTGGGCGAAAAACGCGTTGGTGACGTCATGACTGTATCATTCGTATCGTGTTATGAGGACCAACCAATCTACCAAGCACTGGCAACTATGATTGACCAGCGCGTATCCAGAATAATTGTAAAAAACAAGGAAGACAGAGTTGTAGGAATAATGTCGTTTAGGGATTTATTCAGGCTGGCAATGGTTTTGGGCAAGGAAAAACAAATCCTGGACAATTCATCAGGAATTACGGTTTTCTTTTCAAGAAAAGGAATGTTGTCAAAAACAGGCTTTGGTGCCACTGCTTTGGTTAGGGAGGCAATGACTAGAAACATTGTCACAGTAGAGCACGATGACGATCTGGCCATGGGATGCAATACCCTGATTGAAAATAATGTTAATGGGGCAACTGTACTAGTTAACAACAAGATTACCGGAATCCTTAGCAAAACAGACGTGGTCAGGGCAGTTGACTCGATTTCAAAAAAGAAAAAAGATACGATCTAAGGCCGGAAACGACTCTAAAAAATTCCATGCCAAATAATTGTCTCAAAAATCCGATAATCCAGTTTCAGAGAATAAATCAGTTTTTGCTTTATTTTACCATGAAAAAGTAGATTACCGGACTGACAAATATTGCAACTAATCCGATTATAGCTATTATCCACGTTAGTTTTTTTCTATCCATGATTTTTTTGCAATTTTTTACCCATAATTATACTTACGATTGGAAATTCAAAAATACAAATCATATGTTTAAAATCGGATATTTGATGTGAGTAATCGAAATTTAGTATAGAAAAGGCAAGTGCAGTGCAATGCAATGCCTTTCTGTGTAGACTTGATAGTTAAATGAAATTTCATGCTAGTTTGTGCATGCAATTAAGCATTGAAGAAGAATTGAAAAAAGACGCAATTCTATCTGCAGTATCTGATAGATACTCTAGAACAATTTTGGAAGCCACTATGAGCAAGCCAAAAACGGCACTGGAGATAAGCGAGGAATATAAAATTCCAATCTCTACTGTATATAGAAGATTGCAGGATCTATACGATACAAAGTTGTTAGGAATCTCTGGTTCCATCTCAGATGAAGGAAAAAAATTCTTCATGTACAAAAGCAAGGTAAAAGGAATTTCCACTTCATTTGACGGGTGCGCAATCTCTGTATCAATTACTGTGAACTAGGCTTTAGCCTGTTCCTTTATTTTCTACAATAAAATTTGTTGAACCGGATCATCTCAAAATATTTTTGATAGAATATTTTCTGGATATGAAAACTAGACTGAAAATCCCCAATGCCAAAGTCAGCGCTGCAACTTGACCAAACTCTGGGATTACTCTGGTTCCAGAAATGGTTACGCTTTCTGTTCCCTTGGGAAGAGTCATGGAGACATACCTTGAACCGTCTGATCTTGAGATTATTTCTTGGTCGATTAGCTTGTTATCTGCATATACCATAAAGAGAGAATCCTGGCCATTGGGTTTTTTTGCGTCAATCATAGTTCTAGGTATGTTGACAAGCAATTTTCCACCATCAGTTGTATTTGTGACCAATACAAGTGACTTTTTTTCTGTGTCTATTGCAGCCTCGGAGACATAAACATCCTGTCCGTGAACTAGTACGTCACCGACATAAGCGACCGGCACTTGGATTGTCACAACCGGCAGAGATATTGAAAATGATCGTGAGCCCAATACAAACACCTTGTCTTCACCTTTCATCGATGCAAAAAGTCTGTGTGTTTTAGAGTCGGCAGCAAGATCCCAAGCAAGTGAGTCGGTTTGTAAGGTAGTTATGATTTGGTTTGTTTTGCCATCAATTTTGACTAACTTGTCTTGTTGTAGATATGAGGCATAGACAAATCGGTCTTTGGAATCTATGGCAATTGCCTGAGTGTCATCCCCAACCTCGATTTTGTCTCTGACTTGCTCTGTTATAGTATCAATAACTGTAAGATAGTGTGAACCCCTGTGTGTCACATATGCAAGGTGGTTATCCGTATCAATATCAATTCCCCATGGAACAGTTCCAGTTTTTACTGTGCTCGATATGATTTGTTTTTTGTCGTTTTTACTATCAGGTGCCAAAAATGTTATCTCGTTTCCTGCCATGTTTGCAACTAGGATTTTGTTTGTCACTGGATCGACTTTGAGTGCAAAGGGGTGTGCTGAAACAGGTATCTTTTCAAGCACTTGGTTTGTTTGCGTATCAATGGTAGCTACATAGTTTGCATTATAGTTTGCAACATACAGGACTTGGTTGTTTGGGTTATAGTCCAGTGCCACACCACCTGTCATCAAAGTAAGATAGACTTGTTTTTCATAGCCTGGCGAATACCAATATGTCAGCTTTGAATCTGGAAGTTCAATTGTCTTGATGAGTTTTTTTGTCTGCAAATCATAGACATCTATTCCTCCGCTCTCAAAAGTTGCCGCATAGACTAGATTTTTTTCTGGCACTGCCCTTACAGCAACAACTCCAGAAGATGTCTCGATTTTTCCTATGACTTGGTCCGTTTTAATATCAATAATTGAGATTTGTCGATCGCCGAGATTTGAGACAAATAGTAGATCGTCGTTTAGCGACATTTTCATTGGACTTTTACCTACTGGGATCTCATCTATGACGTGATGTGCAAAAGCATTATGTGTAATCGTAATAGCTAGACCAATAACGAAAAATCCCAAGAAAATTCTTGTTTTCACGAAAATGTTTGTGAGATTATTAATAAAAATAACAGAGTAGAATTTCAAATTTGAACATGATATGCAAAATTAATACGGTTTAACTAATCAAAGATGCAGAATTATGTTTCCTATCCGTATGCCGAAATGAGTGGCTCTTTTGATTTCTCACTAGGCGTTATAGAGTAAATTTCCTTTATGTTGAGCGCCCACACAGTTGTATTACTGGTTGGAAAGCCTAGTTCTTTGAGCTTTTGTGTGGCTTGGTTTATCACATTTTGGTCTGTGACTTCTTCTGCATCACCTTTGAGTTGAAACCCTGTCCTTTTTGCAGAATCAACTACAGCAACAGTGATTTTTGGCCAAGATTTGATGTTTGAAAAAGTTTTGTTGACATAAGCGTCGGCAAAAACAATTTTTTCGTCGTCAAGAATTGTCATCACATATCTAGGGGAAATGTTTGGAATTCCTAGTTTGTCAACACTTCCGACAAGTACAATATTGTTTTGTCTCATTATCAGATGAATTATTTCATCGCCGATTTTGACCATGAAGAGTTGATACTGCCAGTGGATATAATCTCTTATTAGATTATCAAGGAAACGCTAGGATCATTTGGTTGGCTTGGGTGTTGTAGATGAGCTTGGTTTTTTGGAATCTGTTTTTTTGACAATTTCTTTTTTGATGGTGGTCTTTTTAGTCACATCCTTTTTGGTGTCCTTGGATGTTTTTGTTGGTAAAGTTTTGTCAGTTTTTGTTTCAGTTTTTGGAATAGTGGTTTTTTGATCTGGTGCTTGCTTTGGAGACGGTGTTGATGAAGCTTCGGTAATGTCTAGTTTGACACTCACTGGGACATATTGGTCAAAATCAATCAATCCGCGACCTACAAGATACATCTGTAAGGTGTAGGAGCCTTTGGATGGAATAGTGACCAGTCTGGAATCAGCTCCGCTTGGGACTGAAATTCCAACGGAATTTCCACCACTGCCAGTGTTAACGATTATTTCTTTTCCTTGAGAGTCCTGTATGCTGTAGGCATATCTGATATCCTTTGCCAATATACCGCTAGAATCGAAAAATGCCACGGTCATTGGGATGTCCTTGCTTGGACCAAATCGTGGGTCATAGGATACTGAAGCTTTGTAGCCATTTGAGAATTTTACATCAGTTCTTTTTAGAACCATGTTAGTGTCTGGGAAAATTTGTACGGACATGGTATGTTTGTCAGTGACCTTTTGGGCCAACATTTTTAGCTCTTCACCAGTCACAGCAAAGTGGACAATGTTAGAATCCTTGCTAGAGTAGGAATCAACAGTGATATCTTTTGAGTAAATCGGTACTCCGTTGACTGTTCCCTGGAATCCGTTAACACCTTGGAACAAAGTAAAAGATTTTGGAATTTCCAGATCGTTTCTGACTAGAGAGACATGTTCTGCATGTTCCCAGTGGAAAGGCATTTCAAAAGATATTGTTTTAGTGGATTCAGCAAACTGAAAGTTTGTTAGTTCATCCTGAAATGATCTCACGGTGACAGTGGTTTTTCCTGATTGGGTGGCAAGTGGGAATTGTTGTTCTTGTGCAATGTTAATTTTTGTTTCAAAATCAATATCTTGAGCTGTCTGAGTCTTTGGATTTGAAGCTCCGATTATGGCAACCTTGACAGTAAAAGGTCCGGACTTGTCAAATAGTGGACCCCGAATTATCGGTATGCTCTCTGCAGTTGATTCTAATGCACTTGGCACAACTGGATCCTTGTTTCCTTCATATTTTGTACATCTCCAGATATCCTTTTCAGAGCACTGAGAATTTGGTTGAATTTTTACTAACAATTCTCCATTCTTATTGAAAAACATCTGAGATGCAAGTAGAGTGTCACCTGAAAGTACTTGGACTCGATAAGTTACCCTTTCAATGTTTGTATTTGTGTCAGAATCATAAAATCTTACATGCAAAGTTGCTGAGGTGTCTTCTTTTGGATTAAAGTCGGCAGGATCAAGCCATGTAGAAACAGTGACCTTTCTGTCCCCAAAGCTAATTGGAGGAGCTGCTTGGCCTCCATGGTGTTGCGCATGTGCAAAACTGACAGAAAATAAAGATAGAGCAAGTGCCAGGAAAATTAGTAGTTTGTACAACTATTGACCATCATCAAGGAGATATTAAAAATTAATTCATCTTTTAGAGTAGGAGTTTTTCAGATATGACAATCAGGAAAGGCGTTAAAACCTCACAAAGCCATTAAATTTCCATGATTGCTGATCGAGTGCTTCGAGATTTGTTACCAATGTCGTTGACTAGTATACCGTGTGTTAGCATTCAAAGACAGGCAAAAATCGAAGAGGCGATTGGTCTTTTGATTCCATATTTGGAATCCATGGCGGATTCTCTAGTTGTGACTGGTGATAATAACCAGCCAATAGGAATGGTGGGGGGAAAGGAAATAATTGAGAAAGTTTTGGCCAATCCTTCACGCAGTATTTTTCAAGGAGAGATAGAGACAATCATGTCTCCAATAGTTACACGAGTTTCTGGAACTACCACTGTTAGAGACACCATACGAGACTGGGAAAAAACAGGGAGGGCTTTTTCATTAATTCCAAATGCGATTGGTGGATTTTCAGTAATCTCAGCTCGTAAAATGCTCGAGATTGGAAAAATTGCAATGACAGAAATGAGAATATCAGATCTTCCCAAAAAGAAAGTGTGCACATTTAGAACAGATTCCACAATTAACCAAATCATCAGTTCGATGCTCAAGAACAAGACACGAAAATTGTTACTAGAGAACACGAATCAATTTATCGGAGACAGAATAATTATAGAAAAAATTGCTTCAGATTTGAATTATCTAAAAAATACAAATAATTTTTTGGAAATGCCTGCCATTGGATTTGGACTTGAATATGCAAAGATCATCAACAAGGACATAATGGTAAACGAGCTTTCAAGCATAATGTTTGGAATGCAACACCCTTATGCAATGTACAAAGATCAGGTGATTAGTCCTTGGGATATTTGCTTGGCGTTATTATCAGAGCAAATGCAGGAATACGTCTAGAAATTTTTTCACAAATAATACTAGTGCATGTTACTGGACAGAAAAATATCTAATATTGAAAAGAAGGTTTGAATATTTTGAGTCTCCATACAAAAAATGAAACTAAAAGTGACAGCATTACTACTGTGAATGCAAACATTCCAGATTGAAATTCTGGAATCACTTGAGTTCCAATAATTTCAATTTTGGATGATTTGGCCGGCAAAATGAATATCATGGTGCGCTTGACACCTTGCACATTAGATTCAAAGGGTTTTTTCTTGCCATCTACTAGTACGGTCAAATCCTTGCTTTGGGAGGGAATCAATTTCTGTGGAAATTGTAGTGAGAAGATATCTGTCTGCTCAACATTTTTGACGGAAATGTTTAGGGATTTTCTTTGTTTGTCGATAGTTATTGATGAGACTTTGGACAAAATGTCTTCCTCGGAGCTTTCATCACTTCCTTGACCAGTTGTGAATCTATAGAATATGGTGTAATCATTGCCATCAAAATTAAGCTGATATTTGTGCATGATTAGTTCCGCGATATCTGCGTGCTGTATTAGATGAACCTGCTCGGCATAAGAGATGCCGATTATAGGTAATGCTAAAGCAATTAAAAGCAATGGGCGGAACATATTCAGAATCTTCTGGTATCTCCCTCAAGTAATCCGGAACCATTATGCATCCTGTCAATATGTTTAGAAAGTTCCTCCTTTGATGCAAATTTGGATTCACAGTAGGGACATGTGAATTGTTTCCCCATGTTGAATTTTTATAATTTTGATATTTCAAAAGCTAAGTTAATTATCAAAAATGAAAATGGCACGATTTCAGTTTTGATAATTTAAGACCGATTTTAATTATGATTGCTTTTGTTTGAGTCTATGATTAAAACAAGATATCAAAGAATTTTAGTTGCTTTGGACGGTTCCAAGAACTCTCTTCGCGGATTAAATGACGCAATCTATTTGGCCAGGCAATGCCAAGCAGTAATTACCGGCATTAATGTAATTGCAAGGCCTCCTCATCCAGCATTTCGTTCTCCAAGATATCCTGAAAAGCCTCTCTTGCAGAATGCACAAAAGTTCATGGATTATGCAAAGAAACATTGCGCACAGAACGGCATCATATTTGAACAGAAAATAGTATTTGGTGATCCTGGATACAGCATAGTAAAATTTGCCAATGACAAAAACTTCGACATCATCGTAATTGGCGCAAGGGGTCTAGGAGCCATAAGAGAGATGTTCTTTGGTAGCGTCTCAAACTATGTTTTACACAAGTCGTCTTTGCCTATACTTGTCATAAAATAAATCAAATTACATAACTAATCCTAGATGTAGTGCATTGCAATGCAGTGCAGTCACACTTGTTATATCAATTTTAGAGGGGACATTATCCATGCAGATTCAGCTCGAAAGAACAAAAACCGGAGAGGACAAAGATGGATTCATCTTGTACATTATGTCCGACAAGTACTGTAGGGCAATAATTCAAAGTACAATAGATTCCCCGAAACCAGCAATAGAGATCTCTGCCAACTGTAAAATTCCCATCAGTACGGTCTATAGGAGATTGCAAATGCTCAATGAGGGAAAGTTGGTTGCAATTTCTGGAGCCATAACAAGAGA
>DAMC01000028.1 GCA_002499525.1 Nitrosopumilales archaeon UBA218
GGAATTAGTTTTATTGATGTTCCATAGAATTTTGCAATGGCACCTCTTACTTCCTCTATTTTGACTATCTCAATTAATCCAGCATCTTTGAGAATTTCGAGATGATGTCTAATCGTGGTAATTGCTTTGTTATGTCCATTTTTTTGAAGTTCTTTTGCAATTTGTTCTGCAGTAAGTTTTTTGTGATATAGCATTTCTACAATCTTAGCTCTTGCTGGGTCTTCTAGAGCTTTAGCGTGTTCAACTGAAATCGTGACCACTCTATTGATCTTGATTGGTTTTTCTAACAACGTGGACATGTATAATGACTATCAGAATCTAAGCTAAAAGATCGACTTATCACAAATTTTTGTCCAATCGCATTAACTTTTTTACACTATTAAAAAGATCGTAGTGGTTTTAATAAATTAATTTATGCTACAAATAATATTGTAACAGTCTTAATTCTTTGAGAGCAATTAAAAATAAATTATAACATTGTAAATAATTCAATAGCAAAACTAGTAATTTAAAAAAAACTGAATTTTTGAAAATATGGAAAGTTTCTCCCCAAGACATGCCCAATAACAGCAAACCAGAGGCCTGCCAAAAGTGAAATTCGAGTTGAAAGTTATTTTTTGTGCCTAGAGTTTGAGACCAGTAATAATTTCGTAAGAATCAACGTATCTATTAGACATCTTGCTGACAATTTCTTCGGGAATAGAGGGTGCCACCGGTTCACTTCCCAATTTTCTAGCATCTTCAAATTTTTGTTGATATCCGTTTGCAGTAAGCCAATCACGGAGAATTTGTTTATCATACGATTCCTGGATTTTACCCACAGAGTAAGTCTGCTTTGGCCACATTCGGTATTCGTCTGGACCTATTGAATCACCAAGGGTTATCTGTCCATTCAGTTTTCCAAACTCCAATTTCAAGTCGGCCAGTATGAATCCTGCAGAATCTGCAATTTTCGACATTTGTTCATAGATTTGTAAGGAAGTCGATTCAAGAAAATCATATTCATCTTCAGTCACCAATTTTCGATCTAGTGAGATTTGCCGGTTTATTGGTTCATCATGTTCAGACTTAGTAGTAGGATCAAAGAGCGGACTAGATAATTTTGCAGCAATCTCGGTTTTACTTCCAATTGGAATCTGTATTTGACCTGCTTTCCATCTGCCGACTAGGCTGCCATAGAAATATCCACGAACAACGCATTCGATTGGAATCATTTGCATTTTCTTGACCAATATTTCATTTTTTGAGATAGATTTTATGAAATGATTATTGACTGGTAATTTGTTAAACCAGAATTCTGTAAATTTAGTCAGTACTTCGCCTTTTCGAGGAATCGGATCATGGAATTTAACGTCATATGCTGAAACTCGATCACTGAATTTGAAAAGTAGTGTTCCATCATCAGCATCATAGACATCTTTTACCTTTCCAGAACCTATGAATTTCAATAATCTTCAAATTTCAACTCAACTCTGTAGTTATAACAATTTTTGAGATCTTATAGTCACCACATAGTCTTCAGGATATCTTTTGAAAACTGGTCACAGGGTGGATTTCTGCCCAACTACCGTGCTCAAGGTCCAACACATAAGAGCCAACCACTCGCACATGGCTTCCCACCGGAGGAATGACAAGTCTACGATCAAAAGAAACACATGAGGATACGGCATCTTTCTGAGTAACCTTCTTTTGGCAAATCGGCTCCAATACCATGTCTCCTCTTTGATGAACATGGTTTGCTGTTGTTAGTAGATTGACATATTGAGAATCAAGTTTCAATCGGATATGCAGATCTCCATCTTTTTCAGATTTGATGCTCTCGATGATTCCAGATACGGTTTTACATTCTTGTAAGACTTGAAGTCTTTTTGGATGATACACATGTTCCCATAAAGAAGTATCGCAAGTCCTCGACTCGTTTTCTTTTAACATTTTGGATGATGTTATAGTTTGTGAGGTTTGTTTTTTCTGATAGGTGTCAGAGTGGTTGGAAGGAAATCCGTGTTCGCAGTATTGGTTATCCTTACAATATGAACAATTTCTTAAATCACCACAGGTATAACTTCCAGAATCAGAGTCACAGCTATGATTACTATGGCAGCCATTTCTGTGTCCATAAGCAACTCCAACATATAATGTCAGTAAAAGAACTATTCCCACAGTCAATCCAATTAGTTTCAACTATTGAATCAAAACCTAGGAAATTGATTTAGTTTTTGTTCAAAATTGTGAATATCTAGTCGATTGACAATACTAAATCATTTTTAATGTAGAGTTGACATAAAAAATTATGAAGTTATTAGTGTTAATTTGTATTATCGCAGTATCTTTTGTTCCAGTTTTTGCAAACCACATGGAAAATAATGGATCAATTCCCACAGTGAAGGATCCCAGTTTAAAAATTGAAAAATTTGTTGAGAATATACCACACAGTCCCACCACCATGACATTCGTAGGCAATGATATCCTAGTTTTAGAAAGAACCGGGCATGTTGGTTGGATTAAGGATGGAAAACTACAAAAAAATTCCACGCTGGATTTGCAAGTAGCATCAGACGGCGAGAGGGGATTACTGGGGATTACCTCAGTTGGAAAAAAAGTTTACCTATACTTTACAGCTGCAGACCAGAACGGTAAATCAATTGAGAACAGAATTTTCAGTTATGATTGGAATGGAACTAAATTAATCAATCCAGTTT
>DAMC01000080.1:0-13003 GCA_002499525.1 Nitrosopumilales archaeon UBA218
CATGGGCATTCTTTTACTATTGCCAAGCTTCTCTCAAATGCTTTTTCTAATCTGTCGTATAGGGCTTTACTTGCTCCGTTCCCACCTATTGCTCCGTCATAAATGAAAATGAGACCTGATGTTCCAAGTGATATTCCACCCAAATCTTGCGAAACCCCACCAGTGACCATATTACTTCCCTCAATTATGATATGTTCGGTTGCATGATATCCACTCGCTTCAACATATTCTGAATTCTCTGATGATTCCATCTCGGATGTTGGCTTTGGTGCATGAATTACAATTCCCTTTGTGACAAAGTCGTACTCTAATGGTTTGTCTAATAGTATTTTCTGTCCCTGAGTGACCTCTTGACCCAACTCGATATTGACATACCCGTAGACCTTTTTTTGAATGTGCAGTTTACAAAAACAAGTCTCTATTCCAAAGGCGGCTCTTTTTTCATATACTGTTTCTATTGTCGGCCATTCCTCGGTTAGTGCCTTTGTATAGTATGGATAGTCCCTCGGAATTGTAACAAGTTTTACAAACTGTTTTTCTGGATAGTCGAATTCTTTTACCCTGTATCTGGTTCCAGCCAAAAAATAGATGGCAGACTCGTGCAACTCCTCTAATGCCATTGGTAAAACCCTATCTCCGATTTTCTTATCATTGAAGAAAATATCGATGGATTTTCCAATACCGCGAATGGAATATTCATTCAGGATCTCTTTTACCGATTCATAATTTGGGAGATAGCGATTTTCCTGTAAAACGAGTCTGCCTGCATCAACGTGTTTTTGTATGATTTCAGAATGCTCTGCCAATTCGTGTCTCACGATGGGCTTATCACACGCCATCGCAAGCACATGGAATTCTTCCACAAAAGGATTCCTGGGATCTATGTATGTTTTTTCTTTGTCTTCAAAATAGTTGTCTGGGTGATGTTTGTAGTATTGAGATATTGGATCATTGCCCAAGGCCAAAAACGCAAAACCTTTCTGACCCTGCCTTGCGGCACGGCCTATTCTTTGCATCAATCTGTTTACTGGAGTAGTAGAGGAAATGACCCCATCCACATTTCCCACATCAATCCCCAACTCAAGTGTTGGCGTGCAGGATATTGACATGATCTTATCTTCCTTGAAAGCCTTTTCCACAAAGTTGCGATAGTTTGCCATTAGGCCAGCTCGGTGTACCCTGATGTCGATTTTTTTCTTTTTTGCTTGCAGTGCAACTAGTTCTGAATTCAGGTGTGAGTTTGAAAAAACCATAGTCTTGTGTTTTCTTCCTACGAGTTTTTCTAGCAGATCAATTGTAAGCGCTCGCTGAGTTCGTAATGAAGGAAAAACCATCACAAAATCCGTCTCCCCCTTTTTTCCACTACCTTCTACTAGAATCATTTTTTCACCAAAAAGATCCTGACAAAATTCTAAAGCATTATCCAAAGTTGCAGATGCGGCAACAAACTGAATTTTTCTACAAATTCTCTTTAATCTTTTTATGATATAGTGAACATTTGAACCAAAAATTCCAGAATATACGTGGGCTTCATCTACTACTAGATACTGAACACTTGACAGCATTGATGCAAATTTGGTTCTGAACATCAAATGATAATGAATAACATCAAAATTTGTTATGATGATTTTTGGTGGATTATCCAATATGTCCTGTCTTTCTTTTTGCTTGGTGTCACCGTCAAATACTGCTGCTGAAATGCCTGCACTTTTTGCCACTTCATGAATTTTAGGCAATTGATCACGCGATAACGCCTTTGTAGGATATATGAAAATCGCAGAAACTACTCCTAGATTTGACTCTCTGGCAATTTTTTGAATTATTGGTATTGAAAATGCCTCGGTTTTTCCAGATGCTGTGGGAGCAGTAATTACGACATTAGAGCCAGAGATTATCTCTAGTAATGCGTCTTCTTGAAACTTGTAAAACTTGATGATGTTTTTTTTCTCCAAATACTGGATAATTCCATCCGCTAATCCGAGTTCGGTTACTTTTGAGCCAAATTCTGGTTCTGGCGAACTCATTGTCTTGTAATACGAAATGTAGTCTTTAGTTGAGAACAAAACATCCTTAGTAATTGGGTCTGGAGTATTCGAGCCGATCATACTCTCGATTTCTTTTTTGTCACGAACGATTCCTTCCTCTTTTAATTGACTGGTAAACTCTTTTTTGTCGGGTGTTTGTCCTTGGTCAAATCGCGCCAAAAACTCCAAGTAGACCTCATCGATGTTTTTTGCATAATCAACAATGTCTCGAATATCGCATTTGGAGCATGAAATCATGAATTTTTTGTTAAACGTTCTCTGGATTACTAGTCCGAAATTGCATTTTGGGCATGAATACTTCAACTTACACCCTGATGGGTCTACTATGGATTTATGGATTAGTTATGGTATGGTATACCCACCAGTTTGTATTGAACAAATTGTCAACCTAAACTCAGTAAAGATGAACATATGATACACTTGGCCATATTATCTATCAGGAGTTTATCTACACCACTATGGGAAATAGTTCTGGAAGCTACATGAAAGGCGTAGCAGCAATTCACAGAAAATACCAAGTTGCCCTCAAACGCGCAAAGAGTAGACAACAAGTTCTAAATGCTTACTGGAAGCACAAAAAAGAATCTGAATCTCTGCTTGCAAGACATCTCAAAGACGAGATGGGCGAAGTAAAACGCATTAAGGGTAAAATGGAATACAGATAAACAAAATTGGACTTTGGGCTTGAAACCCAATTTCTGTACTTTTTATGCTTTGATTCGATAACGATTCTGAACTAGTCTCTTCTTTGCAAAACTATGGTATTTTTTTACTATCTCAAATCCCAAATAGTTTCTTTTCATTTG
The DNA here is from genome assembly GCA_002499525.1 of Nitrosopumilales archaeon UBA218. Classification (GTDB taxonomy): domain Archaea; phylum Thermoproteota; class Nitrososphaeria; order Nitrososphaerales; family Nitrosopumilaceae; genus Nitrosotenuis. Next base: position 2,852 of record DAMC01000080.1, read on the forward strand.
TTTTGCAATCATGGCGACCTGTCCTGAGCCCAAAAAAGGATCTAATACTAAATCTCCCTCTTTACTGGAATAATCTAGGATTTTTTTGAGAATTTCTGCTGGCAACTTTGTAGGGGTTTTTTGATCACCCGTCCAATACTCGCGCTTTATGTCCCATACATCTTCCTTGTCTTTGTAATGAAGACTTCGACCTTCCGGAGTTTTTTGGTTTTTACCAAATCTTGCAAATGGGTAGAACTTGCGCTTTTCATTGTTTTTGCATACGTATAGACAATGATAGTGAGATGTGACAAACTTTGTTTTTGTAACAACACCGAACTGATATTTCCAAATTATGTGATTGATGGTTACAAATCCCAAATCGTCAAGAGCCATCAAAATATCCTTGAGATTGTTCCATCCAGAAAACACGTACATACTTCCAGAATCTTTAAGGATTCTGTGAGCCTGACTCATCCAGCTAACAGTAAAATCGTAATAGTCTTTTTGTTTTATTTCGTTGTATCCCTGCATGACTCTTGATGCGGTTCTGTTGTAGTTTTGTTTTGTTGCTTTGAAATCTATTGCAAATGGAGGATCAGTTACGATCAAATCAATTTTGTTTTCTGGCAACTTTTGCATTCCCTCAACGCAGTTTACATTGTAAATTTGATTCACTGATAATTTGGACAATCTCAATTTTCCTTTGTGGTGTTACTTCCAGACATCTTGTCAGAAATGAGTTTTTTTAACTCATCATCTGTCTTTCCCAAAAAGTCAATTCCTAGAGATTTTGCAATAAACTCCATTTTTTGCCTTTCATTTTGTACGGGGTTTGTGATGTTCAGATTCGTATTTGTAATTCCCGCTAGCTGGTTTTGTAACTCTTCTTTGGTTTTATTGTATTGACCAACTGCACGGCCTAGCTTTTTTGCAACATCTGGAAAACGGTTCGTACCCAATAGGGCAATTAGAGCAACAAAAACGATGATTATCCACTCACTTCCTAAAATGTTGAGCGAATACTCGAACATACTTATTTGCGGCTTGTATCAAAAATAAGCCTAACGAAAGTCTACAAGTATCTAGCAGTCGCTATACAATAATACACTATCTAATTAATGGTCTTAGCACTTGGTCAGTAATTGAATTGAAGATTTTATTAGTTTTGATGATATTTCTAGCCTTAGTTTTAGTCATTCCTGCTCATGCCACAGTAATCGAATTTTCAACTGATAAGACATCATACAAAAAAGGAGATCAGATAATCTTCTCAGGAAAGACGGATATTGCTCATGCAAACAAAATGGTTTCAGTCAAGGTCACTCCCCCACAAGGAAAGTCATTTTTGCTAATGGGTGGAATTACTGATGGCAACGGTCTGGTTGAGATAAAACCTGTGGACACAACTCAATCCAAAATAATCTCAAAGCTCTCAGTAAAAGGAATCTATAATGCCTCTTTAATTTATGATGAAGATCCGAAATACCAAGGCAAGTGGACTATTTTTGATTATTCTCCGGATGGATCTCAAGTATCCCCATCTGCTGCACAGGTAATGTCGGAATTAGGCAAATCTGTTTCTAGTCCACAAGTGCCACAAACACCGTCTACTTCCACCACACCACTACAACCATCAATACCAACTACATCCTCCCAAACACCACCTACTCCAACAAAGGCTGAATCAACGCCGATTCCTGAAACTCCTACAACACAGTGTGGTTCTGGAACTGTTTTTGATCAAAATACTGGTTCGTGCATTCTAGCACCAAGCTGTGGAACTGGTACTGTATTCGATGATAACACTGGAACTTGTATTGTCGCACCTGCCTCACATGCACCAACTGTACAAGTACCATCTGAACCAGAACCCAGACCTGCAGAGAATGTAAAACCACAAACTGCAACGGGTTACAAGACCACTCACATTCCAGGTTTTCCAGATCCGGCAAAAACTCCGCAATACTACATTAATCGATACAAAACTGAGCCTGAATACCGAGCTTGGTTTGATAGAAACTTTCCAAATGATACTATTTTTAATATAGTTGGGGTCAAAGGACCACTCAAGACTCACATTCCAGGTTTTCCAGATCCGACCAAGGATCCCCAATCATTTGTTGACAGATACAACAAAGAACCTGAATACAAGGCTTGGTTTGACAGAAACTTTCCAAACCAATCGATTTATGATATTGTGGGATTAGACAAACCAACCGCTGCAAGTTCTTGCGGTGTCGGAACTCATTTGGAAAATGGAGTCTGTATTCTAGACAAAAAAGGTGGTTCCGGACAATGTGCTATTGCAACTGCAGCATATGGTTCAGAGCTTGCCCCTCAAGTCCAGCTACTCCGAGAGGTAAGAGACAATGTACTTTTGAGTACTGATTCTGGTACAACATTCATGACTGGATTCAACGAATTTTACTATTCCTTTAGTCCTGTAATTGCAGACATGGAACGACAAAATCCACTATTCAAAGAGACAGTAAAGTTAACAATTACTCCGATGCTTTCTACAATGTCGATTCTCAACTATGCCGATATCCACTCCGAGCAACAGATGTTGGGATATGGAATAGGAGTGATACTGCTAAACATAGGAATGTACTTTGTAGTTCCAGCGATTGTAATTTTAAAGGTAAGAAATTTTTTTAATCCTAAATAATCCGTGCCGGCTCTAGAGACTGTTTTCTGACTACTGAAATTGCTGTTACTCCAAGCCCTATTCCAAAAAATACTAGGTATGGAATCGCATTACCAGAAAATTGTGAAATCAATCCTGCTGCAAGAGGACCTATAGCCCACCCTATTCCAAATGTTGTCTCGTAAACTCCAATTGTTACACCCTGAGTTTCTTTAGGAGTTTTTCTAAGAATTATTTCCAATGTCAGAGGAAAAATAATGGAAAATCCAAAACCCATCAAGACCATGGCGACAGAAAATTGTAAAAATGAATACGAGACAAAAGAAATCACAAGTCCTGTAGATATGCAAACGATTGAAGCAATTAACGTAAGACTAGTGTGATTTGCAAACTTTTCAGTCAAAGCCAATGTCATGACTCTGGATGCCCCAAACACAAAATACAGAATCTCTATCTCGGTAGCTGTAAAGTTTCTATCGTTTAGAAACGCAGGATAAATAGTGAGAATCATGCCAAAAGACGACGCACAGTAAATCAATATCATAATGATTGTTGGAAATTTAATGACCTGCTTTAACGCACCAAAGGAAAAATCACTGTTTTCTCTATGCCCTTGTTTTTTTGTTATTTGCAATGCAAAAATTATGGATGAAGCCATGACGAAGGTTGCGATTTCAAATAAAACTCTGTATGAAACATCAAGCCCTTGGAGTAAAACCGTGCCAACTAGAGGACCGATCATGAATCCTGCAACAAAAAAGCCAGTGAATTTAGAAATATTCTTGACACGGGACCTACCCTCGCTGACATTTGAAATTATGGTTTCAGCAGGTGGCCAGAAAAATGCATGTGCGACACCAGTCATGGCGCGTAAAATCATGACTTCTGGAACACTTCTTGCCAAAGAAAGTAAAAACACTGATGCTGTATTGATTCCTATTCCAAAACAAAGCAGCTTTCCTGCATTGAACCTCTGAACGAGCATTCCAACAAAAACCGGAATGAACATGTAAGGAACAAAATTTGCAAGACCAATTAGACCAAGATCTGTATATGAAGCACCAATTTCGTTTTTGGCAAAAATTGGAACAATTGGGTTGTGCAGCCCATAAGAGATACCGATTATTAGACCTGTTATGTTCAGGATGAGTAGCGTTCTATTCATTTGAAAGCTGCAACCATAATTGCGCCACCCATCATATCTTTTTCAAATTCTACTCTGGAAAATCTCTCTAATAACAATCCCTCGAGCTTTTTGTTTTGTGGCCATCGTTTGTATGTTCCATACAGTGTCCCGAACTTAAGTCCAAGTCTTCCACCCACTGCAAATGCAATCACTGGCAAAACAAATTTCAGATAAAACGAAACTCCTGCACGCAGAATTGCTTCGTCAGGTTTGCCCAAATCTACGATTACAAAGCGACCACCATCCTTCAAAACACGATGAATCTCTGAAATCGCAATTCTGAGGTTAATCGCATCTCGTAAACAATATCCGCACAATACTGCGTCAAACTGTCCATCTCTAAATGGAATGTGTTCAAAAACCCCACATGACATGTCTGGAACTTTCTCAAGGAAAGTACTGGTATTTTTGAGCATGGGAACCAGGGGATCATAAAGTGTAACTTTGATATCGCCCTGACAAATTTTTATTGCAGTTTTGGACATGTTTCCAAAACCAGAACCTGCATCCAAAATTTGATTTCCTGGCAAGACACGATTTGTGATTCCACGTATTCTGTGGTTTTGGGCTTTTCCAAGAGAGATGTAAAAATTCACTTTGTCATAAATGGGAATTATTTGTCTTAGTACTTCAATTACTTCGCCCCAATAACTGCCGAGTCCCATTGAACTTCTAATAATTAATACATAATTTGTAGTAACTAGACTGATTTTGGATATTTTGTCTTGGCTACTGAAGAATATTTTTCAATTTCTGCATCGCTAACCTTTTGAAGAGTTCTTTTATCCTTTGTAACTCGGGACATCTTGATGCTTTTTTCTTCTTTTGACTCTGCACGCAATTCAATTGCTGCTACTGCAAGTGCAGATGCATCATCTAGTGACATATCGTCTTTGTAGTTCTTTTCTAAGAAAGCATTAACATCGTCTGCACCCGCACCAATTGCAACTGCTGCATATGAGACAAATGTTCCGGATGGATCTGTAACATAGATTTTGTTACCGCTTTGATCAACACCAGATATTATCAATGCAACACCAAAAGGACGGACTCCAGAGTACTGGGTATATTGATGACATCTATCTGCCAAATGTTTTGCAACTGTTTCTACCTCAACTTCCTCATCATAGATTAGTTTGTGACTTTGTGAAAAAGTCCTTGCATCATCAACTTGGACTCGGGCATCTGGAATGTATCCAGCCGCTGCAATTCCAATGTGATCATCAACTTGGAATATTTTTTGTGTAATTACGGAAACTTGGAGTTTTCTTGGTATTTCTTCAACTGCTACCACAACACCATCCTTACTTTTTACGCCTACTGCCAAAGTTCCACGCTTTACTGTCTCTATAGCATACTCTACTTGGTATATTCTTCCGTCAGGAGAATACATTGTAGGAGTCATGTCGTATCCGCGTGCTGGCATCATAATGAATGAGCTAGTTTGACTGACAATTTAAGCCTTAGTTGGTATCCGAGCCTGAAGCAATCATTAATCGATAGCATATCTACAAATTCAATCTAATCCTGTCTGCAAAGGATCATGATTCGCGATAGTCTTGTTTTCATTGGCTGGTTTGAATTTGATCGCTTTGAGAAAATATCCCTCTGGCGGGTATTTACCTGTTCAATCAGATTAACACTAGGCAGATTCATAAAAAATAAGCTGCACAACAAAACTCAGTTTGAATCTGGCGTACTAAATTAAATAAAAAAGTTATCTGGGTGAAAAATTATATTGGAACTAAATTCTCTAAAATAAAAAACTGTAAACCCATTCACAAAAATCATGGCGATCAATTGTTTTCAGAATCATTTCTCAACATACTTAAATACAATCCGACTACAGAGATCTCGATCAAATTGGTTCAGGCAGATCCATTCAAGAATGCACAAAAACAACTTGATGATGCTTGCTCAATTTTAAAAGTTGACAAGGGAATCAGGGATTACCTGGCAGAACCAAACAAGGTTTTGCGAGTAAAGCTTCCAGTGAAAATGGACAACGGAAAAATCCGAACATTCATTGGATTTAGAAGCCAACACAACAATGACCGTGGACCATACAAAGGTGGAATCAGATACTTTGATCCTGAAGGCGGCATTGAGTACATGGAAAAGGAAGTCAAGGCATTATCGTCTTGGATGACTTGGAAATGTGCAGTAGTAGATGTCCCATTGGGTGGAGGCAAGGGTGGAATTTTTGTCAATCCTAAAAAAGAAAAGCTATCTGAAAGTGAGCTTGAGAGACTGACAAGAAGATATGCTTATGCAATCTACGAGGTAATCGGCCCACAAAAAGACATTCCAGCTCCTGATGTGTATACTGGAGGCAGGGAAATGGCACAAATCATGGACGTTTACGGAAAACTAGCTGGCAATGAACATCAACCAGGAGTTATCACCGGCAAACCCATTGCATTGGGCGGTTCTCTTGCACGAAACGTAGCAACCGGTCTTGGATGTGCGTACTGTATCCGCGAAGCCGCAAAGACCTTGGGCCTCAAACTAAAAGGTGCCAAGGTGGTCATTCAGGGATTTGGTAATGCTGGAACATTTGCTGCAGAGTACCTGGAAAAAATGGGTGCCAAAGTTATTGCAGTAAGTGACACAAAAGGCTCTATCATAAATCCAAATGGTATGAATTCAAAGAAAGTACTTGAATTCAAAAACAAAACAGGCTCCGTAGTCGGATTTCCGGGAAGCAAAAAAATCACTACTGAACAACTACTAACAACAAAATGCGATATTTTGATTCCAGCCGCACTGGAAAACCAAATTAACGCATCCATTGCAAAAAAACTCCAATGCAAAATCATTGGTGAAGCTGCAAACGGCCCAACTATGCCAGAAGCAGACCCAATAATTTACCAGAAAAAGATAATGGTCATACCAGATATCTTGGCAAACTCTGGCGGAGTATGTATCTCATATCTGGAATGGGTACAAAACAACATGGGTTACTATTGGTCATTTGAAGAAGTAGCTTCAAAGATGGAAGACCATATCACTCGTGGATTTCGTGACACACTCGCATTGTCAAAACAACACAAAATCGACATGAGACGTGCCGCAATGGTTCTGGCAGTAGGAAGAGTTGTAGAAGCATTCAAAGCAAAAGGCCTCTGGCCATAAACTCTCCATTTTTCATTTTATACCCTAAAATTATACTGAATTGAGCCTTAATTCGTGACAAACAAACACACCATTATTGTATTAATTTCACTAATTGTTATTGTTGGATCTGTGGGTTATTCCGGGCTCAACATGGTATCTTTACCCGTCTTACAATTTTCTTGGCCGGGAAATCAGTTTAACTATCTTTCCGTTATGACAGACAAAACTGTAAATGTTTGCAATGATTCTCCTTTACCTGCATCATTTTCAAAATATTCTTTCACCATAATTTACGGCGGAAAAGAACTTGGAACATACATCACTGGTAATGGTGCATTTGCACCTCATACTAGCGGACAAATCTATGGTAAGTTTGACTCTGATGATGATAGTGTATCTGCACTGTTCTTTTCATTTTTTGATACTGCCAACGGAGGAACCGAAGTGGCAAGAATTAACATGGAAAAACTTCACATAAGGACAAAACTAGATTCCACTGTACTCTGGGTTATACCATATAGCATTACTAATGACTATTCAGGATCAGAATTTTTGAATATGATTAACACCAAACTGAGCTGCAAATAATGTCTGATGTTCTTGTAATAAAAAATGCAGGCCTTGAAGGACCTGGAACAATAGGACAACTTCTCGAATCTGATGGCTATTCACTCCAAATCATTTCTGTAAAAAAAGAAAAAATCCCGCCATTAAATCACAAAATTGTTCTAATCATGGGTGCCCCAGAGAGTGCTAATGATGATTTACCATATCTCAGAGATGAGCTTGATTTAATCCGAAACGCATCCCAACAAAACATACCTACGCTTGGAATTTGTCTTGGCTCTCAACTTATAGCCAAGGCATTTGGTGCTAGAGTTTATCCTGGTTCGAAAAAGGAAATTGGTTTTTATCATGATGTCTTTATTGATAAAGAGTCAAAATCGAGCCTGTTTTCAGGTATTTCAAACCCGTTCACAGTATTTCACTGGCATGGTGATACATTTGATATTCCGTCTGGTGCAAAAAGACTGGCATATTCGGACTTGTATGCACAGGCAATTCAAATTGGTAGTACAATAGGACTGCAATTTCATTTCGAGGTGGATTCAGACATTGTCAAGTCTTGGCTTGATAATACTAAGGAGGATCTAAAAATTGCTAACATCGATCCAAAAAAAATTCGCACCGAGATCGATGACTATATTCAAACAGTACAAAAAAACATGAAAATTTTTTACAAAAACTTCAAATCAGAATTCAAACTCTGACACAAATTTAATATATTCATCGAGGTTGTCTTCGATCACCTTATGCAAAAAACAAAGAAAATTTTTGACGAAACAATGAAGACAGATCACAAGGTAATCACTGAGGATGTTTCTAAATCAATTCTCAAAGCATATGGCGTTAAAGTACCCCCATATGCACTAGCAAAAACAGCCAATGACGCTGTAAAGGCATCAAAGAGAATAGGTTTTCCATTAGTGATGAAAATAGTCTCTCCACAAATTTTACACAAAACTGATGCAGGTGGAGTCAAAGTGGGTGTTGCTAATGCAAAGGAAGTCAAAAAGACTTTTGATACTATTATTAAAAATGTGAAAAAATACAACAAGAAGGCCGAAATCAAAGGCGTTCTCTTGGAAAAAATGGTTCCTAAAGGAGTCGAAATGATTGTCGGACTACAAGTTGACCCACAATTCGGTCCTGTAATCATGGCTGGTCTCGGAGGTGTCATGACTGAAGTGTTCAAGGATGTAGCTTGGAGAATGTTGCCAATTACAATATCTGATGCTAAATCAATGATTGAAGAACTCAAATCCTCAAAACTCTTCAAAGGATTCAGGGGTAGCGCACCAATCGATATGAATATGCTTGCAAAAGCACTTGTTCAGATTGGAAAAATCGGCACCGATAATGCATCCTATGTGAATAGTATTGACTTTAACCCGATTGTAGTGTATCCGAAATCTTACTTTGTAGTTGACGCAAAAATCATCCTGGCAAAGGAAGTAAACAATAACGTTATTTCAAAGGCAGAACCAAATGCCGAATTCATGGAGAAGTTCTTCACTCCAGCATCAGTTGCTCTAGTAGGCGCGTCTGCAACTCCGGGCAAAGTCGGAAACTCCGTTCTTGATAGCCTGGCAAAGCATGATTACAAAGGCGCAGTATATCCAATTAATCCAAAATCTGAAGAAATTCTTGGAGTAAAGTGTTACCCGTCAATTGATGCCATACCTGGTAATGTTGACTTGGTTGTGGTTTGCGTAGACCTCTCAGTGACTCCCCCAGTGTTGGAACAATGTGCAAAGAAAGGTATCCATAATGTGGTTATTGTGTCTGGCGGTGGAAAAGAATTGGGCGGAGAGCGTGCAATGTATGAGGCTCAAGTAAAAGAATTATCTGAAAAACACAAAATCAGAATTATCGGTCCAAACTGCATAGGGATGTTCAATGCCGCAAACAGGCTAGACTGTGCATTCCAAGGTCAAGAACGAATGGTCCGTGCAAAACTAGGGAATGTTGCTCTACTTTCACAATCCGGTACAATGGGAATCAGCTTTTTAGAATCAGCGGACTCTTTCGGCTTATCAAAGATGGTAAGCTATGGTAACCGTTCTGATGTTGACGAAGCAGATATGATTTGGTATTTGGCATCTGATGAACAAACCAAAGTAATTGCTCTCTATGTCGAAGGCTTTGGAGATGGACGCAAATTCATCGAGACTGCAAAACGTGTTATGGCAGAAAAGAAGAAACCAATCGTAATTTGGAAGAGTGGACGAACCGAGGCTGGTGCTAAACAAGCAGCTTCTCACACTGGTTCTCTCGGCGGATCAAATGCAATAATCATGGGTGCGTTCAAACAAGCAGGAATTATTTCAGTAGAGAGTTATCAAGAACTAGTCGCAGTAACAAAGGCACTAGCCTGGCAACCAGCTGCAAAAGGAAACCGAGTAGCAATGTGTAGTAACGGAGCAGGACCAATGATCGGTGGAATAGACCAATTCGAAAAATTAGGATTACAACTGGCTACAATATCGCCAAAAATTCTTGATGAAATGAAGGCTCACTTTCCCCCAACATACGTAATTGGTAAAGGTAATCCAGCTGATGTTACTGGAGGTGCCAATGCTGAAGATTATCGTTATACAATTGAAAAGTTCTACGAAGAACCAAACGTGGATGTGGTGATGCCTTGGTTTGTATTCCA
>DAMC01000080.1:13391-27753 GCA_002499525.1 Nitrosopumilales archaeon UBA218
GCCCTTATTGAAAAAGAAGGAGTTCCAGTCTATGATGACCTTCGAAACTGGACAGCAGCCGCTTCTGCATTAGCTCAATGGGGTAAACACCTCTAAACATTTATTTCGAGTAGAAAATTTTTCAAAAACATGACTCTAGTTACAACATCAAAATCAAACGGAATTGCTACAGTCAAAATCAACAGACCTGACAAGCTGAATGCAATGAATACAGATGTTGCAAAAGAACTTGTTTCCGTATTTACACAACTAGATACAGATGATGATGTCAAAGTAATCATTCTGACAGGAGAAGGTGAAAAGGCATTCTCAGCGGGAGCAGACATTGAATACATGTCAAAAATTTCTGCAGACCAATCAGTTGAATACGCAAAACTAGGACAACTTGTTACAAATACTATTGAACAAGTATCAAAGCCAACAATTGCAGCTGTAAATGGATTTGCACTAGGCGGAGGGTGTGAGGTTGCCATGTCTTGCGATATCAGAATCGCAGCTGACACAGCTAAACTTGGTCAACCAGAAGTTACCATTGGAATACCACCAGGATGGGGAGGAACTCAAAGACTAATGAGAATTGTCGGTATTGCAAAAGCAAAAGAACTAGTCTATACTGGCAAGATGATCAAGGCTGATGAGGCCAAAGAAATAGGTCTTGTAAACCATGTATTTCCACTGGCATCACTGATGGAAGAAACAATGAAAATGGCAAATCAAATTGCAGCAAATTCCGTTTCCGGCGTAAAAATGTCCAAAATAGCAATCAATAAGGGACGTAACGCAGATCTTGAAACTGGTTTAGGAATAGAACTTCTTGCATGGAGAAACTGCTTTACCGATCCAGACAGAGAACAGCGTATGACTGCTTTTGTGAACAAGTCAAAAAAGTAAACTACGCCTAATTTTTCTTTATTCCTACCGTATCAAGGGTGAAAAGCTTATTATAATTTGGAACGACTTAGCACTTCATGGCAACTGAACAAACCCAGAAACTCGTAACAATAACTCCAAAAGCTGCACAAAAGATTGTGGAGTTCATGAGCGAGGAAACTGAAAAGCCAGAATACCTTCGAGTTTATGTTCAAGGTGGTGGATGCTCAGGTCTTTCCTATGGAATGGGCTTTGAAGCAAAACCAGAAGAAGATGATACTGTCATCGTCGAACAAGGTGTAAAACTACTAGTTGACAGCTATTCTCAAGAACATCTCAAAGGAGCAAACATCGACTACATCGAGTCTCTAATGGGCTCTGGATTTAAGATTAACAATCCAAATGTTACTAAATCCTGCTCCTGTGGACACTCATTCAGCACTGAATAAACTTCTATTTTCTCATTTTTGTTATTTTTATGAGCCTAGTTTAATCATAAGCACTTATATCTGTGATTTGAAGACTAAAGCTATTGATCTTTAGGAGGAATGTTCTCAATTGCCACAAACAGGAATTGTCAAATATCACGTTAAGCTATCCTTTGAAGTTGATGGACTTGTTGAGAGAGCAGACATTATAGGCGCAATCTTTGGCCAGACCGAAGGTCTACTAGGCCCAGAGATGAACCTTAATGAGCTCCAACGATTGTCCAAAGTCGGAAGAATAGAAGTAACTGCGACAAGTACTACAAACACTACTAAAGGTGATGCATTGATTCCAATGTCAACTGACGTTGATACTGCATCGCTGATAGCAGCAGCAATTGAAAGTATTGATAAAGTAGGCCCATTTGACTGCAAGTTCAAACTGACTGCAATTGAAGATGTTCGTGCCACTAAAAAGGACGACATCATCAAAAGAGCCAAAGAAATCAAACAGCAATGGGCAACAAAGACCATCTCAGAAGGTGAGACGATGCTTAAGGACATCCACGATGGTACTTCTACCTCGGGTAAACTAACCTCATTTGGTAGAGGAAAACTTCCATGCGGACAGGGTGTCTTTGAATCTCCTTGGATTATACTCGTTGAGGGACGAGCAGATGTAATCAATCTGTTACGTGCTGGAATCGATAACTCTTTAGCTATTGATGGTGCCAGAATTGACGAATCCATTCGTGAATTGTGTGACCAAAAAGAAAAGATTGTCGCATTTTTGGACGGAGACAGAGCTGGCGGATTTATCCTCAAAGAGCTCAAAAGTGTAGTAGACATCGATGTAGTGCACAGAGCCCCAGAGGGAGTGGAAGTTGAAGAACTAACACCACAACAAATCGCAGACATCTTGCGACCTACAATTGAAGAAATGAATAATCCAAAAGCAAAACCAACACTATCTGATCCTACTGACAAGCCAATGGCAGAGGTTGCCGAAAAAATGTTTGGAAAAATAAACGAAACATTAGAAGCAATCGGCCTTGACTCGAGCAAAAACGAGGTCTTCAAAGTTCCAATATCTGAACTTGTATCGAAACTTTCAGTTCAATCCGGCATCAAATATCTGATACTTGACGGAATAGTGACCCAGAGATTGGTAGATGGAGCAAAACAAGCAGGCATTGAATGTGTAATCGGACACAGAATTGCCAGCCTTACAAACAAGGATGGAATTGCTCTTAAAACATTTACCGAACTCGGGGTAGCTTAAGAAAGAGTCTTTAACTCTTTTTTCTCTTTTATTTTTATCACACAATGGCAGAGCTCAAGATTCAACACGTAATCACACTAACTGAATTGTTGTCCAAAGGGGCCAAACATAACTATGTGGTAATTACGACTAGCTCGCTTGGAAAACAAATCGGCAAATCACAACAGGCGGCATCGAAACATTTACTGGAATTGGAACAAGGTGGTTTCATATCTAGACTGACCACTGGGAGAAAGGTTTCAGTCAAATTAACTCAAAAAGGATTTGAACAAATCTCTGAATTGTATAATCTATTAAAAAATAGTTTAGAGGCAATCCCACCGACAATAAACATCTCTGGAAAATTGCAATCGGGCATGGGGGAGGGAAAATACTACATGTCCCTAAAAGGCTACACAAAACAATTTAGCCAAAAAATTGGATATGTCCCATTTCCTGGAACACTAAATGTCAAGGTGGACAAAAAGGAGCAAATTGAATCGCTTAGACAGCTTACAAATATTCCTGGAACTCTGATTTCTGGATTCTCAGATGGCAAAAGAACATACGGCTGGGTAAAGTGTTTTGCATGTAAAGTTAATGATAAAATTGATGCGCAGATAATTTTGCTGGAGAGAACACATCATGACTTGTCTACGATCGAACTTATATCAAAATTTGAGATTCGCAAAAAACTTGGACTGGAAAACGGCTCCACTATGTCGATAAAAATATCAACCTAAATTCCGTGTAATGCTTCACCGTATTCTCTTTCAATTTTAGAGCTTGAAAACTCTGGAACTGGTGACTGTAATCTTGCAACGCGGACATTGATGCCTATGTCTTTGCATCCATCAGTGATGAATTTTTCTTGATGCACTTGATCATATCCTAAAGCAATAATGTCTGGTTTCACTTTGGCAACTGTCTTGAAGATATCTCCCTCACTACCTATCATACAAAGATCCACCATGATTAAAGAACTGATGAGCTCTTGACGTTGTTCCTCAGAATGTAATGGGTGCTTTTTTTTCATTCTAACTGCAGTATTACCTGTAGCAATTACCACAACTAGAACATCGCCCAATGCTTTTGCAGCATTCAATGTGTAGATATGTCCAGGATGAATAATGTCAAAAACCCCACCTGCTAGAACAACATGTAATGTACTTCTTCCAAAATCAGTCAACGTGTTATGTTCTGTTATCATCATGTTTTTTTGCATCGCATCTATTCTTTCATTAATGTAGGACTCGGATAGATTGGTTCTCTTCACACAATTGCTGATTGGTTCTTCCTTAGAAAACTGGCAGGCAAACATCGAGGCCAGAATTTTTTTATCTATGACATCCAACGCATTAATTCTGAATCAATGTTATTTTTAATTCGTTCTATAATTCTGGTTCTATTCCCTTTGCTATTCGCAAAGCATCAACGAGTCCATCTGCATACCCAATTGATAAAATTGCTAATTCGTCTTGGCCCTGAGAGTAGAATTTTTCCGCATCTTTGATGTATAGATCGGCGTTTTCAAGTACGCTTTCAAACTCTTTTGAATCCTTGTAAAATGGAGTTATCTTGTCTAGTGCTCGACGAACCATTGGAATGTATTTTTTCATCATCTGTGCAGAGATTTTTTCCACTTTTGGTGTATTGTCTTCTGGTAAATCAATACACTCTGCTAAGACCTTCAGTGCATCGGATTCAGTGAAATGCATTGCACCAGGAACTATAATGGTGTGTGGGGGTCGACCAAAATCTAGTTTTGATAATGTAGAAAATTTTGCCGCGATAATTTTCTGATCTTCCTGTCCGATTCTTGATGCCACTATACCATAAGTTTCTCCTGAGAACACCTTTCGAACCTGCTCTCTTTCCTGGGTGAGAAGACTGGCGATTGCTTCCTTTGGGTCTAAAAAGAAATTCTTGTTTTGATTCCACTCTAACAATACAATTGTGTGATTGCCTAGCTTCAGATTTTCAAATATTGCGTAATATGCCGTAGCGGATGGTATTCCGCTCATGACTGTGACGGTTTTTCCCACCTTGTAAAAATGAAATCCACATTCGCCGACTAATGAGGTAATTGCAGAAGACGCATGTATGGTGTCAGTTTTAATGCCTTCCTGAATGGCCCTGACGCGTAATTCAATATGCGTGGTGGCAATGTATGGGTCACCATATGATACTAAAGCAACCATGCCATTTTTGGCTGCATCTAGTATCTCTTTACCATCTTCAACGAGCCATCTAGGGGCCAATTTGAATTCCCCCTCGGTTAACTCTCTGAGAAATTTCGTCTCATCGTCAGACATTGGGCTAGTAAATTGCTCAAAAAACACCATATCTGATTCTGAAATTACTTTACGTGTTTTTTCTGAAATTGATTCTTGGCCGCCGATTCCCAAGCCGATAAAAAATAACATTATTTTTCGTTTCTTGCATCGTGTAGTCGCTTCAAGTGAAGAAGAGTATTTCTTATGACCTCGATTCCTCGGAGGTATTCATTCATTGACACCCTCTCATCAATAGTATGAGATGCATGTGGGTCTCCTGGACCATATGTTACAACTGGAACATTCCATAAAGTTCCGATGATATTCATGTCGCCAGTTCCAGTTTTTCTTATCAATGCTGGTCTCTTGTGTTCGACATCCATCACACCCAAAGTAAAAGCTCGAACAAGTGGGGAATTCATTGGTGCTTCAAATGGTTCTGTCTCATCAATTACTGAGTAAAGGGCTTCTACCTGTTGCTTTGATGCTAGGTCTGCAACTTTGGTAGCAATTTTTTCACCGACCGTCTTACAATTAAGAGTAACAGGAATTCGAATGTCCATTATGGTGTTGCATTCTTTAGGTGTGACATTATGGCTGTCGCCTCCCTTGATTTCTGTAATTGTCGCAGTTAGCATCATTCCCTTTGATTTGCCTTCTTGGTTTTCTTCAAGGGATTTCTTGAGCTCACTTGTGAATTTCATTGATTCTTCGATTGCATTTCTTGCAAGCCATGGTGCTGAAGCATGGGCTGAATCGCCTACATTGATTTTCAAATTGATTGCAATTCTTCCCTTGTAAGCTATGGTGACATTAGTGATTCCTGAAGGTTCTCCAAAAACAGCATAATCGATGTCAAGCTTTTGCTTTGCTAGATTTTTAATTCCAGTGGCGTTTCCTTCCTCATCAACTGCTCCAACAAAAATTACGGTGCCGTTATTTTTTTGCAATGTGGATGCAGCGAGAAGCATTGCCATCAAAGGAGCCTTCGCATCTGATGCACCTCGACCGTACAAAAAATCACCCTCTTTTCTAACCTTGACCTTGCCTGGAACTGTGTCCATGTGGCCGCATAGAAGTATTCTTGGTGCACCAGAACCAATTGTTGCGATGAGATTGCCGACCTCGTCGATTTTGATATTCTCAAAACCCAAATCATCACACTTGTCGGCCAAAAATTCGGCCATTGGTTTTTCTGACAATGAAGGTGTGTAAAGACGGAGTGCCTTCTCTAGCATTTTAATTGAAAATCTGGGAGTTATAGTAAACGATGGATCCATTTTATTTTCCTGACTTAACTGCGTATTCTAAAATCTTTCCCGCAATGTTTACCCCGGTTACTCGAGCAACATTTCTGTATTCTGTGGTGTTGTTGATTTCATGAACTACTAATCCTCGTTCATTACTTTCCATGAGATCAATTCCGACTATCTGACCTTGAACACATTCACGTGCTCTAATACAAATGTCTTCTAAGTCAGGAGTAATTTTACAGACTTCTGCGGTGCCGCCTAAATGGGTATTTGTTTTCCAGTTTTCTGTAGTGGAATTTCGATAAATAGCACCCACAACTTGGTCGCCAATTACTATTGCTCTGATGTCTCTAGGAGGTCTCTGAACAAACTCCTCCATGTAATGAATTTGGTAAATTGGATACATTTTTTCTCTTTCCTCAATAATTCCCTCTGCTGACTCTCTATTGTTTAGTCTCTGCACCATTCGTCCCCAACTACCAACTGTGGGTTTTATCACTCTTGGATACCCAAGATTGTCAAGTGCATCCAGTGCAGATTCTTTAGAGAATGCCACACTGACAAAAGGTGTTTGAATTCCAGCATTTTTTAAAAGCATATGGGTGAACAGCTTGTTTCCAGCATAAACGCCACAAAACAAATTATTGATAACATTTGCACCCATTCCCTCAAGTGCTGCAGTAGCATGCAAATTTCTATAATAACTCACACATCGTTGTAATACTGTATTGTATTGTGACTTTTTATCGACATCTAGTACTAGATTCTTACAATCTACCATCTCGATTTTTATGCCTAGTTTGTCGGCCGCTTCGGTTAGAGCTTTTTCTTCTGGTCGAACTGTATCGTAGAGAATCGTTACCGGTTGGCTCACTGGCCCCAGTCCTCTCCAACGCTTTGAGCTGGTTTTAGCCCAAATCCGCCAGAAGATTTGATTATCTCAAAACTTGCACCACAGTCGGGACAAGTAACCAATTCGCCTTCTACGGCATCACTTGGAATTGAAATATCTGAATCACATTCAGCACATTTTGCCATGTTACTAGTCACTGTCCTTAGCATCATTAATTATCTTTCTTTCAAGCTTATTGTCAAGGGGAATTTCTAAAAGATCCCCCATTCTGAGGTTTTTAAGACCAGCAGCTACGGCTTTGGCCTGATTGTCATCCTTTGGCAGTCCCAATAATGACATCAGGTATGCAGAACCACTTTTTCCAGCCAATTCGCCAAACACAATTCTGCGTCTGTTGCCTACGACTCTTGGTGGAATTGGTTCGTAGGCTGCGGGATTTCGTAGAATTGCTGCTAGATGTGTGCCCGCTTTGTGCTTGTATGCTGTAGGTCCTACTAGAGGTTTTGAGTCATATGGTGGAATTCCGGTGTATTCTTCAATAAGTCTTGATAGGTCAGTTAGCATATCTAATCGAAAATCATTAGGTGATTTGTACAAGTATGTCATTGCAACTGCGACTTCTGCCAATGATGGGATTCCAGTTCTCTCACCTATTCCGTCAATAGTCGTGTGAATTTGTTCAGCTCCGGCATCGATTCCCGCAAACGCATTTGCAACAGCAAGACCGATGTCATTGTGGCAATGAACGTCTAATGGTACCTTGATTTTCTCTTTCACCATTTTGACAAAATTAAACATTCCACGTGGTCTCATGATTCCAACAGTATCTGGTAAGCTGATTCTATCTACTCCGGCCTCTTCAATTGCTTTACAAACTTTAAGCAAAAATTCTGGGTCAGCACGAGAACCATCTTCTACGGTAAATCTCATCTTTAGTCCATGTGATTTTGCATACTCTACCGTTTCAACTGCCCGTCTGAGTGCTTCCTCTCTGGTGATTCTCAGCTTGTCTTTCATATGTATGTCTGAAATTCCTAGGTATGTGGCGGTCCATTTTGGATCACACTTCAAAGCTACATCAACATCTTCTTTGAGTGCTCTGACATGTGCTACTATGTCTGCTTTCAATCCTTGTTTGATAATTGTCTTAGTTGCCTCAAAATGATCTTCTGATACTACCGGAGATATCTCAATTTGGTCTACGCCAAAGTAATCGAGCATCCAAGCAATTTGGATTCTCTGTTTGTTGGTAAATGTGACACCAGGATGCTGTTCACCTTCTCTTAAAGTGCTGTCAAGAACATGAATTCTTCTGGGCTTTTTTTCATATTCGTTGTACAGGTGAGCATAATAGTTGGGATCGTTCATTGTAGAAGAATCAAGCCGTTATACTTGATATAAACATATTCGTACTAGAAACGGCTCAAATCAGCAAAAACAATATTGAATTTCGGCTAAATGCGAGAAATGGGATTCGATTTTCGGCTTAAGTGACTTCGCGCAAAATTATGACTGTATTGGTATCTGAGACTCCTGGCACTTTACGTAACGCATCAATTGCTAAATTTATCTCAGTAATGTTTGGCGATGAAATGACTACTGCAATATCATATTGACCAGTTATCTCATAGACTGTTTTCACACCATCAAGTTTGGTTAGTCTTGCAGAAACTTTTGAAGTGTCCATTGAGGATTCAACTGATATTAACACAATAGCTTTGGTAGAATTCTGCTCACCAATTTCAATAGTGAATTTTTTAATTATTTGATTGTCTGTTAGATTTTTTACTCTGCGTCTAACTGCAGATTCAGAAAGTTTTAATTTTTTACCAATATCGACAAAAGATTCTCTGGAATCATCTCTGAGTATTCTTAAAATTTCCTCGTCTACTTTATCCTTGAACATTTTTTCTTCTTTCCGACTCCTTGGTAAATAACCTATCGAGTACCTCTAAAACCTTTGTAACCTCTGACTCACTCATAACAAGTGGAGGTAAGAATCGGAGTATGTTCCTTCCTGAATATAATAGCAATACGCCTTCTTGAATTCCATCTAACAGAATATCTTTTACTTCGAACTTCATCTCGACACCAATCATCATGCCCTTGCCGCGAACATCTCGTATGATACTGTGTTTTTCTTTTAATTTTTCTAGTCCATCCATGAAGAATTTACCTACTCTGGCAGCATTTTCAATTAATCCATCCTGTGTGAGAGCTTGTATGGTGGCAATTCCAGCTGCACATGATAATGGGTTGCCTCCAAATGTGGATGAGTGTTCTCCTTTACTCATTGCAGCCAAAATGTCTGGTCTGGTTAATGTAGCACTCATTGGAACGCCCCCGGCAATCCCCTTTGCTAGACAAATGATGTCTGGAGTTGTATTCCAATGATCACAAGCCCACATTTTGCCAGTTCTGCCTAATCCTGCCTGAATTTCGTCAAAAATTAAAAGAATTCCACGTTCATCACAAAGCTTTCGAACATCTTGTAAGAATCCTGGAGGAGCTACATTGATTCCACTTTCTCCTTGTATGGGCTCCATGATCACAAATGCTGTGTCGTTATCTATTTTGGTTCTTAGTGTCTCAATGTCCCCAAATGGTGAGAATGCAACTTTTTCAACAAGTGGCATGAATGATTTGCGATATTTTGGATTGAATGTTATAGATAATGCTCCCAATGATTTACCGTGATAGGAACCATTCATAGCAACCATTCCAGTTTTACCTGTGAACTTTCTTGCAAATTTGATTGCTGCCTCCACTGCCTCAGTACCACTATTTCCCATGTGGACCTGAGTCAAACCTTTTGGCGCAATTCTTATGAGGTTCTCTAAAAATTCTTCTCGAGTTTTGTTGTACAGTGATGTGTGGACTGTAATTATTTTATCAAGTTGTGCTTTCAGTGCTGCAACGACTCTGGGATTACGGTGACCTACTAAAGCGACTCCATACCCACCCATACAATCGATATACTCTCTACCGTTGATATCGTAAAGTTTTGCACCTTGTCCACGTTCTATTGTTACTGGGAATCTTTGATACATATTACCAAGGTAATTGTCTTCACTCATTTTGTAATCACCGTACACTTTGTATGTGCAATTGCAGATGATATGGGGTTTTCTCTCTGTCCGTTACCAATTAGTGCTTCTTTGACGCCCATATCAAGAGCTTCTGTAGCTGCAAGTATTTTCTTTTCCATACCAAACCCTACTTTTGGACGTATTTCTTTAGCTTCTGCGTTAGTCAAATTTTCTACTAGTTTTTCATTCATTAAAAGACCATCTACATTTGTAATGAAGAGGATTTTATCACTTTGGATTGCACCTGCAACATTTGCAGCCGCTCTATCCCCATCGATATTTAGCATGTCGAATTCTTTGCTTACTGCAATTGGCGAAATGACTGGGGTGTAGCCTTTTTCTAGCAATAACTTGAGCAAATCAGAATTTACCTTGGTGACTTTACCTGTGTATCCGCCATCAATAATCTGCTTTCTTCCTTTTTCGTTGACTATGACCAGCTTCTCTTTTCGTTCTGCCAGAAAAATTTGCCCGTCAATTCCGGATAGACCTATTGCATTAATTCCGTGTTTTTGTAGCATTTGCACAATTGCCTTGTTTATCTTGCCGGACATCACCATTGTGAATATTTCCGCAGTTTCCTTATCGGTATATCTTGATTTTATTCCTCCAGGAGAGACTACAAATTTTGGCTCTTTACCTAGTAATTCACAAGTTCTGGTTACTTCCTTTCCTCCGCCATGTACTAGTATGACTCCCTCACTCTCTGAGACTTTTTTGATATCTAATATTGTACTGGGATGAAGATTTTCGACTACACTTCCACCTATTTTGATTGTGATCATTTTTTAAACTGGAGTTAGCGGTGAGTATTTCAAACCATCCATCTCATCAAAACCTGCCATTATGTTCATGTTTTGTATGGCAGAGCCTGCAGCACCTTTCATTAGGTTATCTGATGCAGATAATGCAACAAGTCTGTGGTTGTCCTCATCTATGTCAAAACCGATGTCACAAAAGTTAGAACCTACTACGAATTTTGGATCTGGGAATTTGTAGAGGCCTTTTTTATCACGAATTAATCTGATGAATCTTTCATTTTTGTACATCTCACGATACATTTTCCATAGAGTTAATTCATCGGTTTCTTTTGTCAGGAAAGTATGATTTGTACACAAGATTCCTCTGACGATATCGACAGCATGAGGACTCATTGAAACTTTGATTGGTTTACCAGCTATTTCTGATAGCTCTTGTTCGATCTCACCGGTGTGTCTGTGCTTTGCTGGTTTGTATGGTCTGATAACACCTGAACGCATTGCATGATGAGTTCCAGCAACACTACCTGCCCCTGCACCGGATGAACCAATTTTAGAATCAACAATTATGTGCTCTGTGTCAATGATATTGTTTTTTACCAGTGGTGCAATTGCAAGCATTGATGTCACGGCCATGCATCCTGGGCAAGAAACCAGTTGAGCGTTTTTGATTTTTTCTCTGTGTAATTCAGGCACACCGAATACTGATTTTGCTAAATATTCTGGGTGTGGGTGCTCCCATCCATACCATTTCACATAGGCATCTTTGTTGTGCAATCTGTAATCTGCAGAAAGATCTACTACTTTGAGACCTCTGTCATAAAGTGCTTTAACAATCTCGGTAGCCGTTCCATGAGGAACTGCAGTGAAGACTAAATCGCACTTGTCTGATAATTTATCATAATCCAATTCTGAAAATGTTAGCTCTGTAAACCCCTTCAACGCTGGTTGAACTCTGTGTAGGTATTCTCCTACGTATTGACGAGAAGTGACTTGGGTGATCTCTACTTTGGGGTGTGTGACCAAAAGTCGTAACATTTCTCCACCAACATAACCTGATGCGCCGACCACTCCTACACGTAACATGTTTCCTAGATTGTAGTGGTATAATTTATTGTATTCTGAAGACGAAAAAAATTTATTCAATTTCATATAGTTCTGTTTTTGTTGGTGAAATCCGATCGCGATTTACTAAGAAAAAGAAAAGCTGACTATAATCGTAGTCGGTACAAAAAAGACCCAGCATTCAAGGCCAGATTAAAAGAGTCTTACAAAAAATGGTATGTCAAAAATAAAAAATCCGTAATCGATAGAATTTCCAAGAATCATCTGAAAAACCATGGAGATTACTTACAATATCAAAAGGAACATTATCGTTATCTAAAATACAGAAGAAAGTACGCCTCAAAATCTAACTAGTTATTTTTTGATTTGTGAGATGGCAAACCTAACCATCTCCTGTGGGATGTTTTTCTTTGCAACTCTGGCTAATCCCTTGAACTCCACAGTGTTATTGACTTCATGACATACTAATCCTCGCTTCTTATCTTCCATCAAATCAATTCCCAATATTCCACCTCCTACTGCTTTTGACGCCTTTAGGCAAATGTCTTCTACTTCTTTTGTTATTTCACATAATTCTGGATCTCCTCCTAAAGCGATATTGGTCTTAAAATCACCCTGAGATTTACGATACATCGCAGCAACCACCTGATCACCTACTGTGATGGCGCGTATGTCTCGAGGTGGTCTGTCAATCATTTCCTGCAAATAGTAGATCCTATCATGCGAACCATCCTCAATATCACGCATCTCGATTATTGCTTCTGTGGTATCTTTATCGCGTAATGGCATTACACCCCTTCCCCAGCTCCCAATTACTGGTTTTATGACGATTGGATAGCCAACTTTGTTAATTAGATTCATTGCTTCCTCCGAAGAGAATGCAAAGTATGTTTTTGGTGTTGCAACTCCTGCTTTTTTTAATAACAATGATGTCACCATTTTGTTACCGCAATTATCTGCAACTTTATGCGAGTTGATTACTGGTATGTTTAAAAATTCTAAACAAGAGGTAAAGTGCAAGCCTCGAAAATAACTCACACATCTTTCTAGGACAACATCACCGAAATCAACATCTCTCTGTTGACTTTCGGTGCTTAGCTGGGTTGTTTTTGCATCCATCATTATTGTATCGTATCCAAGTGAGTTAGAAGCCTCTTGGAGCATTTTCTCCTCTAGTCTTATTCTATCAAAGACGATACAAACTTTGGACAATTATTCGCCCCAGTCTTCGCCCACGCTTTCGGCAGGTTTTAGCGATACATTTGATCCGCTTTTTGATGCGATTTCAAAGTCTGCACCACATTCTGGGCAAGAGACTATTTCGCCTACAGCAGCATCATCTGGTATGTTGATTCCTGCGTCACATTCTAAACAATTCATTACGATCCTTCTCACCTCTTGTTTGATAATTTATTAGCTTCTGTCGTCTGCAATCCCCAAAGTTCCACGAAACCGGTAGCTTTTCTCTGATCAAAAGCTGATCCTTTTCCGTAAGTCGCAATGTCATGACTGTATAAAGAGTACTTGGATTTTCTTCCAACCACTCGGAAGCTTCCTTTATACAGTTTTAGCTTAACAGTTCCAGTCACAACTTTCTGCGACTGGTCAATGAACTTGTCCAAATCACGTTTTAGTGGATCTTGCCATAATCCAGAATAAGCAAGCCATGTCCACTCTTGGTCAACGAGTGCTTTGAATTTATTTTGGTGTTTTGTATGTACCATTTTTTCAAGGTCAGAATGAGCCTCAATCAGACACAACGCAGCAGGAGTCTCATACACTTCACGGGACTTGATTCCAACTACCCTGTCTTCTATATGGTCTACAATTCCTACACCACATGAACCTGCAACGTTGTTAACATATTCGATTAATTTTATTGGAGATAACCTCTTCCTATCGACTGAGACCGGAACCCCTTCCTCAAATTCAATCTCTAGATATCTTGGCTTGTCTGGAAGATTCTTTGTCTTTACCCAAATGAATGCATCCGCTGGGGGTTCGTTGAATGGATCCTCTAGATTCCCACCTTCTATTGCTCTTCCCCAAAGATTCTGATCAATTGAAAACTTTTTTGATACAGAATCGATTGGAATCCCGTGTTTATTTGCAAATTCTAACTCTGTTGTTCTATCCAAATTTAAGTCTCTAATCGGTGCAATGATTGGGAGATTTGAACCGGAACCAAACGTGACATCGAATCTAACTTGATCATTTCCTTTACCTGTACATCCATGAGCTAATGCATCGACTTTCTCTTTTTTTGCTACTTCCAGAACCTTTTGAGCAATTAATGGTCTTGCCAATGATGTTGCTAGACAGTATTTTTTCTGGTAGAGTGCATTTGCCTTAATTGATGGATGAATAAAATCATCCACGAATTCTTTTTTTGCATCAATATTGTAATGGCGCAAAACTCCAAGGTTTTTTGCCTTTGCAGCAATTTTTTTCTGGTCACTTCCCTCTCCAACATCCACTGTGACAGTGATGACATCCATACGATGTTTTTCTT
>DAMC01000093.1 GCA_002499525.1 Nitrosopumilales archaeon UBA218
TCCAATTGGGAAATAATTGCAGCTGGTCTCATGTCAAAATGTTTTCTTACTAGATTTTCAATATCTTCCTCAGGAATTCTGCTTGTTCCAAAAGTGTTTACCATCAAAGAAACTGGATCTGCGACGCCGATTGCATAGGCAACTTGAACCTCACATTTTTCCGCCAATCCACCTGCGACTATATTCTTTGCAATGTATCTGCACATGTAACAAGCTGATCTGTCAACTTTTGATGGATCTTTTCCAGAAAATGCACCACCACCATGTCTTCCAGCTCCACCATAAGTATCAACGATAATCTTTCTTCCAGTTAAACCAGAGTCTCCCGGAGGGCCACCTATGACGAATCTGCCTGTTGGATTTATGTGAATCTTGATTCTGTCATGCCACCATTTTCCACACACCGGTTTGATAACCTTCTCAATAATCTGATTTCTTATCTCGTCATTGCCGATTTCAGGAGCATGTTGAGTTGAAATTACGACCGTCTCAATTCTTTTTGGTTTGCCGTCTTCATATTCTACCGTAACCTGAGATTTTCCATCTGGTCTAACCCATGCAAGCGTTTTATTTTTTCTCAACTCTGAAAGCTTTCTTGTTAGCTGATGCGCCAGTAAAATTGGTAATGGCATTAATTCATCTGATTCATTGACAGCATAACCAAACATCAATCCTTGGTCTCCTGCACCTTGATCTTTGTTATCCGTTGCAGTTACTCCTTGAGAAATATCAGGACTCTGAGCATGAATTGATACCATGACACTACAAGTATCGGCATCAAATCCATATTCTGGTTTATCATATCCTATTTCTTTGATTGTCTTTCGCACAATATCTTGGACATCAAACTTAGCTTTGGTGGTTACTTCTCCTGCCACAACAACAATCCCTGTAGTAGTAAGTGTTTCAACTGCCACACGAGAATTTGGATCTTGTTTTAAAAATTCATCTAGTAATGCATCAGAAATTTTATCACAAATCTTGTCTGGGTGCCCTTCAGTGACTGATTCAGAAGTAAAAAGGAAACTTCGAGCCATTAAATTACCTACAGGTCGTTTTCTAATTTGATAAATAATACGTTATTTCCTCTAACTATGACTCGTCCGTAGTTTGCAATAGTCTTGCCATCGTGTAGTTCTTCTGCATCAGTCATAATCAAATTCATATACGAATCTACATTGTCCATTTTACCCTTGTATTCTACCTCATTCTTTAGACGTACGGTAACTTTCTTTTTTGTGCTTTTTTGTAGTGTTGTTAAAGGTCTTTTTGCGCTTACTTGTGACAATGATGTTCTCTTGAGTTGCTAGCTTGGTAACCAGAATAAAAGCCTTGCCTATTTAGTGACAAAAATGCTGGATTCGTTTATTTTTTGCATTTTTTTAAATTTTATTGATTATGATTAGAACTGGCCTTGACAAATTAGACGAAATCCTCTTGGGCGGACTAAAAAGTGGAACAATTACAGATATTTTCGGAGAGAGTGGGACAGGCAAGACTCAACTGGCATTGCAAATAATGTTAAACTCTGTGTCGAAAAATTTTAAAATTTTTTATCAAGATACTACTGGTGGATTCAGGCCTGAGAGACTTGTTGAAATGGGTTCACCTAAAAATATGAAACTCGATTTTCTTGATCAGATACAAGTATCAAGAGTTACTAATGTCAAAGAACAACAAAAGAGTCTTGAAAAAATCAGAGAATCTGATTATTCATTGATTGTGATTGATAATGTTACCGATTTGTTTTCTTTTGAATATCCAAATGAAGAACAAATACTAGAGAAAACAAACCAATTCTCAATCTATATGAAAAATCTAGCACTGACAACTTTTGAGACAAAAATTCCAGTTGTTTTGACAAATATGATAAGAAGAATCGATTCAAGCGAACAAGAAAACATGGATTCTATAATATCTTTGCACACGCATATCAAGATCAAACTTTCCAAAAAAGAAAACTCTTACGTTGGACATGTATTTTTTAATCCGATGAAAACAAACCAATTCTTTTACAAGCTAACTAGTCAAGGCTTGTCTAGTCTGCCTTAACCTATTTAACCGTCAGGAGCTCGTAATATTCATGGCAGGATTTTTCGACTCCATACCGGCATTATCTGTGATTATGTTTGCCATTGGAGTAGTCGGAATAATGGTGTATGAGCGAGCTAAGTCAAGAAAAGACGCACAAAAAACTACTTGATTCTGTTATAGATAAATTCGAGGCTCTGGGTTTTACACAACTAACAGAAATCCAAAAAAGAGCAATCCCACTAGTAGTACAAAAAAAGGACTCGTTAATTATTGCACCAACAGGTTCTGGAAAGACCGAATGTTCTGTAATACCTGTTTTTTCATTTGTATCTGGATCAAAAAAAACTGGAAAAATAAAGGCACTATACATAACTCCTCTAAGAGCATTAAATCGAGATGTTTTCAAGAGAATTATCAAGTATGCAGAATCTGATGATCTTACTATCGAAATACGTCATGGTGATACATCACAATCTGCTAGAAAAAGAATCACACTGACTCCTCCTGACATCCTTATCACAACTCCGGAAACACTAGTGATACTGTTAACTCAGGAAAAAATGCTGAATGCTCTATCAGAATTAGAATGGGTTATAATTGACGAAATACATGACTTACTCTCTAATGAAAGAGGCTCACAACTATCGCTTAGTCTAGAACGACTACAAATCAATACCAGATTGCCTATGACCAGAATCGGCCTATCTGCAACCGTAGGTAATCCTGACGACGCAGCCAAATTTCTCGTAGGAACTAAAAGAAAATATGAAATTATCAAAGATGAAACAATTCGCAAATACGATGTAGAGATTAAGCACATAAATGGAACAATAAGTGACGTAGCTGATTTTATTGTTGATTATCTAGTCAAACTGAATTTAGAGTCGCCAGTATTACTGTTTACAAATACAAGAGGTGAAGCAGAATTTCTGGCCTCAGTTCTTAGAGAAAAGTCAACCACACCAGTCGAATTACATCATGGCTCACTATCTCAACAAATTCGGGAGGAAACAGAAGATAATCTCAAATCTGGCAAATCTAGATTAGTAGTTTGTACATCGTCACTAGAACTTGGATTAGATATCGGCTCAGTTGAACTTGTAATGCATTATGGTTCACCGCGTCAAGTATCAAAGTTCATGCAAAGAATAGGCCGTAGTAAACATAACAAACACTCTTCAGCAAAAGGTCTCATCATAACCAACAATATCGACGATGAACTAGAAACTGTAGCAATTTTGGATCGAATTCATGATGGATCTATTGAGGAACAACTTATCCATGATGGTTCACTCGATGTTTTGGCGCATCATTTAGTTGGACTGACTATGCAGATTGGAGAGATTTCTGTAAGTGATTCATTAGATATAATCAAAAATTCCTTCCTTTTCAGAAATCTTACACTGGACGACCTTATCGGTGTTCTTGAACTGCTTGACTCCAACTATTTGATATTTTTTGATCAACAAAAAATGACATTCAAAAAAGGTGGCAAGTGTTTTAGATATTACTTTGAGAATCTATCTACAATACCAGATATTTTAAAATTCAAAGTATTTGATAGCGTCTCTAAGAAAATTATTGGCAGTCTGGATCAAAGATTTGTAGGAGATTTTGGTGAACAGGGGAACGTCTTTGTCCTACGTGGGTCTCAATGGAGAATTATCAATGTTGACGAGTCATCGCTTAAGGTAAATGTAGAACCAATACGTTCAGGAGGAATAACTGTGCCGTATTGGGAAGGAGAAAACATCCCAGTTGATTATAAGACTACGTCTAAAGTTGGCAAATTTAGAAGTAAAATTAGACAAGGGCTGCTAGTTTTGCCTGACAATGTAATTACACGACTTGATCTGCCCATAATACCTGATGAAAAAACAATCGT
>DAMC01000104.1:0-704 GCA_002499525.1 Nitrosopumilales archaeon UBA218
TGGTATAGGAAATTGGAAAATGAATTGTCCCCAACAAGATCAAAGGAATACTTGTTGCTGTCGCGAATAACCCCATTGATTTTCTTAAAAGTCATAATCTGCACAGTTTGATCCTGGGCTTTGATTCCAAAATACTCCTCATCGGAACCTGTCGCACTCTCCATTTTCTGTTTGGTCTTTAGACTTCCCAGCCTTTGGAGCGTGTCCCTGATTTCCTGTGCCCGTTCAAATTGTAATTGGCTTGATGCCTCAATCATGTCTTGCTCTAGTTTTTTTGTAAATGCACCCATGTCCTTGCCTTTTAGGATTGATTCCAGGTCGGAGACGTGTTGCTTGTAGTCAGTTTGTGCCTGTGCAAACTCACATGGCGCATCACAATTGCCAAGATGGTACTCAAGACAAGCCTTTTTTGGCAATGTCTTACAGATTCTAATCTTGAATGTCTTTCTGAGTGAGCCTATGCTTAGAAGCTTGGAGCTGCCAGATGTGAATGGTCCAAATATTTTACCGTCACCTAGGAACTTGCCGCTACGGGTTCTTCTTGCAACTAACAATCTTGGATATTTTTCGTTTGTAATTCTAAGATAGGTGTATCTTTGCTGGTCTTTGAGCTCGATATTAAAAATCGGCCTGTATTGCTTTATCATGTTTGATTCCAGCAAGAAAGCCTCTGACTCGTTGTCCGTCAGTACAAATTCAATGTC
>DAMC01000104.1:1041-2781 GCA_002499525.1 Nitrosopumilales archaeon UBA218
CGGTTTTTGAGATTCTTTGCCTTGCCAATGTAGATTATTTTGGAATCTTTATCCTTCATAAGATAAATTCCTGGCAGCGTCGGGATGGTGATTTTTTTAATGTCTAGTGTCAATTTGCAAGAATTTTCTTCAGATACTGACCTGTATAGCTTTTGGAATTGGATGCTATCTGTTGGGGCGTACCCACTGCTACAATCTGGCCTCCCTTGTCTCCGCCTTCTGGACCTAGATCAATTAACCAATCAGAGTTTTTGATAACGTCCATGTTGTGCTCGATTACAACTATGGTGTTTCCAAGATTTACGAGCCTGTTGAGCACGTCCAAAAGTTTTTGGACGTCTGCAAAATGCAAGCCAGTTGTCGGCTCGTCTAAAATGTACATGGTCTTGCCGGTGTCACGTTTTGCAAGCTCTGAAGCAAGTTTGACTCGCTGTGCCTCGCCTCCGGAAAGAGTAGTTGAAGACTGGCCTAGCTTGATGTAGCTCAGTCCGACATCATACACTGTTTGCAGGATTCGTTTTATTTTTGGAATGTTTTCAAAAAATCCAAGTGCCTCCTCTACTGTCATGTCTAAAACATCGGCAATGTTTTTGCCCTTGTAGAGAACCGACAATGTTTCTGAATTGTATCGCTTGCCTTTGCACTCGTCACATCTGACATACACGTCAGATAAGAACTGCATTTCTATTTTTTTTACACCGTCCCCCTCACATGCAAAACACCTGCCGTCGGCAACATTAAACGAGAACTGCCCTGGAGTGTATCCTCGTTCTTTGGAAGATTCCGTTCCTGCAAATAATTCCCTAATTGGTGTAAATGCACCAATGTATGTTGCTGGGTTTGACCTGGGAGTTCGTCCAATGGGTGACTGGTCTATTGCTATTACTTTGTCAATCAGTGTTTCACCCTCAATTGATTTGTGTTTTCCAGGCCTGTCATTAGACTTGTAAAAATAAGACGAGAGTGCCTTGAGCAGTATCTCGTTGACCAGAGTTGACTTGCCGGACCCTGATACACCGGTAACTGTAACTAGAAGTCCTAGGGGAATCTCGACTGTGATATTTTTGAGATTGTTTTCTGCAGCCCCCTTGATGGTTATGGTGCCTCCCTGCTTTCGTTTTTTATCGACTAGTTTGATGAGGTTCTTGTCTTTGAGATAATCCCCAGTTACTGACTTGTGGTTGTTCATTATCTGGGCTACGGTCCCCTCAAAAACAATTTCTCCGCCATGGATTCCAGCACCTGGACCTAAATCCACAACCCAGTCTGCATTTTTGATTACCTCCTCGTCATGCTCTACTACGATTACCGTGTTGTCCAGGTCTCGAAGCTTTACCAGAGTCTTGATCAACCTGGCGTTGTCTCTCTGGTGCAATCCAATTGTAGGCTCGTCTAGGACATACAAAACACCGGTCAGATTGGAGCCAATCTGGGTTGCCAGCCTGATTCTCTGGGATTCTCCGCCGGACAGAGTCGAGCTCTGTCTGTTCAAGGTAAGGTAATTCAGTCCGACATTGCGCAAAAATTCCAGCCTTTCTGTGATTTCTTTGAGTACGTCTTTTGCAATATATTTTTCGGTTTCTGTAAATTTGATATTTTTGAAAAATTCGTAACAATCGTCAATTGACAAGTCACAGACTTCGTATATGCCACGATCGTTAACCTTGACTGCAAGAGCTTCTGGTTTTAGCTTTTTACCCTCACATACGTTACATGGTATGTCTCGCATGAATTGTTTTA
>DAMC01000053.1:0-2897 GCA_002499525.1 Nitrosopumilales archaeon UBA218
GCATTCTAGATTTCTATAATGTCGCCCATTTTGGGAGCATGCGCATCAAAACCAAATTTCTCCTTGATCTCTTGGGCAAACTTGGTACACGAATTTCCATCCCCATGTACCGTCAAAACCTTTGGATTTCCTTTGATTTTTTTAATCAGATCAAATAGTGCGTTTCTATCAGAATGTCCTGAAAATTCGAATTGTCGTACTTGGGCTTCTGCTTTTCTTTCTCTACCCTGAACAGATATTTTGCCAGACTCTAAGAGTCTGCGTCCAGGCGTACCCTCTCCTTGATATGAAACCAGGGCAACTCCGTTATTTTTGTTCAGGGCAAGCTCTTGCAAGTAAAATACTGCATTTCCACCTACTAGCATGCCTGCAGGTGAAATTACAACGCAAGGCTCTGATAACTCACGTTTTCTTTCTGAGTGAGTCCTTACCCAGACAGTATTTTCAATTGCATCTGCAAAAACATCGTAATCTCGCAAATATTCTGGATATCGCAAGAGCACTTCGTTTACACTGAGGGCCATTCCGTCCATAATTATCTTATGTTTGAATTTGGCATTTTTTAAAATGCAGGCAATCTCTTGAGAGCGTTCTACCGAGAATGCTGGAACAAACAACGTTCCTTTTTGATCTAGTACTTCGTTTGCAAATTCGATAAATTTTTCCTCAGATTCTTTTCTTGGCATCTGTTCTGTCTGTGAATAAGTGCTTTCTGTTATTAGCAAGTCAATCTCACCAATATCCAAATCTGCCTCTCTTAACATTCTAGAACCGTTCACGTTGATGTCGCCTGTGTAAAACAGTTTTTTCCCACCGGATTCCAAAAGAACTGTTCCTCCACCTACTACATGTCCAGAATCCCGAAGCTCAAAAGATGATTTACCATGAGTGATTTTTTCTTTAAAGTTAATTCGTTTTGCATGAGAATACATCTTGTTAACTTCTGGCAAACCAAATGGGTGCGTATCTCTTTCTAATCGTAACATGTCCTCAATTAGAATACGACTCAAATCAAATGTCGGTGCTGTGGCGTATACGGGGCAAGTACCACTGACATACATTAGTGGAACATACCCAGAGTGGTCAAGGTGGGCATGAGTTATGATGATCGAATCCACTTCCTTTGGCATTACATGCAATGGTGCTTGCAGATTTTTTCCCAAGTTTACCCCGTAATCTAAAAGATAATTGGCGTCGTCACAATTTACCAAAAAACCTGATCTACCTACTTCAAGGCCTGCGCCCAAAACTTTTACTTTCAATAGATTTTTGTTGTTTTTACGTCTACGTTAAAAGGTTGTCACATGATCGCTAGAATGTTGCGCCAATAATATAATCTTCAAAAGCTTTAATTAGTCAGACCTAAGAATGTTTTGCATGGGTAGAACTTTTGACCAATGGTGGAGTACACTCCCAGCAGACCTGCGCTCCAAAGTACGTGCAGGCGATGAGAGCAACAAACCACTACTAAACCAGCTTAACTGGGTTTGGGTAAAAAATCTGATGGATAAAAAAGCCGAGTTGAATCCTTCTGCAGCAGAATTGTTGGATTGGGTAACAAGCGGCCAAATCGACGCAATGCGAAAGTAAAAACCATCTGTATTACCTTTTTTATATTTTGTATTTTACTTCTATTTTTGATCTCGATCATTTTTCATCGATCAAAAACTATAACGCTGTTGAATTTTTGAATCATGGTTTAAATAGTTACTGAGGAATGATCAAAATAAGTGAAATAAATGCCAATAGCAATACTTCCAGACGTTGACGAACAAAGATGTATTGGCTGCGCACTATGCGTAGAAATCTGTACATCTCTTGGCCCAGACGTACTCCGTGTAAAGCCTGTAGAAGGCTGGAAGAGAGGTAAAGCATTTGTCTTTTATCCAGAAAGATGCATCTCCGATGGAGCATGCATTGGAGTTTGTCCAACAAAATCCATCTTTTGGATGAGACCAATGAATTACACAGCTGGTCAACCAGTTCCTCTTCACAAGAACGGTGTATTCATTAAAGGCTGGGCAGAAGACGCAGGTCTTTAGACCGCGAATCTTTTCTTTTTACTTTTTTAGATATCTAGTGTTAACCTTTTTTGGTATTTTGTAGTGTTTAAGAAAATCTGATTTTTCTATGTATACTCTAGTGAAACGATTATTCTCAAAGAAAGTTTTCCATGTTTTTGCAAACTCGGTGAACATTTCTGGATTTGATTTAGTATTGGACATGACATAATGCGCTGCAGGATACAAGTCAGAAATCTCTAGCGGGATTAATCCTAGGTATGGATTGTACTGACAAAACTGCACATTTTCAGTTTTGTATTTTTTTCTGGCTCGGCTATAGTCACCTGAAAGATAGAAAGGCTTGTCTGCAGAATCTGGTAAAATCACTAGTTCTTTCTTATCTGTCTTGAAATTTCTGACTGTTTTATGATATGAAATTACTTCTGGCCTAAACTGGTCATGATGCGTGTATAGGAAAATTGCACGATCCTTGAATTTTGGTGTGGTTTTTGCCAAAAATTCAGAATTTGAAGTAAATACTTCTAGGGTCTCGTATAGTTTTGGATGAGCCTTTATCTTTTTTACAATATATTCCCATAGACGGCCTTCATGTATTGCTTCCTTGGTTCTATCTACTTCAGATTTGATAGCATACAAGTTATGTAAAGCAATTAGTGGAATTCTCTCGTTATTGGGTAACTCTGAGAGTGATTTTGGTGAGTATTTTGTGCATACCTCACAATTGCATGCAAAATACTGCATTTCTGTTAAGCGATTTGTTCTATCGTCGGAAATGTAGCGGTCATGTTTTGCATAAAGCATGTATGATGCAGAATCAAATGTATCATAACCTAATGCGATTGCAATTGGTATTGTAAGTGGATGACCAGCTCC
>DAMC01000053.1:3237-4084 GCA_002499525.1 Nitrosopumilales archaeon UBA218
TATTCGTATGACTCCATGACTTCAACTGGACTACCAAACGCCAGCATCTGATATCCTTGGTCTAGTAATGTAGTAGTAGACTTTCTGACCAAATCCAAATGCTCAGCACCTTGGATTGGCCCAATCCAAATCTGGCCGTTTTCTTTTTTGGAATCAAAGGTTTTCTTTGTTACTTGTAAAGTGTGATCAACATAAGACTTGGCTTGTTTCTTTGGTAAACCGTATCCCGTGGGTTTGTCCAGAGGAATGGCAATGTCAGTCATTATTTTTTGCTCAAAATCTGCCATGTTTTCTGGTGTGACATCTACTTGACCATACTCTAAGACCTGATAGCCACCAGAGTCCGTCATAATACTACCGTCAAATTTTATGATGTCATGAATTCCTCTTTTTGCAGCTTCATCACCCCATCTTTTCATTGTAATGTATGCGTTTGTGATGACAAGATCAAAGCCCATTTGTTTTAATTTTGATGGGGGGATACTCTGTTTCACTGGATGTACTACTGGAACAAATGCCGGTGTCTCCACTTTACCATGGTTTGTTTGCAGTATGGCAATTCTTGCAGCTAGATCTGTCTTTAGAATCTCAAACATCATGCTTTAGCTTTACTTGGGAAAAACTTGACCAAGTCTCCTCTATTTGCAACCAGATTCAACCAGTCCACCTTATCTCCTTTGAATCTACGTTTGATTACAAGCATTATTCTGTTGATAATCTGAATCGGTGTCAAATTTGTTGCATCAATTTGAAATGTTTTTTTGTTGCCAAAATTTGAAATTGAATCATATTCTATAATACCTAGGATTTCACTACCTATATTTTCAATAATTTTTTTCTGCGAATA
>DAMC01000053.1:4412-6142 GCA_002499525.1 Nitrosopumilales archaeon UBA218
TAACCTGTTTTTTATCCAAAACATAGGGTGCCAAATGTCCTACTACTAGAGAATTTTTGGTCGTTATCTTTTTTACAATTTTTGCTAGTTTTTTGACGTTCACATCTAGGGTCGAACCATTTTTTTCAAAGACCTTGCTCTCAATAGCGATCTTGTTCAAATCTATAATTGACAAATCCAGTTTTTGTGCTAATTTTGCTGCAACGGTGTGCTTTCCAACTCCTGGGTTGCCAGTTATTACTATCATGAAGGGGCTAGATTAGATCCCCATTAAACAATTTCTGCAATACTAATAAGAAGTAAAGATTTTTTCCACTTTTGATGTTTATTGGTCTTTTAGGTAAGGCAAATGTTGGCAAATCAACATTTTTTTCCGCAGCCACAGAGACTGCCGTAGCAATTGGAAACTATCCATTTACTACCATAGAACCAAACGTTGGAGTAACATATGTTAAAACAAAATGTGCATGTAAACACTTTGGAATCCCTCATCAAAATCCAATGTGTATTGATGGAACGCGTCTAGTACCGGTCAAAATTATAGATGTTGCAGGACTAGTTCCAGGAGCACATGAAGGAAAAGGACTTGGTAACAGATTCTTAGATGACGCAAGACAGGCAGACGTCCTTATTCATGTAGTCGATATAGCTGGAACCACGGACATACAGGGTCAGCCAGTTCCTCCGGGAACACATAACCCAATAGAGGATATCGAATTTGTAGAAAACGAGTTTAATCAATGGTTCAAACAAATCTTAATGCGTGAGTGGCAAAAACTTCTCAAAGAAATACTCCAAAAAACAGCTACTCTAGTTGAAGGTATTACAAGAAGATTTTCAGGCCTGGGGATTAAGGACTATCAGGTATCTGATATTATCAAGGAGACAGGACTTGTGACAAAAAAACCAACAGAGTGGACTGAAGACGATATCACATTGTTTGTCACAAAGCTCCGCAAAAAAACTAAACCTGTGCTTATTGCCGCAAACAAGGCAGATCTGTGCAAAGACTTGACAATCATTGATAAAATAAAAAATGAAAACCATGTAGTTACTTGCAGTGCAGAGTCAGAGCTTTTACTAAGAAAAGCAACAAAAGCAAATCTGATAAAATATGTCACTGGTGACACTTTCTTTACTTTAAACAATGAATCATCAATAAACACTCAGCAAAAACAAGCACTAGACCTAGTAAAATCAGTCATGGGAAAAATACAAACAACTGGTGTGCAAGCAGCTATTAACTATGCAGTGTTTGATGTTCTCAAATTCA
Organism: Nitrosopumilales archaeon UBA218; assembly: GCA_002499525.1. GTDB lineage: Archaea > Thermoproteota > Nitrososphaeria > Nitrososphaerales > Nitrosopumilaceae > Nitrosotenuis. The sequence goes on from DAMC01000053.1 coordinate 5,686, forward strand.
TTACAATATACCCAGTCGAAGATGAGACCAAGCTTTCAAACAAGGATGGTGTAGTGCTTCCCGATGCAAGGCTACTATCTATGGGTTCTACTGCAAAGGATTTGGCCATGACAATACATGCGGATCTCGCCAAGGGATTCTTGCATGCAATAGATGCTAAAACCAAACAGAGAATCAGTGGAGACCATGTCCTAAAAGACGGAGATGTAATCAAAATAGTATCTAGTATGAGCCGTGGATAAAATGCTCTGTCTAGGAATAGAAAGTACAGCACACACATTCTCTTGCGCTATTGTGGAAAAGCGAAAAAACAATGGAAAGATTCTTGCAGACATACGAAAAATCTATCGACCTCCAGATGGACAGGGAATTCATCCAAGAGAAGCTTCTCGACACCACATAGAGCATAGTTCTGATATTTTATCAGAATGTTTCAGACAGGCAAATTTATCGATAA
>DAMC01000024.1 GCA_002499525.1 Nitrosopumilales archaeon UBA218
AGACACGAATAGCCCATCCGCGTGCCAATAATTTTTCCACATTGTTTGGTTTGACGCATACTGGATAACCGTTTGACTGTTTTAGGACTAGTTCTAGTCCAGAATGACATGTAACTTGTGTCGGTTTGACTCCAGAGTGGACTTGCTGCAGAGGTGACATGATGTGTGAATTAGAATCAACTGCGATGATGTAAAGAACTCCCGGCATATCATTTGCGGTGTATAGTTTTCCACTCGAAGGATTCACTGCTATTGCATAAGTATGGGTTCCAACTGGAATTGTTGCAGATACTGTATTTGTTGCCCCATTGATCACTGAGATGGTTCCATCTCCGGAATTTGAGACGTATATTGTATTTGTGGACTCGTTTACTGCAACTCCATCTGGACCTGATCTGACTTGTATTGTTGCAGATACTGTATTTGTTGCCCCATTGATCACTGAGATGGTTCCATCTCCGGAATTTGAGACGTATATTGTATTTGTCACTGTATTTACCGCAACTCCTGCAGGATTTGTTCCAACTGTAACATTTGTAGACACTGTATTTGTAGTTCCATCGATAATCGATATAGTTCCGCCCACATTGTTTGCAACATAGATTTTTGAATCTAGTGGATTTACCGCAACTCCTGCAGGATGTGTTCCGACTGTAACATTTGCAGACACAATGTTTGCCGCACCGTCTATGACAGAAACTGTATTGCTGATTGAATTTGTTACGTATATTGTATTTGTTACCGGGTTTACTGCTAATCCTGATGGGAATTTACCGACAGACACGGTTGTAGTAACCGTATTTGTTGAACCATCAATCACAGACACTGCTGAGGATGGGAATCTGGCCGCATACACCATATTTGTCACTGGATTTACTGCAAGTCCAGAAGGATAAGGACCGACAGTTACATTTGCAGATACCATGTTGGTGGAACCATCAACAACAGAAACTGTATCATTGCCATTGTTTGTCACATATATCGTATTGGTATCTGGGTTAAGTCCGATTGCCCACGGGTTTGCACCCACAGTAACGGAAGATAATTCAAATGCATCTGATGTAATGGGATAGAACCAACAGAGTGCAAATAGTGAAAGGTAAACCAGATTTTGAATTTTCATTATTTTGGATTCTATTTTACAGAGATAATCCCATTCATCCATGGGTGAATGCTACAAAAATATTGATACTTGCCTGAATTTGAAAATGTGTATTGGAATGAACCTGAACCCTTGATAATTCCCGAATCATAAAGACCATCTGGTTTTCCAGAACTTCCACTAGTTATTGTGTGCTGAGCAGAATCGATGTTTTTCCAAACTATTGTCTCTCCAGAGTAGATCTTACTCTCGTATGGGACATAACAAGTGTTTATGACGTCACAGCCTTCAAGCGGGGAGCCAACTGGTATGATTACTTCGATTGGCTCTGTGCGAATCTGTCTTGGTTGAGATTCGTCTGACTGGGCTGTTGATGTAGTGTCGTATCTACCACTTCCAAAAATGTATCCATCATGCTTTACAACCCAAGATGTTTTCATGCGTGTTTTCATGTCTTTTGGGTCTTGCCATAGATATTCTATCCAGATTCCATCTTCTGTCACTTTATCATGAATCATCTTTCCAATACTATTTCCATAAATGTCAAGAATACTATCTACAGATTTTCCAATCATGGCCTTGTTTGCCCCATGGGATACAAGAACACTGTCAGAATCCTTAAACACAAACATGTAGAGATCATTTTGATGAAATTCAGGACTGGAATCAAATGACTCAAATGATTTGGTGCCAATCTTATCATACAGCTTTATTGCATTTGCAACCATCTCTTTGACATCATCTGTCTCCATATCAGAAGCGGTAGGGAGATTAGAATCTCTTACAGTCTCTAGTTTGGCTTGATCATCTTGTGAGGAACCGATTCCCTTGGATGCGATAATGCCAATTAGTGCAGAAGCTACTGCGACTGAAACGATAATTGCAATTAAAATTTGCTTTTTCAACTAGCGACCTCATAGGGATTCAGGATATATTCATACTGATAGGTAAATTTCCAAACTGAGTCAAGAGCTAAAAGATTCTACTCTCACTCTGATTCTAATTTGGTCATACGATGTATTCATTCTTAAAATAAACTGACTAGTACTCTCAAACATGGAATTTCACAAAAAACATAGGAATGCGCGGTTTGGCTATGTTTTCGCAGTATTGGCAGCTGTGATGTTTGGGTCTGTATCTACGCTGGCAAAGCCTTTGGTGTCTACTGTGAATCCGTTACTACTTGCCTCAATGATTTATTTGATCTCCGCTGCAACACTAACACCACTTGCCCACAAGCAAAAGTTTCCATCCTCAAAAAAGAATTACCTCCTAATAATCACGATATCACTATCTGGTGCCGTTATTGCTCCGAGTCTGTTCTTTATTGGTTTGAAACATGCAACAGCTTCTGATGCGGCACTCATAGCTAATGGCGAGACATTTTTTTCAGTTTTAATTGCGATATTGTTCTTTAAGGAGCGAATTGGGAGAATTGGCTATATTGCAACATCATTGATTCTGACTGGAATGGTCATAGTTACAACTGATTTGAATTTTTCAAATCTTACCCTGGAGGAGTTCCACTATCAGGACTGGCTTTTGATTCTATCCGTGTTTTTTTGGGGAATAGACAACAACCTGAGCAGAATGCTGATAGAAAAGGCCGAAGTTGCGAAAATTGCTCAAATCAAGTCTGCAATTGGTGGTGCCATAATGTTTGTAATTGCGATATTTGGGTTTGGAATACCGTTTAGTCTTGAGGAATCTCAAATCATACCAATTCTAGTTCTTGGCATGATTGGATTTGCAGCATCACTGTATTTTTTCATGCAGAGTTTGAAGAGAATCAGTACAGTGAGGACTGTACTGATATTTTCAATGGCATCTGTCTTTGGGCTTGGTGCTTCTTTGATATTTTTACATGAGCAGATTAGCTGGTATCAAATAATTGCTGCGATAATCATGATACTTGGAATCTGGATGATGAATAGAAAGGATCCAACAATTAACCCAATTTAGTTGTCTAATCACTCATGGATGAGCTATCACATGTTCCTGTCCATGGTACTGTGATAACATGATGATCTTCCTGAATGAATTCAGTTACAAATTAGATTGAATTTTTCTCTCTCTGGTTAGGTTGTCGGGGTTTGGATCTGATATTGCGTCAATTAACGCCTTGGTGTATTCTTGTTTGGGTGAGAACAACACATCATCAATTGGACCTACTTCGGCTATCTTCCCTAGGTGCAATATTGCAATTTTTTGTCCAAAATATCTGGCAGTTGCCAAATCATGAGTAATATACAAAAATGAAATGTGGAGTTTTTCTCTAAGTGCGTCCATTAACTCTAGTATTTCTGCGCGAATTGAAACATCAAGCATTGAGACAGGTTCGTCGGCTATTATCATCTTTGGTTTTAGAATTAAGGCGCGGGCAAGGACTACTCTTTGTCGCTGTCCGCCAGACAACATGTGTGGGTACTTTGTCATGAACTCATCAACCGGTTCCATCTTCACTTCATGCAAAACTTGGCGTACCATGTCTAATCGTTGCTTGGCGTTTCCAATTCTATGGATCTCAAGTGGTTCTGCTATGATGTCTATTATCTTCATGTTTGGATTAATCGAATCATACGGGTCCTGATACACCATCTGTACTTCCATTCTGATTTTTTGAAGTGATGATGGATCACCAGATATTTTCGTGCCGTCAAAAATTATCTCGCCCGAATCTGGCTCTATTGCACGCAAAATCATTTTTGCAATTGTGGATTTCCCAGAACCAGACTCCCCGGCTAGCACTAGCGTCTGTCCAAGTTCAACTGAAAATGATACGTCGTCTACTGCTTTTACCAAAGAAGTTTGTTTTCCAAAGATATTTTTTTTTGTATAATATTTTTTGAGATTTTTAACTTGAAGTATTTCACTCAATTGTTCTCTATTGCCAAACTAACTATATCAATCAGTAGGCCCGACCAAATATTGCATTTGTAACGCTTGGGTTTTTACAGTACACACATTTACCAGAATTGCCAGAATCAAATGGTATTACTCTAATGTCTGCCATAGTATCTTCTTTGATTTTTTCCTCACATTCACGCTTGCCACACCAACCTGCATCAACAAATGTACCTTTTTCTATAGCTTCTCGAAATTCCGAATACTCTGAAGTTTTGGTGGTTTTATCTGCAAGCAGTTTTTTTGCTGCCTCAAACATTTCATCCTGAATTTTTTGCAATATTTCGTCGATTTCTGATGAAATACTCTCCATGGCCAAATCTTTTTTCTGTTTTATGTGTCGGGTCGCATACATTACTTTGTTTTTGTCTACGTCCTTTGGACCTACTTCGATTCTCAATGGCACTCCACGCATTTCCCATTCATTATACTTGAATCCTGGAGTAAGCTGGTCACGTCTATCTACATGTACTCGAAGACCTTTTTCTTTTAGTATTTTTTCCACCTTGTCGGCCGCATCGTTGACTCTGGCCGAGTCTTGCTCGTTATAGTAAATTGGTACGACAACAATCTGAATTGGCGCGACTCTGGGCGGTAATACCAATCCCTTGTCGTCACCATGTACCATTATCATTGCACCAATCAATCTCCAAGAGACCCCCCATGATGTTTGCCATGCAAAAGTTTCTGTGTTGTTTTTATCTAGATACTTTACTTCAAATGGTTTTGAAAAATTCTGTCCAAGAAAATGTGAAGTTCCCATTTGTAAGGCCTTTCCATCTGGCATTATGGATTCCATGGTGGTGGTGTATACTGCTCCGACAAACTTCTCCTTGTCACTTTTTTTACCGGTAATAACTGGAATTGCTAGTTCTTCTTGTACTGTTTTTTTGTAAATCTCTAATATCTCCGCGACTTCGCCTTCTGCCTCCTGCTGAGTCGCATGAACTGTGTGACCTTCTTGCCACAAAAATTCCGAGGTTCTCAAAAATGGCTTGGTTGCTTTGATTTCTGCCCGAAGCGCGGTATTCCAGAAATTGATTTTCAAAGGAAGGTCTCTCCACGACTGTATCCACTTGGAGTACATCGAATATGCCAATGTCTCTGAAGTTGGTCGCAATGCAAGCTTGTCACCAATTTCATTTTCACCAGAATGTGTAACCCAAAACACCTCTGGTGTAAACCCTGCAAAATGATCAGACTCCTTGGCTAGCAGGGATTCTGGAATCAATACTGGCAAGAATCCATTTCTATGTCCTGTTGCTTTGAATTTCTTATCTAGGGTTTCTCTAATTGACTCCCAAATGGCATAGCCATCTGGTCGTAAAACAATCAATCCTTTGACAGGAGCATAGTCTGCCAGCTCTGCTTTAAGAACTACTTGGGTATACCATTCGGAAAAATCATCTTTCTTGGAAACTGTGATGCCTGGACTTTCTTTACTCAACAGTACGAATTCTGATTCAGAGTAAATGAGCGTTTCCCAGTTGTCCCAAAATCACGTTCTAGTATTTTGCAATGTCCTTTACTGTTTAAATCATAATGGAAATTTTCCATTTACATGAAGTTAATTTTAGGCCTTGTGGTGATATTGTTTTTGAATATTGTATCATTCGGATATGCGGAAGATGACAAGATTGCTTTTGCTGGCTATTTAGAAAAAACACTGGGTCATTTTTGGGCAATTGAAAAAAACCTAGATGATAATAATGCAAATCTGGCCATAGTTCATGCAACTCATCCAATATCTGAATTATATCTTTCAATGAAACCTGAACTAAAAAAAGCAAATCCAGAATTTGACGCCCAAGTACAAAAAACACTCATGGAGCTTCATTCTAAAGTTGGTGACAAGGTCACTCGCAAAGATGCACAAAAATCAATAGATGAAGCAAAAAGAATCATCGAACAGGCAAGAAGTATTGTAATTGGTGACAAGTTAAGTAAAGATAAAAATTTCAATGTTGCCGTGATGATTAATCTTCTTGCTGCCTCAAAAGTAGAATATGCGGAAGGTGTTAAAAACGGCAAAATTGCGGAAATGATTGAATTTCAAGATGGCTCTTCATTTGTGTGGCGTTCGCAGCAAATTTTTGAAAAAATAAAACCCAATCTTCCAAAGACTCAAGCAGAAAAGATAGGAAAATTATATCCTCAAGTCTGGAAGGCATATGATTCTAATGTAGAACCGTCAGAGGTTGCAAGACTTGTTGACTCTATAACACATGAACTAGACGAAGTCAGTTCCACAAAGACAGAATCTGCTAATCTTGGTACATATTTTGATAACATTCAGAAATTGCTCGCAGATGCAAAAAAACAATATGCTGCAGGTAAACCCGATGTTGCGCAAAGTCTTGTAACAAAAGCATATCTGGATAACTATGAGTATCTCGAACCAATATTGCTCAAGCAAAACCCAGTTCTTAAAAAGGAAATAGAGTTGATGATGCGTCAAGATCTGCGTACGATGTTGAAGACTGG
>DAMC01000088.1:0-6086 GCA_002499525.1 Nitrosopumilales archaeon UBA218
GTCATGAACAGCGAGTCCCTTCCAGTGGTGATGACTTTGCCGTCAAATGCCCGTGTGATCTCTTTTCGTGCAGTCTCGCCGAGTTTTTTAATTTTGGAATAAATGGAACTATTTGATTTGAGTGTCTGAAGTGTAGCCGCTCCTGCAATCATTGTCATTGGGTTTGCAGAAAAAGTTCCTCCGCCAATGTATGCGCGTTTTTCTCTTGAGAACAGATTAGTGTCTGCATAACTCATTACTTCATTGCTTCCACAAATCACTCCGATTGGAAATCCTCCGCCGACAATTTTTCCCAGAGTAAAAACATCCGGCTTCAAATTCATTGTGTCGTGCAAGCAGCCGTTTCTGAATCTAAATCCAGTAACAATTTCATCTAGCATAAATAACGCATTTTTCTTTTTGACAAACTCTTCAATTCCTTTCAAATAGTCTTTTGTGGCAGGAATACATCCAGCGCCTCCAAGTACTGGCTCGATAATTACGCCGGCAAGATCGTTTTTTACAGAGTTGAGAACCTTGATAGAGTTCTCCAAATCGTTGTATGGCATTGACACAATGTGTTTCTCATCAGTCAGTCCGCTGCTCTCGGTTTGTTTGAAAGGCCAGTTGACCGTCTTTAGGAGGTCTGTCGTATATCCGTGCCAACCACCATCAATTTTTGCAATGATTTTTTTCTTGGTAACTGCCCGAGCCAGTCTGACTGCATACATTGTGGCCTCTGTACCTGTTGAAACGTAGCGAATTTTTTCTGCAGCAGGAACCGCTTTGGTAATTTTTTCGGATAATTCGATTGTGTTTTTGTTGACAGTCCCATACATCCAGCCGTTCTGAATCTGTTGGCGAACACTATTGTAGACCTGTTTGGACCTGTGCCCTAAAATGAGACTCCAATGACCCATCCAAAAATCAACATATTTGTTTGAATCCACATCTGTCAGATATTTTCCAGCTGCAGACTTTGTAACAAATGGATATGGGGCAAAAAATCTGATATTGTGACTGACTCCGTTGATGTGCAGTTTTTTTGATTTTGCAAAAAGCGCAGCTGACTTGGGAGTTTTTTTGCGATACGCTTTTTCTACAGGGGTCAAGTTGTTTCTTGCCTTATATTGAGCAATATATCTTTGATCGGATTTTGTAGGTTTTTTGAAAATCTTTCTGCATGGTTTATATGATATCCAAAATGTCTCCATTTTGCATACGTAACGCTTTGGCGGCGCTTGTGATGAAGTGTGGCATTATGCCATTTTGTGATTTACGAGCCTCCAGTTACGCATACAAAATGAGGATTTGATCAACTGATCTAATCTGAGTATGTGAAGATTAGTGCATTCCGTCCAATTCCAAATGTAATTAATGTAAACCAAGAATCCCGTTGATCCTGCGGGACCTGACTGCTATCGGATTGGTACTAAGCCATGCGAGTCGTTGTAGCAATACAAGGCGGACTGCTCAGTAACACGTAGTTAACTTAACCTATGGATGGGGATAACCTCGGGAAACTGAGAATAATACCCAATGGACCACAGTGCCTGGAATGGCCTGTGGTTGAAATGATTTATCGCCGTAGGATAGGACTGCGGCCTATCAGCTTGTTGGTGAGGTAATGGCCCACCAAGGCTATAACAGGTACGGGCTCTGAGAGGAGGGGCCCGGAGATGGGTACTGAGACACGGACCCAGGCCCTATGGGGCGCAGCAGGCGAGAAACCTTTGCAATGTGCGAAAGCACGACAAGGTTAATCCGAGTGTCTCCTGCTAAAGGAGTCTTTTGTCAGTTGTAGAATCACTGGTGAATAAGGGGTGGGCAAGTTCTGGTGTCAGCCGCCGCGGTAAAACCAGCACCTCGAGTGGTCAGGAGGTTTATTGGGCCTAAAGCATCCGTAGCCGGTTGCATAAGTTTTCGGTTAAATCTATGCGCTTAACGTATAGGCCGCCGAAAATACTGTGCAGCTAGGGAGTGGGAGAGGTACACGGTACTCGATAGGAAGGGGTAAAATCCTTTGATCTATTGATGACCACCTGTGGCGAAGGCGGTGTACCAGAACACGTTCGACGGTGAGGGATGAAAGCTGGGGGAGCAAACCGGATTAGATACCCGGGTAGTCCCAGCTGTAAACGATGCAGACTCGGTGATGCATTGGCTTGTGGCCAATGCAGTGCCGCAGGGAAGCCGTTAAGTCTGCCGCCTGGGAAGTACGTACGCAAGTATGAAACTTAAAGGAATTGGCGGGGGAGCACCACAAGGGGTGAAGCCTGCGGTTCAATTGGAGTCAACGCCAGAAATCTTACCTGGGGAGACAGCAGAATGAAGGTCAAGCTGAAGACTTTACCAGACACGCTGAGAGGTGGTGCATGGCCGTCGCCAGCTCGTGCCGTGAGATGTCCTGTTAAGTCAGGTAACGAGCGAGACCCCTGCGTCTAGTTGCTACCATTACTCTCTGGAGCAGTGGAGCGAATTAGACGGACCGCCACAGTTAATGTGGAGGAAGGAAGGGGCCACGGCAGGTCAGTATGCCCCGAAACCCTAGGGCTACACGCGGGCTGCAATGGTATTGACAATGTGTTCCGAATCCGAAAGGAGGAGGCAATCATCAAACAATATCTCAGTTATGACTGAGGGCTGTAACTCGCCCTCACGAATATGGAATCCCTAGTAACCGCGCGTCACTACCGCGCGGTGAATACGTCCCTGCTCCTTGCACACACCGCCCGTCGTTTCATCGAAATTGACCTTTAGTGAGGTAGTGTCCATTTGGCATTATCGAGCTTGAGGCCAGTAACGAGGGAAAAGTCGTAACAAGGTGACCGTAGGGGAACCTGCGGTCGGATCACCTCCTTAGAAAAAGTGTGATGGATGCACTAATCTTCACATAAAACCATCGATGCAATGCATCACGAAAGTGGTGTATGAAGGATGTAGTGGGGTACCCCAGTACCACACAATGATCATCGTGCATAGTCGTGTAATATTGTGGCTAATCATACCAGTGCATAGACGCCAGTAGGAGGATTGCTAGGCTTGAGAAGAGATGAAGGACGTGGCAAGCTGCGATAAGCCCGGGGTAGGCGCACGCGTCCTATGATCCCGGGATCTCCGAATAGGAATCCTGTATTTACATACACACCGTTCGCAAGAGCGGTGGTCGAACCGTGGGAATTGAAGCATCTTAGTACCATGTGGAAGAGAAATCAATTGAGATCTCCCAAGTAGCGGCGAGCGAAACGGAGAGAGCCCAAACTGAATCTGTTGTGGTAACATAACAGAGATGTGGTGTTCGGTTATGATATTACGATCCAAGAATGCAGCCGAAGTTATTTGGAACATTACGGCATAGAGGGTGATACCCCCGTAGGCGAAACAATATTGGATCTTATCATGACCAGAGTACTTGTCCTTGGCAGTGGGCAAGGAAATTAGGTGAAAGTAGCATCTAAGGCTAAACATTACTCAAGACCGATAGCGAACTAGTACCGTGAGGGAAAGCTGAAAAGTACCCCGGAAGGGGGGTGAAAAGTGCATGAAACCTACTGGTTACAGACGTGGGTGGCATGGAAGGTGATTTTTCCAGATTGGAGGTCCTAGCAATAGGGCTGAAGGTTTGGGTTTCTAGTCATCAGTGTCATCCGTTCCGTCTAGAAACACGGGCCAAGGAGCTTACCGTTATGGCGAGCCTAAACCTTAACAGGGTGGAGGCGAAGGGAAACCGAATTTCCGCAACATTGTGAGGGAAAGCGTGTGAAAGTGCGTAGAGTCATAACGGCAAGGCTAGAAGCCGAGCGATCTATCCCTGAGCAAGTTGAAGGCGGGCGAAAGCCCGCTGGAGGACTGAAGCAGTTCTAACGTGCAAATTGTTTGTCTGACTTGGGGATAGGGGTCAAAAACCAATCTAGCTCGGCGCTCGCTAGTTCCAACCGAAGCATCCCGTAGGGTGTCCTTTGTGGAGATGGCACTTCTTGTAGAGCACTGATAAGGTAGACCGGGGAAGAAATTCCTCACTACCTATTCAAACTCCGAATGGATGTGCGTCGTAGAAGCAGGGAGACGGGTTTGCGTGACGTAAGGTTCGCAACCGAGAGGGGTTTAACCCAGACCAAAGTTAAGGTCCCTAAATTTATGCTAAGTGTCAAGCGGAAGAGCGTCATTACGCCAAGACAGCAGGGAGGTAAGCTCAGAAGCAGCTATCCTTTAAAAAGTGTGTAACAACTTACCTGCCGAGCGTGGTGGCCTCGAAAATGGACGGGGCTAAAGCATAGTACCGATACTTTGGATACTTGCCTTAGGGCAAGTCATGGTAGGTTGGCGTGGTGATTGGGTTGAAGCAGGGTCGTGAGGTCCTGTGGACCGATTGCTATTGCAGATCTTGGTAGCAGTAACAGCATAGTAAGGTGAGAATCCTTACCTTCGCAAGTGCAAGGGTTTCCAGGCAATGCGTCATCAGCCTGGAGTTAGTCGGTCCTAAGAATAATCTCAACAGAATTATTCGAAAGGGAAACTGGTTAATATTCCAGTACCCGACAGTAGCGTTATCATCTATTTGATCGCTTTAAGATAGGACAAGTACAACCATCGTTGTATCTAACTTTTCTAGAATTGGGGAGTGTCGTAATGACGAGAACCAGTTCGAGTTGGGAATGGCTTGGCGTTAGCTGAGTTTGTCTGAGTCTTGGGGACCGTGAAAAATCATGTAGAGAGCAATCTGTCGTGTCCGTACCGAGAACCGACACAGGTGCACTGGATGAGTAGTCCAAGAAGTATCGGGTATACCGTAGGCGAGGGAACTCGACAAATTAGTCCTGTACCTTCGGTATAAGGGATGCCTGCAATTCTAATGAGAAATTGGGATAGCAGGTTGCAATGACAAGGGGGTTCCGACTGTTTAATAAAAACACAGGTGACTGCTAGTCCGAAAGGATGTGTATAGTCGCTGAATCCTGGCCGGTGCTGGTACCTAAAACTTGGGTTCAACCGAGCTAAGGGCCAGTTAACGCCGGGAGTAACTCTGACTCTCTTAAGGTAGCCAAATGCCTTGTCGGGTAAGTTCCGACGTGCATGAATGGAACAACGAGAGCCCCACTGTCCCCGCCTACAACCCGGTGAAGCTACATAAGGTGGACGAACAGTCCATCATCTTCCATCGGGGAGAGAAGACCCCGTGGAGTTTTACTGCAGCTTGTGCTTGCGGTATAGTTGACATTGCATAGTGTATCTGGTAGCCATGCTTAACGTCCTCCGGGATGTTAAGAAGCGTCGTTGTAACACCAGACCTTGTTTGCAGTATCGCTTATCAGGTGAAGACCTGAGACACGTGCAGGTGGGCAGTTCGGCTGGGGCGGCACCCCTTTGAAAAGATATCAAAGGGGCCCAAAGTTCAGCTCAAACGGGTCAGAAATCCGTTGAAGAGGGCAAAGCCAAAAGCTGGATTGACTGGATCTCCAAACGCACGGGATCCAGAGACGAAAGTCGGGCTTAGCGATCCTTCGTGTGCCCACTATTGGGGCCCGGAGGTGACAGAAAAATTACCCCAGGGATAACAGGCTCGTCGCGGGCGAGAGCTCCTATCGACCCCGCGGTTTGGTACCTCGATGTCGGCTTTTCCTATCCTGGTCCTGCAGCAGGGGCCAAGGGTGAGGCTGCTCGCCTATTAAAAGGGAACATGAGCTGGGTTTAGACCGTCGTGAGACAGGTCGGTCTCTGCCTGATGGAAGTGTGGTTATTTGAGGGGAAGTTGCTCCGAGTACGAGAGGAACAGAGCAGCGTGGCCACTGGTTTACCGGTTGTCTGATAAGGCAGGCCGGGCAGCTAAGCCATCTGGGCTAAGCGCTGAAAGCATCTAAGCGCGAAACCCTTCCTGAAACAAAATAACCTTTCTTACGATGGAGGTCGGTAGTAGAAGACTACTTTGATAGGATGGAGGTATAGATCACAAGCTTCGGCGAGTGGTGAGCCTGCCATTACTAATAGACCAACGCACTGGTTAGCCACATTACATAGAGACTATGCGCGATGATTTTTTAATTAAAATCAAACCCTAGTGTAAACTAGGTTTATCATTACACGACAAATTAAGAAAATGTTTTAGATTT
>DAMC01000088.1:6456-6966 GCA_002499525.1 Nitrosopumilales archaeon UBA218
TCAAAACTGATTTTTGATGAATTGGAATGTGATTAGATAAGGCGAAATTAGAAATAATAAAAACAGAAGTTATTTTTTTATCTAGGGTTCAGGAATTAATGATTCCTGCTGCCAGATCGATGAAATCTTTTATTATGGAACATTCAGCATTACCATGATGGCTGATTCTATTGAGCATAAATTCTATGAATCAAAATGCTCACAACTTACCAAAGAAAATGAAATTAGATTTGCAGGAATTATCAATGAATCTGGAAAATTGATTGCTGGAGGATTCAAACCGGGTCTAGTGCCTCTTGAAAACAATGATTCTAGATTAGATGACTTTATGGAATTTGCGTCAAGGATTTCACTTCGTAAGGATTTTGATAAAACACTCGGACCGATTAATTATATTGCAGCCAGAAGAGACAAACTCATCCTGATTAGTTTCCCATTCCCCGTTAGCAGATTTGTCCTTTTAATTTCTGCAGAACCGACTACTGATATTGAAAAAATCGCAAAACGGGT
>DAMC01000088.1:7248-14204 GCA_002499525.1 Nitrosopumilales archaeon UBA218
GTAGCAATTTTTAGTGATACCTCTTAATCACTGCCTTTCAAACGTAATAATGCGTAATTCATAAAAACACCTGATTTTCATACATTTTGTGCTTGACAAGATAATATTCTCAATTGTAGCGATACTTGTTCTGAGCTTTGTTGTAGCACATTCAGTTCTTGCTGATACCTCAAACTCTGGAACTGATCAATGCCCTACCGCACCAACTAGCCTTAAAACAATACGTAATTCAACAACCACGGCAACCATATACTGGTCTAAACCTTCTTTATCGGGCTCACATGATATTGTTGGATATAGAATAGAATCCAAATTGGCAGGAACCACAACATATGCCGATGTTGTTTCTGACACCAAATCCAATTCTACTAAATTCATTCAAAATGCTGGATTAATTTCTGGAAAATCATATGTCTATCGAATATCTGCAATTAATTCAAAATGTACAAACCCTCCAACATCTGATGAACAATTATTATCAAATACCATCATAACAAATATTTCATCAGCGCCTACATCAACTCAACAAACAAAAACTGTTCCTGGTTCACCCTCCGGACTAACAACTATGGCCATTTCCGGAACTCAAGTCAGTCTCACGTGGAACGCTCCTACAAATGTCGGTGGCTCCCCAATTCTTGGTTACAAAATCGAAAGTAAAAAAGGCACAGACTCCTTTACGATCCTTGTTAAAAATACAAACAACACAATTCAATCATACTCTAATTCTGGATTGACTCCATCAGCAACTTACACTTATCGCGTTTCAGCAATTAATTCGGTAGGGGTGGGAGATCCTTCTGGTGAAGCATCTGTAACACCCAAAGACAATGATAAACCAATTCTCACGGCAACTGCTATCAGTCCTACCTCAATTTACTTGTCATGGATTGCACCTTCCCAAACATATCACCAGTCAATTAATGGTTTCAAGTTGGAGGAAAAACAGGGGGATTCTTACAAGCTAATCAAGGATAACATTGGCCCTGTCAATGGTTATTTGGTTACAAATGTACTGACCGGAAAATCTTACACATATGTGGTAAGTGCCGTGTTCTCTGCAGGTGCTAGTCCAAAATCAAACGAAGCATCTGCAACTCCGCTAACTACGTCCGTTATTCCGCCTGGAGTTTCAACTACACCATCTCAAATTTCCGGTGGTGTTTCAAACAATGACCCCAACTCAATTTTAAAATCACAACAAGATGAAATGCAGCGCAAAATTCAAGAAGCAAAAGATGCAATGTCAAAACTCTCAGGCAAAACCGACAGTGAAAAAGCAATTGCAGCAAGAGAAGCAGCACAAAAAGCAAATGAAATGGCAAACAAGAATGCAACAGATGCAATCAAAAAACGAATTGCCGAGAGTCAAGCACGTAAACAGGCGCCAATTGACACAGCCGTTTCCACCACTACTGAAAAATTAGTAAATTCCACAAAATACAAACCAAAGACAGTTGAGGAAGCAAGACAACTAGCAGAACAAGCAAAGCAAAAGGCACTAGCACAACAAGACTCTCCAGATTCTGCAAAACAAAAACAATCACAAAAAGACAAGGCAAGGCAACAAATGGAGGCTGAAAAAGCCGCTGCCTGGGACAAGGCAAAAAAAGCATTGGAATCAATGAAAAACAACCCTAAAAAATAACCAACATTAGTTTTCCATAAAAAACCGATCAAAAACTACAGTGAACCTGTGCTGAATTGCTAAGGCTTATCTATTCCGAGAGGAACTATTGTTTATCCGATGCAAGAGGAATTTGTAACTGTTGACAATAACAGGATTCGATACCTCAAGGCAGGAGCCTCAAAAAGAAACCTCGTACTAATACATGGTCTCGGGGCTTCGGCAGAAAGATGGGATCTGGTAATGCCAACTTTTGCAAAAAATTTCACAGTTTATGTTCCAGATCTTATTGGTTTTGGCTTTAGTGATAAACCAATCACGGATTACACGACGGAGTTTTTTTCAAAATTTCTAGCATCATTTTTGTCTGAGCTTGGAATAAAAAAAGCCGTAATAATCGGCTCCTCATTAGGTGGGCAAATTGCCGCAGAATTTGCATCATCAAATCAGCAGATTGTAGAAAAACTAATTCTGGTCTCTCCTGCAGGTGTTATGAAACAATCAACTCCAGCTCTTGATGCATACATAATGGCAGCCATGTATCCAGATCCTGATAGTGCAAAAAATGCTTTTGCGATGATGGCGGGTAGTAACAAGGACGTCAGCCAAACGATTGTTGATGGATTTATCCAAAGAATGCTCATGCCAAACGCAAAATATGCATTCCTCTCGACGATTCTTGGATTAAAAAATTCTCCAGAAATAACTCCAAAGCTAGAATTGATAGAGATTCCGACACTGGTAATCTGGGGGGATATGGATCCTGTAATACCAATCAAGTATGCTGATTATTTTGTCCAAAAAATCCGTGACTGTCGTTTCTACCAAATTGCCAATTCGGGACATACCCCGTATGTTGAGGATCCAAAAGAATTCATTAGAATCGTACTAGAATTTTTGAAATAATTTCCGGCTATCTTTAAATAACTAACTAGCCAAAAAATACCATTGATTGGTAGCAATAACCAAGACTATATGGAAATGTTCCAAGAATGGATGCAAAAAGGTGGACGAGCTCAAGCAGAATTTATGAAAGCATTTTCTGCATACATGGAAAACAATCAGAAATTTGATCCACTTCAAGCTATGAAAGAACTCACTGCTAAATCAGCAGAGGCACAGAGCAGCTTTGTCAACAACATGGCAGCTAGTCAGAAAAATCTCATGGAGCAATTTTTCAACATGGGCAACATGATGCAAAGCCTAGTTGGATATGGCGCATTCAAAACAACTATTGGCAGCAACGGAAGAATTTCGATTCCAGAGGCAGAACGTGATGCCCTAAGAATCAACGAAGGTGATTTGGTTCAGGTGGTCGTCGTTCCCTTAGAAAAGAAAAAACGCCAATCTTAGGATCTTTCTTTAATCCACTGACACAATTCTGGCAGAATTTGTTTTTGTGAGAATGTACTGGCAATCATTCCGACATGACCGATTGGATACACTCGCATGGTTTTATCCTCACTCGAAACTGCATAGTAAATGGGCATACTGCATTCTGGAGAAACTAGGTGGTCGCCTACTGCAACTTGTACGAATAATGGCATTGTGATTTTTTTGAGATCGATGTGTTTTCCATCAACATACATCTTATTTTGAATCAGAAGATTTTCCTGGTAAATGTCCCTAATCCACTGTCTGAACAGTTCTCCTGGTATTGGAGGTGTGTCGCTGAGCCATTTTTCAACACGCAAAAAGTTATCGACAAATTCCTTGTCGTGAATATTTTTAAAGAATTTATAGTATTTTTCCAATCCTTGCTCAAAAGGCTTGAGAATTGAAAAACAATAATACATGAATTCTGGTGGCATGTTGCCAATAGTATTTACCAATTCGTCTACGTTGATGTGCTTTGCCATGTTACTGACAACTGTGGTATCTTTCCAACCATCAATAACAGGTGCTGTGACTACCAAATTACGCACCTTTTCTGGATGCAGTGAGGCGTAAATCGTGGCTATGGTTCCACCAGTGCAATACCCCTGAATTGAAATTCGATCAACCTGGGTCTCCTTTCTAATAAAATCGACGCAGCTATCCAAATAGTCGTTGACGTAATCATCAAAGTCTAGATACTTGTCAATATTGGAAGGTGTCCCCCAATCGATCATGTATACATCTATTCCACTTTGAAGCAGACTACGAACCCAGCTCTTTTTTGGCTGAATGTCCAATATGTGAAAACGATTGATTATGGCATAGCTAATCAGAAATGGGGTCTTGATTGGCTTTTCAACCAAAGGCTTGTAGTGTAACAATCGCATTTTGTCCTGTTCGAAGACTACTTCATACGGAGTTGACTCCATTGATATCTCGTCTGGAGCAGGAACTAGCTTAGGGGCCTCGGCGACATTTTTTGAAAAACTAAGAAATTCTTCAACTAGCTTGGGATCTATTGATTCATTTTGCATTTTTTCTTTCCTCCTTTCTTTCAAGTTTTGCAACTCTCTTTCGTAACTCGTGGAGTTCTTTGTAGACCTCGTCAATTTCTTTTCTTGTTGGAAGTTTCATAGAATGCAAAACAACATTAGTGATATTTTCCCAATGTTTGCTTATTTCGAGCTCAGAAGCTACAAGCTTTCCATAATTCTCGCCAAATTTTTCGGAATCAAACAGCTGTGTAAAATCATTTTCAAAAATATCAATCCATACTCTCTTGTATGCCTCCAGACTTTCTGAATCCTGTGGTAAATTTGGAATCTTCGCATTAACTTTTTTCTGCGATTCAAGCCAAGCCTCAGATAGTTGTTTGTAGTATTCAGCTAATCTATTGTTGAACTCAATTATGTCGTCATTTGAATCGATTAATTCCGTCATCACTTTCTTTGCATCATTTGCCCAGTTTCTAGCAGGTCCTACTGATGTTAGTGCAATTGGCTTGCCAGACATAAGGTGAAGTAAATCAGTCCAAAACAGCGATGCGTGTTTGAAATAATCTATCGGTGGCTTAACGTCTTGTGACATGCTGATTAAATACCGAAGATCGCAATAAATAGTTCGCATACCTTATGAATAAAGTAATCGAGGGAAAATGATGGACAAACAAGCAATGTGTGATTCTATCCAGAAATTAGACCCACTAATCCGGTTTGTTGGGCTGATAAATGACAAAGGCCACAAGGAAGCCGGAGGAATGACTGAGGGAAAAAAAACCCTAGAAGATTCTAAAAAGGATGAAATGTTGTACATGGGACTTGCTCTACGCGTTCGCATGCGTCAGGAGTTTGATTCTGAGCTAGGACCAGTAAAGTTTGCATTGTCTTACAGGGACAAAGTGGTAGTGATGAGCTTTCCAATAGGTAAGGATATTCTGCTCATTTCAGCTGAAAGAGACATCAATTTCTGCAAATTTCCCTTCGAAGTTCTTAAAATAATAGACCAGTATCGGAAATGAGAACATCAGATTAGTTTAAGAAACGAAATGCCAGAATCTGTGTCATGAATGTATTACTCATTTTAATTTCATTGGGAATTCTATGCTCCTTGATTTCACATTCTGCTAGCGCAGAGGTTTTTGTCCCAAAAAACGAAATCTTGACGTATTTTGACTCAAAGAACATTTACACCGTTGTCGGCGCAGTCAAAAATACAGAAGATTTTCCAGTCATACCTACCGTTCATCTTAACTTTAATGAAAATGGAGAAAAAACCGTCTATTCGCAAACCCTGCCTATTGCCTTTTCCGACAAGGACATCCCATTTAAAATAAAAATTCCAACTATTCTTGACTCCAATGTAATTTTGGAAAACGTCACAGTTGATTTTGAATCACAGCCTGGTGCAAAAGAGTCAGGAATAACCGTGGTATATGACAGAACAATGACCCAGCATGCCGACGGACATCTGAGTGCAAAAATAACAAACACTGGATCACAGACTGAACACAATGTCAAAATCTATGCAACTGTTCATGGTAGCAATAACTCTTTTGTAGATGTGGCACAGAATCTTGAAAAAATCGACAAAATTGAGCCTGGACAGACTGTGGAGTTTACAATGTATCCTGATCCGATAATTGCAAACAAAGTTCGCTTTTTTAGTTGTTTTGCACTGGGTGATCCGACAGTAGTTCCGTTATCCGCTATCAAAAATGGAAAAAAATTTGATTTCAGATATGACTCCCCAGCAGCTTCATTCAGAGTTAAGGGATTTGATGACTCGGGAAATTCTCTAATGCTTGTAGGAATTAACTCATTTAAAGTGCCGACGTTTGTTAGCTTTGAATTCCCCCCACTATCAGGGAATGAAAAATTTTCAGTACTAATTGATGAAAAGCCTGTAAAATTCATTCAAAGCAAAGATGAAAACGGAAACTGGCATGTAGCATTCAATATTGCGGAATCCGCAACCAACCAGATTACCATCACTGGATTTGAAAAGACATCGACAGGAAGAATGCCTATCTTGACTAGAACATCTGGAGAAGTGAATCAGAACCTATCGGACTACTTGCCAATCTACGCAGTAATTGTAGCAGTTGCAGCTGTCGGATTATTTGCAATCTATCGTAAAAAGACAAAACAACAAAAACAAAACTAGACTATCTGAAATAAGTCAAATCGAATCTATATGGAAAATCCATTTGTATTTGGATTAACACATACATTTTGGCAACTTACCTTCATGTTTTTGCTGATATTCTTTAATCAGTTGCTCTTTGAGTGATTCCCAATTTTTTTGCTCAGAGTACTTGAATCTCTTTGCGTCTTTAGTACAAGAATTTGATATTGAATCCATGATGGATTTTCTTAGGTTATGACTGGCTCCTATGTATAGAATTTTCATTGCCGCATGCATCATGAAAACTCCTGAATTTTCAGGCACTCTCTGTACTGTCTCTGGGTTGCAATCCAGCCAATCTGACCAAGTTATTTCTTCCATATTTGGATTCAATACCGGTATAACTTAAACTAGAATTTTAGCCATCGAGTAATCCTCTGAGGCCAACGCAACGATTTCTAATTGTAACTTCGGTAACACCTGCAGCAACGGATATGTCTTTCTGGGATCTAATTTCTCCATTTGATACACATGCCAAGTATAGTGCTGCAGCGGCAAGCCCCATAGGGTCTTTTCCTGCAACCATTCCTATCGTCTTTGCCTTGTTTAGAATTTCCATTGCCTTTCTCTTGGTCTTTTCAGATAGGTTAGCCATGCTTGCAATTCTGGCAACACCTTTGGTCGGATCCGCAACTGGCATTTTAAGGTCTAATTCTTTGTAGATTAATCTGTAACATCTGGCGACATCCTTTCTTCTAATATTGATACTGTCTGCAACATCGTCAAGTGTCCTTGGGGTTTCAGTGTTCCTGCATGCCGCATAGACACA
>DAMC01000088.1:14556-15233 GCA_002499525.1 Nitrosopumilales archaeon UBA218
TTTTCAATCACCGCGTCGGCAAGGCCCATCTTGTCCTTCATTTTTGCCAATTCGTTTAGTGCTTGTCTGAGATTTCTATCTGCAGAAGTATGCGTCTGTGTTCTACTGTCCCAAGTTCTTAATCGCTCTATAGAATTTTTCATTGATGCCGATAAGGGTTTTCCAGTAGCATCCTTGTCTGCTGAACCAATTACCGTGGATAACCCCATATCGTGCATGGTGAGGGATGTTGCAGCCCCAACTCTACTCTTATCGGACTCGTCATTAGAAAAAGATCTCCACTCTGGACCAGCCTCCTCGATTTTTTCAGCAGCTACATATCCACAGTTTCTACAAAAAATCTCGCCTGTAACTCCGTCTACTTGAATGGTATTTTTTGCACAAGAGGGGCATTTGGTTGACATCTGTGTATATGTTGCAATCTTTTAGTTATTAGAGTTTTACACAAATAACATGATTAATCGTGTGTAGCTCAAGCTAAGACTTATTCTATGCTTATAGAATCAGCCTACAGATTTGTTCTTAGAGTGCTGCTTTAGATTAACTGCGAGTTCTTTGAATATCTCATTTACACTGACATCTATTAGATTGATTGTTGCGTTGTCTTTGATTAACTGCCTTTCATATTTTTCCTTGATTGCAAACATTACTGATGACCAGTGTAAAGTTCCTTTGAT
>DAMC01000088.1:15519-18367 GCA_002499525.1 Nitrosopumilales archaeon UBA218
TTTTCTTCTACTACTGCATTTGTATCAGGGAAGCTAAAGGACTGAAATACGATCCCATTTGCCCAGTTTATAGTCGGTATTGCTCCACCTGCAGTCTTACTCCCAAATGCAATCTGCGTCATCCATTCATCAAAATTGTATTCAATTACTTCATGAATTACTAATTTTTTCCATGGTTCTATTGTTATGTCCATGTTCTAATCATAACTAAGAGGTAATTATAATTTACAAATAGTCTCAAGGTTCAATGCCATGAAACTTCTTTTCACGGTGGTTAATTCAATTTGCCAATTTTATATGTCATACAAAAATTTAGAGAAAGCCAAATTTTTTGATTGAACACACGATGTGAAATTCAGAAGAGTATCTGATGATAATGTTGAATAAAATTACCACAGTCCTGTTAAATTACTGGATAGATCACATTTGTAGCCGTAATTAATATAACGACTATCCAAAAATCATAAAAACAAATTAACTCTTGTAATATTATGATTGGATTTGGGAATAACTTGAATGATTTAAAATCTAGAATTCAACAATTACATAGAGATATAGAAGAACTTGGAGACCCAATCAAACCGCTTGAACAAATGACTGATAATGCAAACATCTTGAGAGAAAACGAGTATTTGTCCAAAGCTAATGCTAGAAGAATTGAACTGGTTTCAGCATATCTGAATTATACTAAGCAACTAGAACAGATGGTGTCTTCTTTATTTTCAATTCAATCGGAATTAAAGGAAATAATCAAAACCGAGGTCTCACTTATAGAATCTGAGGTTAAACCAAAAAAATCAAAAAGAAAATTAAAATAATTTTTAATCATATGTTATGTCTCCAGAAGTTATTCGTATCGATTTGGAGCCTTGAAGAATGAGTAAGCTACCGTCCTTGTCTATTCCTGCTGCTTTTCCAGTGATTTTCACACCTCCTTCTGTAACTGTGATGTTTTTTCCTAGGGTGGAAGAGTTCTCAGTCCATTTCTTCACTATTGATTGTATTTTGTTTTGTCCCAATTCTTCCATAATGAGTTCAAGCTCGACTAAAAACTGTCTTACTAATGGAGCGGATTTTAGATTCTTGTCCGTCGTTAAAGTATTGACGCCATAAAAGTTCCCATTCTTTTTAATTTGGCGTTCTATTTGCTTGGGATTCACGCAAAAATTAATTCCTATGCCTACTACCACACTTTCAATTTTTGTGGATTCTATTGAAGCATCGATTATGATTCCTGCAATTTTTTTACCAGATGATGTTAAATCGTTTGGCCATTTGAGTTTGGTCTCGATCTTTAGAGTTTTCTGAATTGCGTTATGCAGTGCTACTGCAACGGCAAAAGGAATGATGGTGATCTTGTATACATCAAAGTTAGGTCTCAAAATTACTGACATCCAAATTCCACCTTTTGGTGAAATCCATTTTCTACCCTGTCTTCCCTTACCGAGAATCTGAGTTTGAGCAATAACTACCGAACCGAATTCATCAGGATTTTTTGCAATACTGTTGGCATAGTTTTGTGTAGAATCAATCGAGTCAAAATAATACACTTTTTTTCCAATTTGATTGGTTCTTAGTTCATAATTGATTTCCCATGGTAGCAAAAGATTAGTCGTGTCAAGCAGTCTGTATCCCAGATTTTGTTTTGATTCTATTTTATAGCCTAATGATTGGATTTTTTTGATATGCTTCCAAATTGCAACTCTACTGATCTTGAGAACCTCACTGAGGTCTTCACCAGACAAGTACTCCATACCATGCGCCTTTAGGAATTGTAAAACCTTGACTAATCCCTGATTTTCGTCTGAAGTGTAAAGCAAATTGTTTTTCTTACTTGCCTACTTGATTTAAGATTTCTAAAAACCTATGTCGCCTATTCCGCCATCAAGGCCTCCGCCAAGGCCTCCGCCGTAATCACCAGAATCTGACCCATCCATCCCATTATTTCCTGGATCAGCATCTGACATCTGATTATCTGCCCCTGGCGGCACTTGATCTGGTGGAACATAATCGTTCATTGATGCACCAATCATGGAAAACATGGATGAAAACATCATCATGTTCATTACCCCAAAAAACATCATCATGGCAAAGTCCGATTTGTTATTTCCCATAAATTCTTCCAATTTTTTCTTATCTCCAAGCTTGTACATCTGCAACATCTGATTCCATTTTTGCTCCATTTCGTGGATTCTTTGCTGTAATTCGTTATCTCCTTTCTCGGTTACCTTTAACTCAATTTTTTCGCCTCCCAAAAAGCCCTTTTTCTTTTCTACTTTGATAAATCCACGCTCCTCTAGTTTTTCTAATATCTGGTTTAACTCTGCTGGGTCGATACCCGTTTTTGATCTAATTTTATCGAATTTTTTAGCACCTTTTTTGATTGCACCTAATACTATGATGTCTGTTGGCTCTTCTTCCATATTCTATTTCAAAGAATATCGTATAAAGAACTTTCCAAAAATTCTGATTCTATCTAAATAAAATAAAAAAGAGAGAATTTAGGATACGGTTATCGTGCCTTTCATCCACGGATGAACCATGCAAGAGTAATCGTATGTTCCAGCGGTATTCATTGTGACAACTGCCGATGATGCGCCTGCATTGACCATTCCAGTATCAAATGTTTTACCATCTGTAGATGTTGCAAAGTGTCCGGCAGAATCTTCATTCTTCCAAGTCACTTTTCCACCTACTGTAACAGATACCTTGTTTGGTACGAAACACTGATCATCACATTTGGGATTTGAAGCAGTGCCTTTTGCCATGACTATCGTTACAGCGTTTAATGGTGTCGTAGTTGCCGTAGTCTGAGATTTTGCTGGTGTTGCTGGTGTTGCTATGAGCT
>DAMC01000090.1:0-2068 GCA_002499525.1 Nitrosopumilales archaeon UBA218
ACATTCCCAGATTTTGATTTAATAGTGCCCTGATTTTTGCAAAAACCATGAACCTTGATGTTTTTCTGATAATAATGTCGTTTTTGGCAGGACTGGCGTCTACGGCAGTCATGACGGTAATTGAGCTTCCTGCATGGAAAAAGTGGGGTCTAAGAGGAGTCCTGGAATGGCATGAAAACCAAAACCTCTCAAAGAAATTCTTTAGACTCTCCGGAGAAGAATTGCATTGGAAGGGAATATTTGCCCTACATTTTGGGAATGGTGGCCTTGGGGGAGTAGGATTTGTCTTGGCTCTGATGTTGTTTTCATTTGCAAGCCAGAACCTGTTGCTTTCCGGAATTTTGTATGCCATATTTTTATGGGTAGTAACATTGATTCCAATTCACAAGCCAATTACTGGCATTACCCCATGGAAGCATCCAGACGGAAACATCCCCATGCTAATTAGTCTGGCTGGTCACTTGGTTTACGGTTTAGTATTGCAGTACATCGTTGGTTTGCTGCTTTAGAACAAGTGCCAACAATAGACTCGTTCGATTTTATTTTAAATACATAATTTAGTCACGAATTGCATGAGCTATAACGACATTGGAGACATGTTTGGACAATATAGTGGCGAAAAAAATGCCAAAAACTGCGAGCACCTCAAGGAATTGTTTGTCCAAGCTGCGTTAATGCTGGACGAAGAGGCACCGCTAGTCCAAGAGGTACCATTTAGGAAAAAGCCCAAAAAGCCCAGCTCCTAAATTTTTCATTTTTCATTATTTGTTGCACAAGATTTAGAAGAATCTTTATGTTTTGATATTCGTGGATAGATTTCCAAATCAAAAATACATTGTTGTAGAGACTTTTAGAAAAAGTGGTGTTGGGGTAAAGACACCGGTTTGGTTTGTCGAAGACGACGGCCTGATCTGGGTTGTCACAAGACAAATGACTGGCAAAGTCAAGAGAATCAGAAATAATCCTAAAGTAAACATTGCAGTTTCAAGCTATTCCGGCAAACCAAAATCAGAATGGCATTCTGGAATTGCCACCATTGTCACAGGGGAGATTCAGAAAAAAATAATCCAAAAACGGGATAAAAAATACGGTTTGATGGCAAAGCTAGTCAGCATTTTTAGTGCAAGAAAGGGCCAATACGTGGTCTTTTCTGTCAAGATTGATTCAAACTAAGACCGAATTTGTAAATGGCTAAACAAAAAAGAAATTCAGATCATACAAAAAAACTGTCACTGGCAGTTGTCCACCTCCAAAAGGACAGAAAACTCTCCAAAATCATTTCTAATGTAGGCGATTGCAAGATTCGCGTAATTGAAAACCCATTTGAGGCACTAATTGACGGCATCATCACTCAGCAGGTCTCAGATGCTGCAGGAAAGGCAATTGCTGCAAGATTCAGAGAGTTGTTCAATGGTGCATTTCCTCATCCAGAGCAAATTTTGCAAAAAAGCATTACCCAGATAAAAAGCGCAGGACTATCAAAGATGAAAGCCGAATACATTCTCGGAATTGCAAAACTGGTGGACAATAAATCACTGATCTTTGATTCTTTTGCTGAACTTGATGATAGTATAGTAATTGATGAGCTTGTAAAAATCAGGGGGGTCGGCAGGTGGACTGCCGAGATGTTTTTGATCTTTGGTCTTGGAAGACTGGATATTTTGCCGCTTGGTGACCTTGGCCTCAGAAACGGTATTGCTAAATTGTTTGAGATTTCCAAGCCAACAGACGAGCAGATCATCAAGATTGCATCAAAGTGGAGTCCTTACAGGACAGTTGCCACATGGTACATCTGGAAGGGCGTAAATAATTTCAAAAATGTGTAATGGGTTTATCTCATGGACTGGACGGATGAGATCTTGTTTGATTTTAAACCAAGTATCAATTGCAACACTCCCAGTCCTAGGACTAGAACCCATTCAGCTGCTAGCTTTGCCCGGATTGCATCATATGATGGACTCATTGTAATTGACACCATTACAAGGCCCCCGACGATAACCAGGCCGCCGTTGATTTGCAAAAGTCGCGAGACTGTACTGGAAGGATATCTTTTGTGCATCCTGTAGCT
>DAMC01000090.1:2414-2883 GCA_002499525.1 Nitrosopumilales archaeon UBA218
ACTGCAATCATGCCACCTGGCTGCACCCACGAGTAAACATAGTCAGCTGCATACAGTCCCAAGAATCCAAATGAGACAAGTATTGGAATCAGCGCCTTTTGCATGATATAGTTTGGTTTTTTTGATATAAAATCCACTAGGCGCATTCTGGCATAGTGCTAATAATTGACACTAGTCATAATTACATTGAAAACTTGATTACATCAAAATTTGGGTTTTGGAATGCACAATACTCATCATTTAATGAAACTGCCCAGTCGACAATCATATAAAAAAAGATGAGGGAAATCCTAGAACTCTAGAACTTGTCCTGCATCAACTACGAATGATTTTGAGTGCATCGAGCCATGCACGTCAAGCCACGTGATTAAAAGGTCTACTTGACCTCTTTCGGCCTTTTTGAATTTTATCGAGTACGCGTTCTTGATTTTTTGCTTTAACTCTTCCATTTTGTTTGCCAATTCAGATG
>DAMC01000060.1:0-1421 GCA_002499525.1 Nitrosopumilales archaeon UBA218
AATTTGATGGTCCGCCTAAATACGGAGATCATAAAATCAAGATTTCTGTTAGATACAAAGACGACGCAAGACAAGAACATGTCATATCTGAAGAGGCCAATGTTTTACTAAAAGACCTAAACAAAAAGCCAGAACCTACTGCAATGGACTTTATTCCCGGACTGGTCACTCTAATCGTTCTTGGTAGCGCCGGATACATTGCTTACAAGAAAATCAAAAAAAGAAGACAGGCTCAGGCTGAAACTGAAAGCCACTAGGAATATTAGTCTAAAATCCGCATTTTGAGATCCATGGGTTTTGATGAAATCGAAATTCCAAAAGAAGTTCGACCTTTCATGATGGAAAAAGCTTTGGAAACAAATCTTGGCCACATTAAAGGTGCAATCAAGCAATACCGTTACGGAAATCTACACATTAGAGAATATACTGACAAGTATCTCGTACACATGGATAAAGTCAATCCGCATGATGATCCACTTGGTCATCTAGTTCATGACGCACCCGAAGTTCTAATTGGATTAGCTAGCGGAGCAATTGGCGGCGCTAAAGTGGCATCACACATTTACAAAAATTCTAAAAAATCAAAAAAAGACAAACAGATAGCAATAGCCGCAGGAATGGCATCTTCAATTGGAATAGGATACCTCGGATACAAATTAGCAAAAATTGCTAAAGGGGAATAAAATGAGCAATATCAGAACAATACGTGTTCTAGTCAAATTAGTTCCAATAATAATTGCATTAAGAAAAGATAGGAGGCAATGGGTCAAATCGGAAGGAAAAGACATTGACCAGAAAAAATTTCGCAAAAATGCAAATAGAATACTCAATACATTCATCTCACTAGGTCCGGTATACATCAAACTGGGACAATGGCTTTCTTCTCGGGCAGATCTTTTACCACAACCGTATCTGGAAGAATTATCCAAATTAC
Source organism: Nitrosopumilales archaeon UBA218 (assembly GCA_002499525.1). Taxonomy (GTDB): domain Archaea; phylum Thermoproteota; class Nitrososphaeria; order Nitrososphaerales; family Nitrosopumilaceae; genus Nitrosotenuis. Next base: position 935 of record DAMC01000060.1, read on the forward strand.
AAGATGATGTTCCGGCAGAATCGTTTGAAAAGATTAAACCCATACTGGAAAGAGATCTTGGAAATCTAGACAAATTTAGCTCGATTAACACCAAGGCAATCTCTGGTGCTTCTTTAGGCCAAGTATATCTAGCAAAAATTAAGGACCAAGATGTAATTGTAAAAGTAAAACGCCCTGGAATTGAAAAAATTATTGAACAAGACATTGAGGTTCTCAAAAAAGTTCTTCCAATAGCAATGAGATTCGTTGATCCGAATCTCAGGTTTTCTGCAGGATCAATGTTATCACAATTCATTGAGACCATACATGAAGAACTTGATTATACCATAGAATCAAAGAACCTAAAAACAATCAAAAAGAATCTTGCACGACACTATAACGTCAAAATCCCCGAAGTATATGATGACTATTCAACAAAAAACGTGCTTACTATGGAGTACATTCCAGGAATAAAGGTAACAAATATTGAAGATCTTGACAAGGCAGG
>DAMC01000060.1:1728-11395 GCA_002499525.1 Nitrosopumilales archaeon UBA218
CGTGACTCGATATTTCATGCTGACCCGCATCCTGGCAACATCTCTGTTACCAATGACGGTTCTCTAATTCTGTATGATTTTGGAATGGTAGGTAAAATCGACAATGAAACTAGAATGAGAATTATCAGATTGTATCTGGCACTAGTGGAAAAAGACCCGCCTCGCACTGTCAATGCCATGTCGGAACTGGGAATGCTTACCCCTGACTTTAACCGCAATGTAATCGAACAGGGAATCGACATGTCAATTAGAACAATGTATGGCAAAAAGCCGGATGAAATGGAAGTCAAAGCTCTAATGGAGCTTGCAAACAAAACAATGTCCAAATTTCCATTCATGCTACCAAAGAACTTGGCCTTGTATCTGAGGATGAGTTCCATTATTGAAGGAATTTACAAAACCCATAAGGTAGATTTCAAATTCATCAACATCCTCAAAAATATTCTAGAAGAGGAACAGCTAATCAAGGACGCATACATTGAGGAAATCAAGAGATCCTTTACAAGATTTGCTCAGTCCTTGGATGCCACCATTTCCATTGCTCCTGAGCTAAAAAAATTCCTTGAAGAAAATAGGTCGCTACAACTGATCAACAAGCCAAAACAAAACACTTTGTTAGCTGGAAGCATATTGTCGTCTGCAGTGTTCATGGGCTCTGCCATTTTGTATTCGGCAAATAGTACAACTGCTACCATTGGAATGATTGGTGCAATTGCCATTATGGCAATATTTGCTGTATTTAGAAAGAAATAATCTATTCTATAGAAATCGGTTTATCCTTTTTGATAAAAGGAATCTTGACAGTTAAAACACCTGAGACGAATTTTGCGGATATTTGAGCTTCTTCTTCGATATGTACGGGTAGCATAACTTTTTTGTCTATAGCATGTGGGCGTTGTTTGAAAATATACTCCTCTTTTTTCATGTCTGATTTGTGCGCGGAGATGGAAAGCAAATTTTTATGAATCGATAGTTTGATATCTTTTTTCTCAAATCCTGGCATGTCGATTACTACAACTAAAAAGTTGTCTTCGATCATCATGTCCATTGGCGGAAGCACAAACTCGAAGAACTCGCGTGATCTGTTTCCGGCTTCTTTAGTAAGATCCTGTGCCATCTTTTTTATTACTTCCATTTTGAGCTATATGGTTAGCTTTTAGTTATAAATTTTGATTACAGTCTATTAGCCTTAAAATCTCCAAATTTAGGATTTTTACAAATGACGCCTTATGATATTTTAATTAATACAGAATTCTTCAACTGACTAATGATTATTGTAATTGAAGGCTCTGATCAAGCAGGAAAAAAGACTCAAACAGCACTTTTGGCAGCAGCCCTTAAAAAAAATAAAATAAAAACAAAAACCTTTAGCTTCCCTGACTATACAACACCACTTGGAAAAGAAATCGACAAGTTTCTTCACGGCAAAAGAAAATTTCCATCACAGGTGATTCACTGTCTATTGGCAGCAAACAGATGGGAAAAGCTTCAAGAACTAAAATCAGCACATGAGCACAATTCGGTTTTGGTGATTAATCGATACTACCAATCAAATCTTGTATATGGAGTTGTAAACGGCATGCCCTTGTCATGGCTTGAGGGTTTGGATGCTGGTCTACCGAAAGCCGATCTGGTCATTGTTTTGGACATATCACAAAAGGAATCATTCTCTCGAAAAACTGCAAACCGTGACAAGTTTGAAAAAAATGCTCAATTCCTACAAAAAATTTCTAACACGTATCGAAGACTGGCAAAAAAATATCACTGGATAGTAGTAAATGCCTCACAACCCAAAGAACAAGTACATGCAGATATTATGAAAGTCCTTTCTAAAAAACTGGCAAAACTATGAAGCAATTTCTGGACATCGTAGATCCAATCCATGATTTCATACGTGTCTATTCTACAGAGCTCAAAGTAATAGACTCGCCAATTTTTCAAAGATTAAGAAGAATTCGGCAGCTTTCTGGGGCGCACCTTACCTATCCATCCGCCCAACATTCAAGATTTGAGCATTCTTTAGGTGTAATGCATATTGCAGGTCAGGCATCTAACGCGCTCAAAGAAAAGGGATTTCTTAATTCTGATCAAATTCAGGAAATTCGTCTTGCTGCATTACTCCATGATGTGGGACATGGCCCATTCTCACATTTGTTTGAAGAAGTCCTTCAGCTAAAAAAGAAAATTTCACATGAGGATATAGGAAAGAAAATAATTCAGGAATCTGAAATTGGTGATATTCTCTCAAAGGGAGGATTTGATAAAAAGAAAATCACCAAACTAGCATTTGGTTACCCCAAATACAGATTTGTCAATGAAATTATCTCTGGTTCCCTTTCTGCAGACATGATGGACTATCTACAACGAGATGGCTACTTCACTGGCGCAGAACACGCAAAAATAGATCACAAGAGAATCATCCAGTCTTTGGACGTTCATAAAACAAAACTTGCTTTACAAAAATCAGCTCTCTATTCCTATGAATCCATGATTCTATCCAGATACCAAATGTTCAAGGCAGTCTATTTTCACAAAACAGTTCGCTCTGCTGAGGTCATGATGTTAGAGTCAATCAGACTTGCAGACCAATATTGCGGATTCACAGAACTAAATCTGGACGAGTACATACTACTGACCGATGAATTTGTTATATCCAAAATACTGAATTTACCAAATCAAAACCCAGAACAAAGAAGAGCAAAAAAATTCGCCCTAGACTATCAAAATAGGCGGCTGCTCAAATGTGTATATGAAAAAATCATATCTTCAAAATCCCAGAACACCAAAAAAATTCGTCACCTAATAGCAAAAAAATCTAAACTGGATTCAAATGAAATATTTGTAGATACGTCGGGTACATCATCTATACCTCTAACGCCATCCAAAGAAAAAACAAAATCCATCATCCTGATGGCTGCAAAACCTATCGAAATCCCCTTCTCAAAAATCCCAGTAGTCTCATCAATGGCAGACTCTGTCAATATTCTTAGAATCTATACCTCAAAAAACTATAGAAATAAAGTTGAAATTGCAGCAAAATCGATCCTTGATTGACATGAAAAAAAGGATCATCATCAAATTATCTGGAAAAATCTTTGGTATGGAAAATAATGAAAAACTCCTAAAAGATTATGCATCATTTCTCGTAAAAATCAGCAAAAACTATCAGCCAATTGTAATTGCAGGTGGAGGTAAGATTGCCCGACATTACATCACTCACGCCAGATCCTCTGGCGCTGACGAATCAACATTGGACGAACTTGGAATTGAGGTCTCACGACTCAATGCAAAACTGCTCATTTACGCACTCAAGGACAAGGCGTATCCGCATCCCCCTACAACACTAACTGAAACAAGGCACGCAGTAGACTCTGGTCTTATTGTGGTGGCCGGTGGGTTGCATCCTGGACAGAGCACTAATGGAACAGCTGCTCTGATTGCTGAAAAAGTCAAGGCATCAGAATTCTTGAATGCAACAGATGTTGATGGAATATACGATTCTGACCCAAACAAAAATCCCCACGCCAAAAAATTCAAACGAATTGAGCTAAAGAGCCTCAGAAGTTTACTAGTAAAGGAGGACTCGGTAGCAGGTGGATATGACCTGATGGATATTGTTGCACTTAAAGTCATAGAGCGCTCTAAAATCAAAACCCGGGTAATCAAGGCCGACATTCCTACAATTGACAAGGCAATTCGTGGGCAATCAGTTGGAACAGAGATAGTTCTATAGCTCGTTTTGAATTGTAGGGTGTCTTTCAGTCCATATCTCTATCTGTTTTCCAGAATATTCTACAATCCCAGACTCTCTTGCCTTTTTGTAAATCTCTTTGGCAGCATCTTTTTCTAATGGCTTTGATTGAGCCTTGGTATAACCTTCCTCGTCAACTAGTATTGTGACATACCCATCTGGAGTATGAATCACTGCCACAAAATTTTCTTCTCCAACTGGAACGAATTGACCATCTTTTTTCTTTGTAGTGATAGTAAGCATTGCAAATCCTGATAAATTAAAAAGCATCATTTGTGATTTGGCCGCACGATCTTTTCCAATTTTTACTGCCTGAAAGTATTGCATTGTTTGGATATGTAATATTGCAGATTTAATTGCTAACATTTATCATATACAATACTGTAAATTTACTAATGAATTCCAAACTCTTGCTTGGTATAGTAATTGGTGGCTTGGCAGCTGTAATAGTAGTAATTGCCTTTTCTGGCTCTCAATTTCTTAATGATGTCTCCCCAGGAGGCTTGGGCAAGATATCACAACAACAAATCAAAGTGTTACCTATAGCAGTCGAACTCGGCAAATTCAAGGTCCTCTCCGTCACAGAAGAGGAGGCACAAGTCAAAGTTGATTTTAAGATCACAAATCCAAACTACAAATCAGTAATTCTTGAAGTAATCAAATACACTCTCTATGATGGTGATAAACGAATACTCGTCTCTCAGATTGGAGACAGACCCGAAGGTGCAATTGATAGTTCTAACTATTTCACGATTCTCCGAGATACACCGCAACTCATAGGCGAGACAATTACAATAAAAAATGCAGGAACTGATCCGGAATTCTGGAATTCTTTACAAAATAATACAATTAACTGGAGAATAAAGGGAGAAGCAAACTTTAACCTAAGTTCAATGACTGCAGGACAAGAAAATACTGTTCCATTTGAGATAACAGTTGATTCTTCGAATTCAAACTAAAGCGGGATCAGATTTCTCGATAAAAATCCCACCTTGCACGGATTATACCTGATTATATCATAAAATGCAAAAATTATGATAATTTGTCTTTATGAAAAAACTTTTAGCAAAATTATATAAGATTTGAGTTTGGCTTTAAGACATGGCAGAAGCAGGTCTAGCAGCATTTGGCTCCGCAGTTGGAGTCTTTATTGCCTTTGCAGTAGTGTTATTTGCACTTCGCGGTAAAGGACACAAAGAATCTCTAGAATAAGATCATTAGATCTTTTTACTTCTTTTTAACACCAAACATTTCAGTTAGTGAAAATTGTTTACCTTCATTTTTCTTCATGTAGCATTTTTCATAATATTGGCATTCTGAACATTCACTTGATGGTTCCAGTATTGGAATCTTTTTGTCGGAAATCAAATTTGAATAAACTCTAACTCTACGAATAGCCTCTTCAAAAACACGCTTCTCTCGAATTATGGAAAACGGGACATGTTTCCCATCACCTGTAAGATACACAATAACGCCTTCTGTTTTATTGAAAATCCAAAGACACCCGTTCAAATACAAAACATCGCCAGCCGCTGGGGTTTCTGGAGCAACGTCAGAGCTTCTGAAAATAATGACTACATCATCGACAATCATGTCTGCTTGACCGTTTAACTTGATTTCATCAATAGAAAATTCACCTTCTTTAGAGCCGTATGGGAGTTTTCTGATTAAACCACTGAACAACTGGGCAAAGCTTTTCTGCGGATTTTCCATTCTTTCAAATCTATCATAATAAGATCTTCTCATACATCGACATATCTCGCCCAAGGAGATCTGCTTGCTGTTCTGTGGATCAGCAATTTGTTTTTCAGTTTGCTCAATTAAGGCATCTAGTGCGTCTTTGACTGTCTGATTATAGTCCTTATCACCCATCATAGGACTTGCACCATTAACTCAATATCCTTGTCAATGCCTTTGAAATTCTATCAGAAAAAGCCAATGTGACAAAGTGCAGTCCAAATCCGATTACTGCTCCAACCAAAAGATTTCCGAAAGTAAAGTAGATGCCCAAAAATATTCCTAAAGGGGGAATTGTCAAAATAAAGGCCAAAAAAGTGCTTACCCATACTGTGTTGAAAAGCGCTTCAGTCGTGATCTCTGTTTTTTTCCGGCTCAAACGAATCATGACTGTATTTTCTCCTTGAACTCTAGTTTCAAACTATTCTTCTTGGCTGACTATGAGCCTAGACATGGTTGTCTGTGGGTCAATTCGTTGTTCAACAGCAAATGCAATTGCTGCGATATTTCGTACTTCGTATGTAGTAAGTTTGGTAATTCCAATAACTGTAGCAAAGCTAAACATCTTGGTAAATGATCTATTCACAGAATTGTAAATTGCCATTTCAAATGCATGCTCAAAAGTAGAAACTGCCTCTAGACTGTCCTCTGTCTGCGGAATGATTTCTCTGTATCTAGTAGATGATAACTCATCAAATACACTTCTAACTGAATCTGCTGAAATTAATTTTCCAAGTAATTCCTTTGGAACGCTGGGAGTGTGAGTTACAATGAGATCTTGAATTTGATTCTCATCTAGTCCCCAGAACTTGCCTCTAAGAATTGACATGATATTGTAGTAATCAATATCCATTCCAACCAGCTTTATCGTGTCTCTTTCCCTGGAATTTCTCATTGCACGACCAAGATGTTGGTACAAAATTTTGTCCAATAACACATCAAAAATCTGAACATTTTTTTTCTCATTGTACATGGTTGCAGCCTTTGTCAATTCTTCGCTAAACTCTATAGAGCTTAAACTTGCAATGGCTTCCTCCAAATCCTTTGCAGTTAAGGCCTTGATAATGACGTCGCGCTGGTTGATCAGCTCCTCTGCATGAAGGTTAAGATGAGGTTCTATCTCCTCTTGTGTTTTGCCAAGAGCTTTTCCCTTTATGATTACCTTCAAGTTTGAAATCAAAAACTTGAGATAATACGCATCCAAAATTGCAGACTTGCCTGTAGTTGAGGCTATAGAATAGTGAATTTCTGCAAGCTCACTTCTAAGAGCAGATTCTATCTTTGCTGCTGTAAACGGTTTGTTAATTTTTGATACTGCATCCAGATACTTTGTATTTTTGATTCTGGTCAAAAGTTCGTCCAGATCCCTTGATTCTGCAAGTGTCTGCAGTTCCGCTCTAGAAAGAAGTTGTCCTCTTTGGGAAAATGACTTTACTGATGAAAAGACTTTTTGTGTTCCAGAGCCCATATTTTTGGGCCACTTCGCAATGGATTTTAATGTTTGGGGCTTGTTTTTGGCAAATTTCTACAAATTAGCGAATTTCATCTAAAAATCTCAGAGTTTTTTCCTTTTCTTGTTTAGCCATGCCCGTAAAGGCATCAAGAAACTCTTTTTGAGTCATTACCATGTCCTTAGACACTGACAGAAACTTTGTTCTCTCAAGCGGCAATAGGTCTGAAAATTTGCCGTCGCAATATGCTTGGATATAGTTTTTGAGTAATGAATAGAAAAATCTAGGAACAAATTTGGTAATTACCTGTAATTCCATTAAAAATTCTGCATCTATTTGCACTTGGGAAAAAAATCTTTCAAGGATTTTTTCGCGTTGTGAAAATTCCTCCAATGACATGGCCACCAAAAGCCCACTATCGGTTAGCTGATAGAATGGTATTCCTTTTTCCTGCAGAGCCTTTGGACCTCTTTTTAGAGGCAATCTGCCGGTTTCCTTAACAATGCCCAGCGGAATTAGGATTTCATCCAGATCTCGAAATATCCCGGAATAGAGATTTTTCCAAACATTTCCATTATCCGTTGCAATTTTTTGTGATATTGCAGTTCTCGTTGTTTGTGTGGGATTGTCCTGTGTTGCCAATGTAATGATAATTGATCTTTGGCGTAGTGCTTCACCGGTAGGCTCGTCCTTTTTTGTCTTGAATGTATCAAATACTGATAATCTTGGTGTTGAGCCTGCCATGTTAAATATCACAATTTTGTAAATTTATGATATTATCTTGAAATTAAGATATTTAAGAATTTACATCTTTTACGGCTAAAACTTCTCTATGCTTAAATAATTTTCCAAGTTTGTTTCACCAATGAAGAACAGAAATCACAAGTATGCTCTATTACTTGTGGTAGCAGTAGCATCGGTATCTGCAGGTGTTATGACACAAGCATTTGCTCAAACTGTCGAACAAGGCATGAGCAAAGGTGATCAATACACAGGCAATACCAATGAATGCTGGTATAAAGACAGCAGCGGAAACATGTTACCATGTGCCATTGACTCTGGTGACACTGCATGGATTTTGACTGCAACATCGTTGGTTCTATTCATGACCCCAGGTGTTGCATTCTTCTATGGTGGTCTCGCTAGATCTAAGAACATGGTAAACGTCATCGGCATGACCCTAATTGTCATGGGATTAATCTCAGTACAATGGGTTCTATGGGGATACTCACTTGCCTTTGGTCCAAACACTTCTGATGGTAACAAATTCATGGGCGCACTAGATTATGTTGGATTCAACAAAGTGTCTCATGTTGCACCACTGGGAGTAGAAGGCCCATGTGACACATCTGCCGCAGTCACGTCCAGGGCTCAGTATGTGCCTAATCATGATGGGCACTGTAGTCAGGGATGGCCAGGTACAGTTCCACACCAGCTATTTGCAATGTTCCAGGCAACCTTCGCAATTATTACTCCAGCACTAATCATCGGAGGAATAATTGACAGAATAAAGTTCAGCGCATTTGTTGTCTTCATTCTCTTATGGGCAACCTTCGTTTATGATCCAGTAGCACACTGGGTTTGGGGAGGCGGATTCATTGGAGGAGGAGCACTTGATCTCAACAAGGATCTCAAACCAACATTTGCACTAGACTTTGCAGGAGGTACCGTCGTCCACATCACTTCAGGATTCTCCGCCCTTGCAGGCGCACTAATCCTTGGAAGAAGACTTGGATACGGTAAAGTACCAATGGAGCCTCACAACATCCCAATGGTAGTATTGGGAGTTGGAATGCTTTGGTTTGGTTGGTTCGGATTCAACGCAGGTTCCGAACTACTTGCAGACGGAATTGCAGTATCAGCATGGGTTGTAACAAACACTGCAACAGGCATGGCAGCACTAACATGGACATTGATGGCTTGGGCCCACACTGGAAAACCAAGCATCGTCGGTTGTGCATCCGGTGCAGTTGCAGGACTAGTAGCTATCACTCCAGCATCAGGTTTCGTAGGTCCAATGGGATCCCTCATTATTGGCATCGCAGCCGGAACAATTTGTTACGGTTGTGTAGCATTCAAAGCCTCACGCAAGTGGGATGATGCTCTTGATGTCTGGGGAGTCCACGGAATGGGAGGCTTTTCAGGAGCTATCCTAACTGGTACACTAGCAAGCCCACACATCAACAGTGTTGGCGTCGGTGCATGGACTGGAACACCAGAAGGCTATGAGCAACAAGCACTAAACATAATTGGTGCATGTATCTCTGTTGGATACGCATTTGGTATCACTGTAGTCATTCTCAAAGTAATGGATGCAGTTTGGCCTGGCGGAATCAGAGTCACTCCAAAAGAAGAAGAAATTGGATTGGATTTGGCCCAACACGGAGAAAGAGCATACGTAAACGAGTAAAAACTCAAACTCTCTTTTCCTTTTGTTTTCAAAATAGATTTAATGGATATTGTATTGCCTAGATACATTGCTGATTTCAACCACTGACCTAGCAAAACAGCTTACCAATCCAAATCTCATAGTTATTGATACTAGATCATTCAAGGATTATTCACACGGTCACATTCCAGGCTCTGTAAACTTGGATCTGTTTGCATATCACTGGTTTGACACAACTCCTAACGGGATACAAATCTTCAACGATCAAACAAAAAAACTACTATCATTTGCCGGAATTACACTGGGAAAAAAAGTCGTGTTCTATGATGATGTATCTGG
>DAMC01000060.1:11750-26339 GCA_002499525.1 Nitrosopumilales archaeon UBA218
GGAATTAAAAAATGGAAAGCAGACGGATTAGAAATTGAGACAAAAACAAATGGCTTTACTCCTGCAACTTTTGACGGTGTTCCAAACCCAGAGATTTTAGCAGATTTTGATCATGTCAGACAAAACATTGGAAAATCTGTATTAATTGACGCGCGTTCAAAGGAAGAATTCAACGGCATGGTTATCCGTGGTGCAAGACATGGCCACATTCCTAATGCAATTAACATTGACTATATGACAAACATCTCCGACGATGGCTCTATCAAAGACGACAAACAGCTAGCGGAACTATACAAATTTCCTAAAGACTCACCAATTATCACCTACTGTCAGGGGGCTTACCGGGCAGCAAACTCTTTTTTGGCGCTAAAAAAATTAGGTTTTACCAAAGTCAGAGTTTATCTTGGCTCTTGGGGAGAATGGTCGAACAGAACAGAACTTCCTATAGAATAATTATTTTCTTTTCCAAACTAGTTGGTTGTAGAGTAATTCTGGTACGACTTGTTTGAATGGTTGTGCACCACCATCATACCACTTGGTAAAGAACTCGTACAAGTGCAATCTCAAAGACTGGATGTACACAATTAATCCTTCAATCATCATGATTCCCAAGTTTCCACCGATGATCATTGCTGCTCCTCCTGGTGAAGAGAATCCACCCATGGATGCAAATGCATTGTTAACTGTCATGAGCAAAGCAGCGTGTACAAGTAACATGATTCCAAGTCGAGCATAGCTAATTGTATGTGCAAGACATTCTACAGTTTTACCCAAAAATACTTCCATTACTACATTGGCAGCACTACCACCATCTTCTGGGTGGTGCTTTGCATGCAAGATACCTCCCAACATCATTGTTGCCATTGAACCTATAACGATGATTACTGCGATTCTGGTGACAATCCAGACTCTAGCCCAATCGCCCAAAAATACAGTAACCCATGGAACTACTTCCATGTGGTTTCTAGAATACATGTTCATCACATCATAGCTTGCACCAATAGCGCACATCATTATGACGACGATTCCGCCATACAGTGTCAGATTTGGAATTGCCTCTGTAAACATCATCAATTTGTGGCCTTCTTTGTGCAATCTTTTGATTCTCAGGACAAATGCCCAAACCAAGTGGACAATTCCAAGGAATATTGAGACCTTTAGTATGTTGATTACTTGGGCAAATGTTAACTCTGCAACAGATAGGGAACCTACCAACCATGATACTGGTTTGAGTGGCCCATCTAGTATTCTCTCAAATATGTTGAAATGATGAATATGGAATCCAAACATCTCTCCTGCACCAACTCCGGCAACTGCCGCAGATGCTCCGGAAATTGCAATCAGCATACCCCACTTTGACATGGTGCCCTGACCCTTTAGCTTGAATAACAAACCAAGACACATCAAGAGCAGTCCATGTCCTAGGTCTGCAAACATTATTCCGTAAAATATTGGCCACATTAACGAAATCATTGGCGTTGGGTCTGCCTCGCCACGTCTTGGAATGCCCTGACTTTGGGTGATTACCTCAAAAGTTCTAACCCACTTTTTGTTCTGGAATAGAGTTGGTCGATTTTGTGCCATTTTTGGTTCTTTGATGTCTTCTACAACTGACATCCATTGCTTGGTAACGTCCTTGAACTTGTTCTCCATGTTCTCTGGGATGTATCCTTGAATTACTGCAAATCTCTTTGTTCCGCCAGGCTTGCGAAGTGTCTCTAAGACCTCTTTAGCAACAAAACTTCCTTCATGTAAAGCCAAAATATCGCGTCTGATTGCAACCTTTGTTTTTGCTATTTGTTTTGCCAGTTCTTTTTCTTTTTTGGTCAGCTCAGCCAGTCTGGACTCGATTTGTGAATATGCCTGAGCAGGTACTTGTGGCAATCCGGCAGGAATGACAAATGGATTTGCATTAAATCCACGAAATACTTTGAGTACCTTGTCCGTGTCCTCAATACCTGAAATCACAATCAATGCAAGTTTATCCTTTGAATCTAGTTCGTATTTGTAAACTGTGACGCCTTCTAGCGTTCTGTTGACTTCTTCAAATTCACTTGTGTTTATGACAAAAAGATTCGTGTAAAAATACTTCATAAATCCAAAACCTCCGACATCGACGTTTAGCTTTTTGACGACATCTAGTGTCTCTTTGAGTGTACTGTATTCATCTAGTGAGCGTTCTGTAGAAGACATTTCCTCTAAGAGCTTTGCAGGACCGTCAACGATACTTGGGATTTTTTTCTCCAAGTCTTCTACCATTGTCTGCATTTCGTCTAACTCGTAGTGTTTTTTCTTGATGACTGTACCCTTGAACAAGACCTCCATAATTCCAACCTGTAATGGAATTTGTAGACCCTTTACGACATCATCTATTGCCTGGTAGGATTTCTGAGCTCGTAAAAGCAAATCGTCAATTTCCGGAGTAACAATGTCGTTTTCCGTCTCTATTTTATGAAACCATTCGAACTCGGCAAGTCTGGATACTACTAATGGTGACTCGGATCTAGGTAAAATTACACTGCCAATTTTTAGATCTGCAACTACCAAGACAATTATTCGATTTTTCCGACGATTTTAAAATCTTTCCAAACATTAAAATCCATTGCATTATTTGAGCCAAATTAATGGGCATTGATTCTGCACTAGAGAAAACTGTGGAAAAAATTCTCCAAAATACTGAACAACAAATCATTTCAAACCTAAAAGACGCCCTAAAATCCTCACAGCAAACTTTGGCTAATTCCCAATCTTCGTTGGAGCAGGAATATGACAAAATACTTGCCGAAGGCAAAAAAGAGGCAGAAAAGCTCGAAAAACAGATCATAGGAAATGCCGATCTGGATTCCAGAAACAAACAACTACTTTTAGTCGAGGAATCGATCGAAAAGGTATTCCAAAAAGCGATCGCAAAACTCCAAACTGCAGACCGCAATGAAAGCTATTCAAAATTAATCTCTTCTTTAATTAAAGAATCAATTGATACAATTGGTACATCAGAAATTATAGTTCAAACGAATTCAAAGGACAAATCAGTAGTGCAGTCTTTGTTATCCAAGTTCCCAGGTGCTACACTTTCAGCCGATCAAATTGATTGCCTTGGCGGAATCCGAGTCCAATCAAAAGACGGTTCTATGAAATTCGACAACACACTTGATGCAAGACTAGATCGCCTGAATCCTTTAATAAGGAAAGACATTGCAACCAAATTTAGAGGGTAAAGGGATATGGTAGCACAAGGTAGAATTGTTTGGGTAAGCGGTCCGGCAGTTAAAGCAGACGGCATGTCTGATGCAAAAATGTACGAAACAGTTTCTGTCGGTGACGCAAAATTAATCGGCGAAGTAATTCGTCTAACAGGCGATGTTGCATTTATTCAAGTTTACGAGTCAACCAGTGGTCTAAAACCAGGTGAACCAGTAGTTGGAACAGGAAATCCACTAAGTGTTTTACTTGGTCCTGGAATCATTGGTCAAATCTATGATGGAATTCAGCGACCTCTAAAGGACCTGGCTGAAAAATCAGGCTCTTTCATTGGAAGAGGAATCACTACAACTCCAGTAGACATGACTAAAAAATACAAATTCACACCCAAAGTCAAAGTCGGCGATACCGTTCAGCCCGGCACAATCATTGGCTCTGTCCAAGAAACCGACTTGATTGAACACGGCATTATGGTACCTCCAGACCATGCAGGCGGCAAAATCACAAAAATTGTTAGTGAAGGTAGTTATGATTTGGAAACTGAACTTGCTACAACTGATGGCAGCAAGGCTCCAATCAAGATGTATCACTATTGGCCTGTAAGAAAACCAAGACCATACAAATCAAGATATGATCCTACGATTCCTTTGTTGACTGGTCAGCGTGTCATTGACACTTTCTTCCCAATCGCTAAAGGCGGAACTGGTTCTATTCCAGGTGCATTTGGAACAGGAAAAACTGTAACACTTCACCAAATCGCAAAATGGGCTGACTCTCAAGTTGTAGTATACATTGGATGCGGAGAAAGAGGAAACGAAATGACCGAAGTATTAGTTGAATTCCCACACCTCAAAGATCCAAGAACTGGCAAACCACTCATGGACAGAACTGTCCTTGTTGCAAACACTAGCAACATGCCAGTAGCAGCAAGAGAGGCTAGCATTTACACTGGTGTAACAATTGCTGAATATTATAGAGACATGGGCAAGGACGTCGTCCTTGTAGCAGATTCTACTTCAAGATGGGCAGAAGCATTACGTGAAATGAGCGGAAGACTCGAAGAAATGCCTGCAGAAGAAGGATACCCATCATACCTTGCATCAAGATTAGCGGAATTTTATGAAAGAGCAGGACGTGTTAGAGCACAAGGAAGTCCAGACAGAGACGGCTCTGTAACACTGATTGGAGCAGTTTCTCCATCAGGTGGAGACTTTACCGAACCAGTTACAACTCACACAATGAGATTCATCAAAACTTTCTGGGCACTGGACGCAAAACTTGCGTACTCTCGTCACTATCCTTCAATTAACTGGATGAACAGCTACTCTGGATATCTTGCAGACATTGGCAAGTGGTGGGGAGAAAATGTATCCAAAGACTGGTTTGAGCTAAGACGTGAAGCATATGGTATTTTGCAAAGAGAGGACACACTAAAAGAAATTGTAAGACTGCTCGGTCCTGAAGCACTACCAGACGAAGAAAAACTAATCTTGGAAGTAGCAAGAATGCTCAAAATCGGAATCTTACAGCAAAACTCTTTTGATGATGTTGACACTTATTGCAGTCCACAAAAACAATTCAAATTATTGACTTTGCTTGTTGACTTTTACAGAAAAGGACAAGCAGCACTAAGAGACGGAGCATCTCTGGCAGACATTAGAGCAATGCCAGTAATTGCATCACTACTCAAAGCAAGAATGGAAGTAAAAGAAGACGAGCTTGCAAAACTAGATGCATTGTCTGGCAACATCGAATCAGAATTCAAAAAGATTTCCGGAGTAAAGGTTTCAGCATGAGCGCACAAGGTGGAGTTCAGTATTCCAAAATAGCTGAAATCAAAGGACCGCTAGTCGTAGTTGACGGAGTGGAAAGCGTCGCATTTGACGAGCTAGTTGAAATCCAAACAACCGATGGACAAAGAAGACTAGGCAAGGTACTAGAGGTTGGTAATAGAAAAGCAATCGTTCAAGTTTTCGAAGGAACTACAGGTCTCTCAGTTTCTGGCACCAGTGCAAAATTTGTAGGCAAAGTCATGGAAATGCCAGTATCTGAACAAGTCCTAGGTAGAGTATTTGACGGACTGGGAAGAGCTATCGACGGACTACCAGAGCCAATTGCAGATAAATTCATTGACATTAACGGCGCTCCAATGAACCCAGAGCAGAGAGAATATCCTAGGGACTTTATCCAGACAGGTGTCTCTGTAATCGACGGAATGTTGACTCTGGTCAGAGGCCAAAAACTACCAATCTTTTCAGGCTCTGGAATGTCTCACAACATTCTTGCAGCACAAATCGCAAGACAAGCAGCAGTCGTTGGTACATCTGATGAATTTGCCGTAGTCTTTGCAGCAATCGGAGTGCAATACTCTGAGGCAGAATATTTCAGAAGAAGCCTTGAGGAATCTGGCGCTCTAAAAAGAAGTGTACTATTTTTGAATCTAGCAGACGATCCTGCAATCGAGAGAATTATCACACCAAGAGTGGCACTAACTGTTGCCGAATACTTGGCATATGATCTTGGAATGCACGTGCTAGTAATTTTGACTGACATGACTAACTATGCAGAAGCACTCAGAGAGATTAGCGCTGCAAGAGAAGAGGTGCCCGGAAGAAAGGGATACCCTGGATATCTTTACACTGACCTTTCAACTATTTACGAGCGAGCAGGAAGACTCAGAGACAAAAAGGGAAGTGTGACTCAGATGCCAATCTTGACCATGCCTTCTGATGATATTACTCATCCAATTCCAGACCTTACTGGATACATCACCGAAGGACAAATCGTGCTTGGTCGTGACTTGTTCAGACAAGGCGTATATCCACCAGTTAACATTTTGATGAGTCTTTCTAGAATCATGAAGGACGGTATTGGAGAAGGCAGAACTAGAGGTGATCATCAAGAAATCTCTAACCAAAACTATGATGCATATTCTCGTGCACAAGAAGTCAGAGCACTAGCAGGTATCGTAGGTAAAGCAGGATTGACAGGAGTTGACCTGAAATATCTTGAAGTAGGAGATGGATTTGAAAAAGAATTCCTAACTCAGGGAGTTGATGAGAACAGAACTATTGATGAAACACTCGGACTACAGTGGAAAGTCGTATCATTATTACCAAAGAACGAACTAACTAAAGTTAAAGACAAATTTATCGACCAATACTACCAGGAACGATAACTAAATGTCGTTTGGACAAAACGTTGCAGCAACCAAAATCGAGTTGCTCAAGTACAAACGTTCCAGCCAAGTCGCATCAATGGTTCAAAAAATCCTTGACGACAAACGTAAAGTTTTGCTAAAAAACATTGAAGAAATGATCACCGAGGCAAACAAGGCTCGAGGTGGAATTTGGGAACCACTGCAGGACGTATACAAATCAGTAAACGACGCATATCTATCACTGGGAACTGCAACAGTTGACTCTGTTGCACAATCTACACCTGCGGTAATGGAAGTCGATACCAAGGTAAAGCGTGTAGTCGATGTTACCATTCCAACCTTGAACGTCACAGAAAAAGACACTAAATCAATGCCTTATGGTTTTGCAGATACCAACTCTTCAATAGATAGAGCAGCAAAACAGATCAAAGTTTTGTTGCCAAAAATTTGCAAAGCAGCTGAATACGAGAACTCTATTTTTGCACTAGCAAAAGCGCTGGAAAAAACCCAAAAACTGCTAAATGCACTTGAAAATGTCATTATTCCGCAATACAAGGTGCGAATCAAGTTCATTCTGGCAACACTAGAGGAAAGAGAGCGTGAAGAATTCGCAAGACTAAAAAAAGTCAAGGCCGTAATGGAGAAGAAGAAGTAAAATGGCAAAACAAGAAATCAAGAGATTATTGGAACAAGCCAGTAGCGCATTAGAATCAGAACATGATACTCATGTTGAATCTATAAGGGCAGATCTGAAAAAATTCAAATCAAATTCTTTGGACAAAATTTCCAAATCCACATCATGATTTAAATAATGGAGTCCTAGAAAAAAATTGAAAATGAAACCCGTTATGCTATTGCTTTTGGCAACAGTAGTGTCACTTTCAGCAACGACCGAAATGGCTTTTGCAGAAGGAGCAGCACCATCTGGTGATTCTGGTTCTTTGAAAATTCTCGGTGCAGGTCTAGCATTTGGTCTTGCAGCATTTGGCGCAGGAATTGGATTAGGTTATGTAGGTTCTGCAGGTCTAGCTGTAATTAGCGAGAATCCGGCATTACAGTCAAAAGTATTCATCTTCGTAGGTATGGTCGAGTCAATCGCAATCTACGGAATCGTCATGATGTTCATCATCTTGGGTCAATAATCCCAAAAAAACTCTTTTTAATTTTAATAATATTTTAGCTTGTTTACATCCAATATTCTGGCGCAATACTTGCACTTGAGTACAAGGCCGTTCTTGTCTATTACTTCCATAACTGACTCGATGTCTTCCTTGCTGTTTGTGATGCAGTCTGGATTTGAGCAGCGAAAAATCTTTTGAATCTTGTTTGGTAGTGAGACACGTCGCTTCTCGACTAGTTTGTAGTCCTTGATTATGTTGATAGTTGCTTTGGGAGATATGACAGCTAGCTTGTTAGTGTCCGAGTCCTGAAGGTATCGATTTTCAACTTTGATTATGTCTTTTTTGCTGAACTTGCCGCTAGGGACATTTAGGGCAATGGTGATAACATCACCCTCTTGGCCAGATATGCCTATGGCTTCTAGGACCTTGAGGCCTTTGCCCCCCTCTATGTGATCAATTACAGTTCCGTCCTTTATTCTGCGAACTATTAGGTTGGATTCCTGCATCAGAATACTTGTATAGTAACCGGTATATATCATTGAAAGATATGAACGACTTTTATCAAAAAGACATCATATCTGTACGGGATTTTGATAAAGACAAGTTTGAGGCAGTTTTTGCGGCCACGGATAAAATCATCAAAATGGAACCAAGCCAAAGAAGAGAGATTGCCAGAGGCAAGACACTGGGTTATCTTTTCTTTGAACCAAGCACAAGAACAAGACTTAGCTTTCAGGCCGCAATGGCGCTAATCGGTGGAACATCACTTGGCATTGCCGACATTGCATCATCATCTACCAAAAAAGGAGAAAGCCTCGCTGATACAATACGAATGATTTCAATTTACTCTGATGTGTTGGCCTTGCGACACCCACTTGATGGTTCAAGCAGATTCGCATCAGAAATTTCAGACAAGCCAGTTTTGAACGCGGGAAGTGGAACAGAGGAACACCCAACTCAAGCAATCCAGGATCTTTACACAATAAAAAAAGAGAAAAACAAAATCGACGGCCTCAAAATCGGCATAATTGGCGACCTAAAATATGGCAGAACTGTCTATTCGCTTTTGTATGCTTTATCAAACTATGATGTGGATATCAGACTGATTGCGCCAGAGTCGCTTAAAATTAGGTCGGACTCCATTTATGAAATTCAAAAAAAGATCTCACTCAAAGAATCTACCAATCTTGACGAGTTTATCGATGAGCTAGATGTAATCTATGTCACCAGAATCCAGAAGGAAAGATTTCCAGACGAGGAAGAATATCAAAAGGTGCGAGGCAGCTACAAAATAGGACTAGACGTTGTAAACAAAATGAAAGAGAATGCAATAATCTTGCACCCTCTTCCAAGAGTTGATGAAATCTCTACGGATGTTGACGGAACTAGCCAAGCAAAATACTTCAAGCAAGCTGAATATGGTAAATTTACTAGGGCATCACTACTTGGTCTGGTTCTCAACGAAAATGGATTTTAGGTATTTTAGAAAAAACTTTACCTAAAAAATTTCTGCCTTGAGGCAATCATACCTGTTGTAATGGCTAGAACCAAAATCAACATTGTTAGCGTCCCAAACTCTGGTGCAACTACAAGACTGATCTGAGTCTGTTGACCAGTCCCGCGCAAATTTTTGAATTGAATTGTTGTTGGACCTTTTTGAGAATCTGTAAATGTATAGTCGACATAATCTCCCCCTATCTTGGCGTTGCTGGATTTTTTGTAGATCTCATTTCCGTTCTGAATTATAACAAAATCATAAGAGGTATCTCGCAAAAGGTCCCCTGTCTTGGCATCCCTGAATGTAAAGATGAATTTGGCGTTCTTGCCCGGCTCTATTGTTTTTGGGTCCCATGACAAGTCTACTTGTATGGCGCCGTCTTTAGTCTGTGCAATAACAGGAAAGACTAGGTTGTTGCCTACCTCCAGGGTAAAGTGCATATTTTGTGGATTATCTGTTCCGGCACTTTTTTGTGCTTGTCTGAGATATCGTATTGTATCTTGGGACAAAACCAAGTGGACTATTCTTTGCTGTTCAATTGAATAATCATCAATTGTGACTGCTGATTTGAAAAGAGATACTCCGTTTACTGTTCCTGAATAACTGGGAACCATAAAATCTGCAAACTCTTTTGGAAAATGCAACTCTTCATGGACAACATCTATGTGTGAAATGTTTTGTTCGCTCCAATCAAACGGCATTTCAAATGATACGGAATTTGTTTGAGGGGAATACTCAAAAGATGAAATCTTTTCATAATATGATTTGATCTCAAATGGAATGCTTTTGCCAGCCTTGTCCTGCTTTTCATATGTGTAATTCGTAACTACGGATATGTATGAGGAAAAAACCTGGTTTTGTAGTGCAGTCGAATCTAGCTCCTTAATTTGTACATCAAATCTGTACAGGCCACCTGAATTGATAACTGGACCAGATATAGTCAGCGGCATTTCGGGTTTTGAGATCCAATACTGGGTGTTCTTGTCACGCGTGCCTGAAATTTTTACTTCTGAATCTTTGGTGGGTTTTACGTTAATCTGAACAATACCATTGTCGGTGACAAAGTTATCCTTGAAAACTTGGTTTCCATCGTGATACATTGTAACAAACAATACGGCATCAATGTTTTTGGATTCAATCGTATCTGTTACAGTAAATATTATCTTTTTTTGTGACTCTTCTGAAAACTCTGTAGGAGTTATCTGAGTGGTGACTCCTATTTTTTTATCTCCGATGTTTAGCTTTGTTGTTTCTGAACCCAAGCCAAGGCCACTTGCATAACTTAATGGAAATAGAGCAAACAATACAACTAACAAAACTAGCTTGTTCATAGTGTTACTAGCTTGACATTGTCCATTTTCTTGTTTATCTTGAAATTCTTGGTTATTTCGTTGATCTTTTCTGCTTCTCCATCTAGCATGAACAACTCCATGCACTTGTTGCCGTGTATTTTACTGTGCAAATGAGTAATTATGAGGTCCTCAAAATTGTGTTTTATTCCAGAAATTATATCGTCAAATTCGTCATTGTGAACAACAAGCAAAATTGCATGCAAATCACCAGCAACCTGCGTTTTTTGTTTTTCCTCTGATACAAAACTTCGAATCCCAGCCCTGATTGCCTCTGACCTGCCTGCAAAACCCATGGATTTTTGCAGCTTGTCCAGCTCTACTAGAAGCTCATCAGATAACGAAATTGAAACAATGGGCATGACAAATCAATTATTAAATTTTTTATAAACATACACCTTAATGTTATTAACTTTTTATAGATTTATTAATAATTTGTAGCCGGCAGCGTTCATGAGACGATCGATAATTGTGGGTTTGGTTGCAGCCACCATACTGTGTGGATTTGCACTTGTGTCCAGGCAAATTACACCGACTCAGGCCCAAACTGACTCGAATACAAACAAAATCAAGGTAATTACTTCATTTTATCCGTTATACGAATTCTCAAAAAATATCGGCGGCACTCGTGCAGAAATCTCTGTCTTTACTCCATTTGGTGTTGAACCGCATGATTGGGAGCCGACAGCAGGAAATCTAATTGCCCTAACAAAATCAAATCTTTTTGTATACAATGGTGTTGGTATGGAACCGTTTGTAAACAAACTCGTTGACTCTCAAGAATATTCACACATCATGTTTGTTCAAGCATCAAGTCAAATCAAAATTGATGAATCTTCCAAAGCAGATCCGCACGTCTGGCTTGATCCTGTTTTTGCCAAATCTGAAGTAAATGTAATAAAAAACGCAATGCAAAAAGCCGATCCTGCCAATGCAAACTATTATGAGAATAACACAAACAACTATTTGCAAAAACTCGATGAACTTGATTCAAAAATAAAATCTGAGCTATCAAATTGTAAAAAAGATAAAATCGTGACATTCCATAATGCATTTGCATATTTTGGTAAAAGATATGGAATCAAAATTAATTCGCTTTCAGGAATTGCACCAGAATCAGAAATAACTGCAAATGATCTCAAAAATCTGATTAACTATATCAAAACAGAGCAAATCAAAGTAATATTTGCCGAAGAATTGATTGATCCAAAACTTGCCGAGGTTTTGGCCGAAGAAACAGGAACCAAAATTCTCACACTCAGTCCACTGGAAGGAATATCAAAATCTGAACAAGCAAAAAACACATCTTATTTTGATAAGATGCAAGAAAATCTGGCTAGTCTCAAGGAGGCTCTAGAGTGCACATGAAAGCCCTCGAAGTATCTGACGTTTCAATATCGTATAATGGAAATCTGGCAATAGACAAGGTCAACTTTGATGTTAATGAAGGGGATCTTTTGGGAATAGTCGGACCAAACGGTGCAGGCAAAACCACACTTTTCAGGGCTATTCTGGGAATGCAGAACTATACTGGAACAATTAGGATGTTCGGCCTTGAGGGCAAAAAATACCACGCATTACTTCCACTCATAGGCTATGTCTCACAAAAAGTGAATTTTGAGCAAAACTTTCCGGCCACTGTATCTGAAGTAGTTGCAATGGGACTATTGCCTGAGAAAATTCTTGAAAAAAGTCAAACCATATTGCAAAAATCTGGCTTTAACTGGAACCGCGTTTACAAAAAAATAAACAAAAACAGCGACAAGATTCTCGAAGCTCTCAAAGCAGTCAACCTTGAATCTCTCAAGGACGCAAGAATAGGACAGCTATCCGGTGGACAGCTACAAAGAGTTTTCATCGCAAAAGCACTAGTAAAGGATCCCATTCTGTTAATACTGGACGAGCCGGTGACTGGAGTTGACGTTGAAACTCAGACTAAATTCTATAATATAATCAAAAAAATCAACGACGAAAATAAAATCACAATGGTTTGGTCGTCACATGATCTTGAGGCAATAGCAAAACTTGCAAACAGAGTAGCTTGCATGAATCGCAAAATGTTTTTCCACGGCCAAAAAGAGGAATTTTTCTCAAACGAAGACTTGCTCAAAACCTATACTGAATCAGCAATGCAGATGCATATGCACCACCATTGAAATGATTCCAGAGTTTCTCGGCTATGCATTCATGCAAAGGGGACTGATTGCAGGTGCTGCAATAGCAATAATCTGCTCATTGATGGGAACTTTTCTTGTCTTGAGGAGACAATCACTCTTTGGAGATGCATTATCACATATGGCCTTTGGTGGAATATCCGTCGGACTGTTCACCGGAATCTATCCTCTGTGGACTGCATATGCAGTATCCATACTTGGCGCACTTGGCATGACCAAGCTTAGAAAAAGCACCAAAATATCAGGCGATGCGGCAATCGCAGTTCTCTTGGTATCGGGATTTGGAATGGGAGTTTTGTTAATTTCTGCAACTGGAGGATTCTCCATTGATCTGTTTAGCTTTTTGTTTGGAAGCATTCTCTTGATTAGCAACACTGACACAATACTTGTTCTAATTATCAGCGCAGGTCTGACAATCTCGCTGGTGATGCTGCGAAAACAGTTGCTTCACTTTACATTTGATGAGGAACAAGCAAGGGTTAGCGGATTAAATGTTGACAGGCTCAACTATGTCTTTGTTGCAATTGCAGGCATTACAGTGATTACATCTATGAGATTAGTTGGCATCTTGCTCATTTCTGCATTAATTGTTCTGCCAAACATTACTAGTATGTTGTTTGGAAAGGGATTCAAGCAAACCGTTACGGCATCAATTTCGATTTCAGTCTTTTCTGTAATATTTGGAATAATCCTTTCTTATTATTTTGATTTAGCACCATCTGGAATCATCGTGATGATCTCTGTAGCTATTCTGGTAGGGGCACTGGCAGCAAAATATTTTGGAATAATCGGCAAATCAATGCCAATACAAAGAGCAGTATAGCAAAAAATTATTCTTGGATTTTTTCTTAAGTAATGCCAATTTTTTTGCGAACTAATTAAAAACTAGCTAGTCTATCATTTGTTCTATTTTTCGTCTGTCATTAACACTTTTTACGAAAAATAAAGATGTCGCAATTATTCCTGCAGCAACAATGGGCGTAATCATCTCGGAATATCTAATTTCAAATCCCTTGGATACTGGCACTGTAGTGATCTGCTGGGCTTCTGATATGGAGACATGACCTAACTTGTTTGCGCGTTGTTCGACAAACCAAATATCACCACTGTTATCGTTTAAGAGAAATTGAGTAAACGAAGTCTGGGAAGGAATTATCAATTCGTCAAATTCTCTTTTCTGAGGATCAAAAATGCCCAACTTGTCAGCAGTATGTTGTGCAACCCACACATTTCCAAACTTGTCTGCAGCAATTGCAAATGGCAGAGCAGTGGGATCGGCCAAACTAACAACGGGACTGAATGTATTCAGATATGGATCATATCTGATGATTCGTAATGCTGCATGTTCTGATATCAAAATGCTACCGTCTTTATCAAACGACAAAAAGAATGGCTCTTTTAGCAATTCTTTGGGTGCAAACTCTTGTATTTTTCCAGAATCTGGCTGAATGACTCCTATTCTACCTCCCTGAGATTCTGCAAACCAGATCATTCCATTTTGATCTTTTGTCAAAGCTAGGGGGCCGGAAGGATTTGTAGGTGTTTTGAACTGTTGGAATTGTTTGGAGATTGGATCATATTTTAGCAACATGTGTTGGTCCACCAGTGCAACCCACACATTTCCGGCATTGTCTTTTTCAAGTGAAATGGGAATTGACTTGAGGGGAAGATCAATAACGTTGAACTTTTCTGATTGGATGTCAAAATAACCAATTTTTCCCTCTGGAGTATCGGTGAACCATATTTTGTTTCCATCCAATTTCAAAAACACTGTTGTCTTTCCATCAAATTTGTATTGGGTGAATTGTTTTTGAGATATTGAAAATTTCCACAGCCTTGCCTGTGAAGAATCACTTATCCATATTGTATCATTACCATCATAGACTGGGTATAGGGGGGCGGCTTTTTCTGGCAAAGTGTATTCGGTAATGTCTGTTTTTAATTCTGATAATCTGGGTTTTACTAGAACAGATAGAGTTACACTCTCGTTTGGATTGTCTTTTCTAATTGCGTTTAACTCAATTTCCCACTTGCCTGAAAATCCAATCGTGGCTGTACCCTCATACCTGTCTTCCTTTTTGGTCAA
>DAMC01000060.1:26671-31954 GCA_002499525.1 Nitrosopumilales archaeon UBA218
GTGTTGCCGTCAAGATCAAAAACAGAAACAGAAATTGTATTGGTGCCTTTCTTTAAGGGGTTTACATCAAGGGTGAACTTGAGATTTTCTGAATAAACAAATGTCTTGAATCCGTCTGGAATCTGCAATTGAGTTTGTTCCGCTTGGCTTGCTGGTAGTGAAGAATTTGTCAAGAGTGCAACCAATCCAAGCAAAGCAATACCAAGCATAGCTTCTGTTCTCAGGGATTTTCTGAGTTTTTCATAGACTTTGATGCCTGAATCAAGTGAGCTTTGAGCAGGTTTTTGAATTTTAAATTGGTTGTATCCACCTAATGCAACCATTGCAGAACCAATTGCTATTTTGCCAATGATTAACCAACCATAGTAAGATTGGCTTAGCTGCACTACATCATCGTCGATGAGCCAAAGTAAAGTAGGACCTGTAATGATTACAATTCCTAAAGCAACAAGAATTACTGATGAAAATCTTGGTATCATCAATAGACTGGCAAGCTCTTTTTTCGAGTCTTCTAGTTTTGTAAAAGATGGAAGCAATATGTATCCAAAAAATATCACACCGCCAATCCAAATTGACGCAATTAGGTTGTGGGCATAATCAATTACTACTGCAGAGAATTGTTCGCTTGCAGCACCGTGGCCTATAGCAGTAGTAGTACCGATCAGTGCCAGTGAAAGCCCAAGAACCAAAAATTGTTTTCTAGTTGAACCTGCAGTTTTGTTTTCAAGCAAAAACCAGACTGCTAACAAAATCACTGTTATGCCCATTCGTATTTCCCAAACCGTACCAAACGCAGTGTTGAGCACATCAGAGGCTGATGCCTTTAGGCGAACTGTCTGAACTATTAGCATCATAATATTCGACGCAAATACTGCAAACAGTCCAATTCCAGTTAATGTAGAAAATTTACTGTGAAAGAACTTTTGAAATTCCGCGTTTTCTTTGAACCATTTTCGGTTTCTTGCACCTCTCCAAACAAGCAATATTGCAACTGCCGCGCCAAGTACAATTACTTGGCCAACCAATCCTGGAAATCTTGCAGCTGCTTCTGGAAAGTAAATTTCTTGTTGTAGGGTTTGTTTTGGCTGAGCTGGCAATTCCACATTTCCAACACCAAAGACAAATGCATACTCCGGCAAATGTCCATCAATTTTTGACAAAACTTTGGTAGTTACCGTGTAAATTCCATTTTGAAGTGGTGCTGTCGTTACTACAAGGGCTTTTTCGTCGCCTTGCAAATAATTTGTATCCTTGTTGTCTATTTGCTTTCCAGAACTATCAATGACTTTGATGTCGCTAAACCTCAAGTCTACTGGTTCTGAATAATGAATTGTTATCTGGGTTATACCAGCTCCTACATTAGTTGATGCTTTTGGATTAGAGTCTATTATCAAAGGATGTGCATACGCAAGTGGTACTGTAAATGCAAACAACAACACTAGAACAGGAAGAATTTTTTTCAATCAAACAAGAGTGGTCATTTTGCTAATTTAAACAATCTATCTGTTTGATGTTTCTACCACTTTCAAAAAGTAAATAACTTGAACCTTGGTATGCACATCTGTGAAGATACTAGTTGTCATGGTTTGCATGACTTTGCTTTTTACCGGAATCACTCCAGTATTTGCACACGAGTCCATGACAGTTGACAAGTATAATATCGAAATTGGCTGGAAGGAAGAGCCACCTCTAGTAGGACAACAAAATTCTATAACATTTGAATTTACAACTGATGAAGGTAAAGGCGTCAGCTCCGGAGTTGTCAATGCCTTCAAGGATCTAACTGCCACTATCAAGTCAGGCAGCGTATCAAAGCAACTTGACATTCTATCTGGTGAGAAAACCGGACAATATTATGCAAAAATCATACCAACACAAATCGGTAGTCTTACCATAGAACTGACTGGAACACTTGAGGGAGTCAAAGTAAACAAGCAAGTTGAAATCGAAGACGTTGCCAATATCAACGAAATAGCATTTCCACCAACAGATACTACTGGTTCGTCAGACATTGCAAAAATAAAGAACACTTTGGGACAATTACAACAAGACGTTTCACAGCTTAGTGATGGTGGACAGACTGGTCGCACTTCAGGAAAATCATATGACTATGCAATATTTGCAATGGGTATTGGTGCTGCAGGCATTATACTTGCAGTAATTAGTTTAGTAAAAAGAAAATAAAGAAACTATAGTTTTGGAATCAATCTAGTTCTTGCACTGATTGCAACTATGCCAATTATGGAAGTCGCAAGAATTATGCTTGCAAGAGGACCGAACTCCGGAACTACTTTTGCAGTAACTGTTTCACCCTTTGGGCCTGTCCATGTTGCTGGATCATCAGTTGGTAATCCCAGTCCTAGAATTTTGACTTGGACGTCCAACGGACTGTCTGAACCTAGAGTCGATGTCGTAAACTCTGTGACTCCGCTATGTGCATGCTGTCCTAGTTCTGATAGAACCTGATTGCCGTCTTGCATGGCAGTTATCTCAAAGTTAACATGCATTGCTGGATTGCCGTCGGAATCAGTAAACTCTACTGAGAGTTCAGCCTGAGAATCCTTTTTTGGTTTATTTGAATCAACGTGGACTGCTATGGAACCGTCTTGCGACATTACCATTGCGCCATGTTCATGCATGTCTCCAGTACTGCTCTGAGCGTGAGCTTCTTGAACAATCACCGCTCCTTGCATCCATGGATGTACTTGACAAAAATACTGGAACGTGCCAGCCTCTTCAAATTTGTGTGAAAAGGTTTTTCCTGCCAAGAACAGATCGCTGTTAAAGTTTCCATCAGGACCGTTCTGCGGGTCGCCACTTGTTACAGTGTGTGATGCAGTGTCTTCATTGGACCAGTTTACCTCGCTACCCGTATCGATTGTTATGGTAGATGGAACATAGCATTCATTTTTTGATTCACAACCAGGAGATGACGCACCTGCCGATATGCTGACATTTGCAGTTTGATGATCTGCAAACGCAGGAGATGCTGCCACCATAGCTGCAAATATTGCCAAAATGGTGCCTAACAATATATTCTTCATTGGCCGGTTATAGTCTCAGCCAAATAAAAAGCCTGTTGTAATTATTACCTACGAAATCTCGCAATAATAATTGCAGGCAATACAAAGTAAATTCCTGCATTCAAAGCAATGATCCCAATTCCGTATCCTAGAACCTGAGATTCTGAATTCGCATGAACATTTTGCATAATGGATAGAGTAGAAAGCATTGGAGTAATTGCCACCCTGACGGTTTCCTTTAACAACGGATTCTGTCTCTCCCAGTCCGCTATGGTCGGACTGAATGTATAGTAAAACTGATCAAAGCCTGTCATGAAAGCAGTTCCTGAATTTGTCTTGAACAAAACATTGTCTCTTATTTCTCTGAGCATCTGTACTTGAGGTGCCAGTTCTGTACCGAGTGCTGCTGTAGCAATCAGACAACCAGACTTTGGTTTAGCAGATGATGTATCTGCAGAAGCTCCTTTGACAAAGACGGAAAATGTTGCTGACTCTGGAGGAATTGGATTGAAAACTATTCCTTCCACATCAATTTTGATCTTATTCTCACCGTCTTGCAGATTCATTGGTATTGTGCCAGTGCCAATAGCCGTGTGGGTAAGAGGTATTGGACCAAAAATTACTTTTTGAGCGTTTGTTGCCTCCACTTTATAGTCCACATGCTCTTGTATCGAGTTTGTTTTTGGATTAATGAAACTGATCTTAATTTTGGTTTGCTCGTTAGCAATTGGATTTTCCGGGTCTGTTTCTATTTTGATATTCAAAGTTCCTTTGTCAGTTGAAAGCTGCTGTGATTCTGCAAATATTGGCACTACAAAACTAATCATCAATAATAATGCAATCAAAAATCTCATACGCTACAATTCGAGTTGTGTGTATTATAATTTGCTTAACTAGAGTACCCCAACATTATAATGGAATTTCAGATTAGAATATTTTGAATTGGATCGACTCGGAATTTTTGGTATTTTGGTACTGTTGGCAGTTGGCTCCATTGGAATAGTGAACGCGCAAAGTGTCAAACCGGTTCAAGACATTGTATATACTGCAAAATTTGTTTGCGGCTCTATTATGGACAGTGACGGTCCGCTCCGACCTGGACATTATGAGACGTCTATTGATATTCTAAACAACAAGGGTTACAAAGTCAATATTGTATGGTCCGCAGTTATCAATGATGGTCCTACATCCAATGCAATTCTCAAAAACTTGGAGCCCGAAAACTCTACTGGAATAAGCTGCCGTGACATAAAGGGTGTATTTGGAATTGACACAAAAGAGATGTTAGAAGGATTTGTGTTAATCAAAGTACCTGTTTCTTCTCTTAAAGGATTTGATAACGAGCAGGTAATACCGGATTTATCCCAAGATGCAAGCAAGATTTTGGACGTCCATGTGTTTTATTCTGCAAACGCACTGGAGACACTACCACATGAAATAGCCGTAGAAAAAATCTCCTTTTACATAATTCAGGACGGAAATCACAAAATCCCAAAAGAGTCTTTTAGAAAACTTTTGGATGTGAATGTTCCAATAAAGCTAAACGACGTGTTGGATGTCCAAGAGACAGTCAGGTCTTTTATTGCTACGAAATACTCTCTTGACAAAAATGACCTAGACAAAATTGTATTGAGAATCAAGGACACATCAATTAGCGTTAGTACCATGTTAGATGATCATGCAGTATCTCTACATGTAGTCCAACCTAGAATGGCAAGCTAGTTTCCAGTCGCAAAACTTCTTAAAAGTTAAATATGTTCTAAAGGGCCTCCAGTCTGTTGAACTCTCTTAGATTTGTTGTTCCAGTTTTTGTCTTTGTATTGTTTGCTCCTTTTTCATTTCTGCCTGTAGCACATGGTGATGGCCTCACCCAGGAAAATCTCCCGCCAGCAACTTTTGGAAATAGACAAGCAGCGCTGTTTATCAAAATTAATCCTCCAATTCTGACCAAAGATACTATCGGAGATACATTTCTAGAGCTAAAACTCTTTGATTCAAAAACCCAGGATCCAATCAAACATACTACATTTGCAGTTGAAACTTGGAAGGATGACAAACTCTTGTTGAGAAGCAGCTTTCATACACACTCTGGTGATCTGGTTCTGAAGATCAAACCAACCAAAGTTGATGTAAACCAAGTTGTAGTGTTCGGAGATCAATTAGAACAACTTCCAAACACATGGACTGCATTTGGAGATAAAATTGACGTCAAGGCGCCGGTCTTACTTGAGTCAGGATTATACCATTTCAAAATTTCAGT
>DAMC01000015.1 GCA_002499525.1 Nitrosopumilales archaeon UBA218
AATAACTCGTAGGTGCTCTGGCTTCATCTTGTTAATTGGCGTCATTAGATCAAAGCCAAACTTTTTGCCTACTGAGCGAAGCTCTTGTCTTCTAAATGCCGAAAAGCGTCCACTCCATGGAACTATGGCGCCGTCAAGAATTGATTTGGTCTTGTCAGGTATTACCAAATCCTCATCGAACTCCATTTTCACACCAAGACCGTGGCATGCCTTGCACGAGCCAAACGGGGAGTTGAAAGAAAACGTCCTTGGCTCTATTTCTCCAACAGTCAGTCCGCAATACGGGCAGGCATTGTTTTGGGAAAAAATCTTTTCATCCTTGTCGGAAGATACCAGTACAGAGCCTTTTGCGGCCTTGAGTCCTGTCTGGATTGCCTCAAAGAGCCTGCTTTTTTCAGCCTTGGATGCCTTGAGCCTGTCTACAACAATTTCGATATTGTGCCATTTTTGCCTGTCCAGCGAAGGTATCTCGTCTTCTAGTACAATAATCTGGCCGTCTACTCTTGCTCTGGAATATCCGTCCTTTTTCATCTGTTCGAATAATTTTTCATACGTTCCTTTTTTTCTCTGAATTAGCGGGGCTAAAATCAAAATCTGTTTTTCATCAAAATCCTTGAACACCGACTCACAAATTGATTCTACTGACTGGTTTGAGATTTTTCTTCCACACTTGACGCAATGAGGAATTCCAATTCTTGCATAAAGCAATCTCATGTAATCATAGATTTCAGTAGTTGTTCCTACCGTAGAGCGTGGATTTTTTGAAGTAGTCTTTTGCTGAATAGATATTGCAGGTGACAGCCCTTCAATGGAATCAACGTCTGGCTTGTCCATCATTTCAAGAAATTGTCTGGCATAGGCAGAAAGTGATTCTACATATCTTCGCTGACCCTCGGCATAAATTGTGTCAAAAGCAAGTGTTGACTTGCCCGAGCCGGAAAGCCCTGAAATAACTACGAGCTTGTTTTTTGGGATATCCAAGTTTACGTTTTTGAGATTGTGATGTCGTGCACCACGAATCTTTAGCTTATCGTGCATTTTTCTTTTCTAGCTCCACTTGAATTCGCCTCAATCTGTCTCTGCAGGCAATAGCATTCTCAAAGTCCAATTCCTCTGCATATTTTTTCATCTGGGTCTCTATTTCTATTATTTCACGTGACAGGTCATGCTGGGTCTTGTTTTTGAGATCATCCAGAGTTGCCACCTGATCAGGAATAGACTTGATGATTGTCTTGGGGGTAATATCGTGCAGTTTGTTGTATTCAATCTGTTTTGCACGTCTTCTGGCAGTCTCTTCTATTGCCTGCTTTATGGACTTGGTAGTAGTATCTGCATACAAAATAACCGAACCGTCCACGTTTCTAGCAGCACGCCCAAATGTCTGAATAAGACTCGTATAGTTTCGCAAAAATCCCTCCTTGTCTGCATCAAGTATTGCAACTAGGGCTACTTCGGGAATGTCAAGTCCCTCCCTGAGCAAGTTGATACCTACTAGGACATCAAAATCGCCCAGCCTCAGCTGCCTGATTAACTCAGTTCTCTGCAGGCCCTCGATTTCAGAGTGCAGGTATCTCACACGAACCTCTTTTTTTGCCAGATATTCGGCCAAATCTTCTGCCATTCTTTTTGTAAGTGTGGTGACAAGGACTCGTTGGCTTTTTTCTGTGCGTTTTTTTATCTCCACAATTAAATCATCCATCTGGTTTTTTGTTGGGCGAATCTCAACTTGCGGGTCTATGAGTCCTGTGGGACGAACTAATTGTTCTACAATTTGAAATGACAATTCTTTTTCATAAGTTGAAGGAGTTGCAGAAACGAAAATTGTATTTTTGATATATTTTTCAAACTCTTCGAACTTTAGCGGGCGATTATCAAATGCACTTGGCAGTCTAAAACCATAATCAATTAGGGATTTTTTTCTAGTATAATCTCCACCATACATTCCATGGAGTTGCGGAATCGTGACATGTGACTCGTCAATTACAAGCAAAAAGTCCTCACCAAAAAAATCAAGCAAACAAAAAGCCTGCTCGCCAGGTTTTCTTCCATCAAAATGGCGAGAATAATTTTCAATGCCAGAGCAATATCCCAACTCCTCTATCATTTCCAAGTCAAACTTGGTTCGCATCTCCAACCTTTGTTTTTCCAGCTCGTTTAGCTGGGGCAATCTTGTCTTTAGCTCATCACGAATTGATTTTACTGCACGTGAACGAACATCGTTGGCAATCAGATAGTGTTTTGCTGGAAATATTTTAATCGAATTTAGCTTGTGTATTTCTTTTAGCGATACATTATCCAAGACAGATATTTTTTCAACCTCGTCACCAAACATGGAAATTCGAATCACATTCTGCGAATATGCCGGAATTACATCTATGGTGTCCCCTTTGACCCTAAAGTCTCCAGGGGCAATGGTCACGTCATTGCGCTCATATCGTGCGTTAATGAGGCGTTTTATGAGCTCAGACCTGCTAATCTGCGAGCCTGTCTGGATTACAGTTGACATGTCTTCCCAGTCCTTTGGATTTCCTAGCGAGTAAATGCATGACACAGTTGCAACAATGATTGTTGGCTCGCCAGACAAAATCATGGCAGTTGCCTCCAATCTCAATTTTTCTATTTTTTCATTAATCTGTGTGTCCTTTTCGATGTAAGTATCTGTCTGCACAATGTAGCTTTCCGGCTGGTAATAGTCGTAGTATGAAACAAAATACCCGACATTATTTTTTGGAAAGAACTGTTTTAGCTCTGAATACAGCTGGGCTGCAAGTGTCTTGTTGTGTGATATGACTAACGTGTTTTTGCCAGTCCTGGCGATCACATTTGCAACGGTAAATGTTTTACCAGAACCAGTTACGCCAAGAAGTGTCTGGACCTTTTTTTCTTTAACGCCGTCGACCAGCTTTTCAATTGCTTGTGGTTGATCACCTGTTGGCTCAAACTCTGATGCTAGTTTGTATTGTGTTTGTACTTGCAATAGGCAATACCCAATCAGTTTCAAATTTAAAGGATGGGTGATTGTACAATCACTTTTGCTCTAG
Organism: Nitrosopumilales archaeon UBA218; assembly: GCA_002499525.1. GTDB lineage: Archaea > Thermoproteota > Nitrososphaeria > Nitrososphaerales > Nitrosopumilaceae > Nitrosotenuis. The sequence continues at coordinate 3,042 of DAMC01000015.1, forward strand.
TGCTAATTTGTGCACTGATGATTTCTACGTCTGTCTTTTAAAGCGATTTTTAATTTCGTGATTTGATTGGGAAGTTCATTTAACACGCATCTGATCTCTGGGTGCTGCATTGCATTTGCACTAGTGACTGCGTTTTTACTTTTGGACCTTGATCAAAAACTCTTTTCTGGCAAAACACAAATTGATAGTACAATCTATGCCGAGACTTCAAAACCTCTTGAAATTTTAGAGAACGTGGATGCTGCCACTGAGGTCAAAATACCTGCTTCAAACCCAACTGTTCCAAGCACTAGTCTTACAAAGCAAAACCTGCCTGTGCCGGCACAAAAGGTGACCAAATCACGCTTGTCGGAACTGGAATCAAGACAATTCCGTCTTGATCTGAGCGGGGAGGCACGAATAAGCTCATCGGGCGTCGGCAAAAAGACCAACATGATAATTTTGATGAATCCTGTCAAGGGGACAAATCTTTCTGAATTCAAGGTGTTGGATATTCGATTCTTCCTTGATGGTTCTGGACTGTCTTTGCACAACACTGGAATCAAAATCTCTGGCAAAGAAATTACAATTGGACTTGTATCGCAAAAAGGACAATATCAAATCCAAGGTAAATTGGAAAAAAATCTTTTAGATACTACCAATGACAGGCAAAATGTTTTGATGTCGGGCCAGAGCATGTATTTTACAAAAAAAGATATTCCATACGTATTGAATCTAAAGGGAACGCTGAGCACCTAACTACCAAGATGGTTCTTG
>DAMC01000004.1 GCA_002499525.1 Nitrosopumilales archaeon UBA218
CTGGTGTTTCCTCGACGACTCCATCCCTAGTCAATGATTTTATGAAAATTCCTTTATCACTTAGTGATTTTTTTACCTGTTCCTCTGTGAAATCTCGCCTGGCTTTGGAGCGAGACATCATCCTACCAGCACCATGCGCAGTAGAGCCAAAGCTCAGATTCATCGAGTTGGGTTTTCCAAGTAAAATCCAGCTGCCGGTTCCCATTGAACCTGGAATCAAAACGGGCTGACCCAAGTCTCTGTATTTTAGGGGTATTTCTTCACGATTTGCAGGAAATGCCCTTGTTGCTCCCTTACGGTGAACCACAACTGATTTTTCTTTTCCGTCAATTTTGTGTTTTTCAACTTTGGCAATATTATGCGCCACATCATAAACGAGTTTCATATCAAGATCCGATTCAGAACTTTTAAAGACACGCTCAAAAGATTTTCGGGTCCAATGTGTCAGCATTTGCCTATTGCTCCATGCAAAGTTAAGTGCTGCAAACATTGCTTTTCTATATGATTCACCTTCTTCAGATGTATTTGGAACGCATGCAAGCTCCCTATCTGGTAAATTGATATTGTATTTTCGTAATGCCTGTTCTGATACACGCAAATAATCAGAGCATATTTGGTGGCCAAATCCTCTTGAACCACAGTGAATCAGAACTGTAATGTTTCCTTCTTGAATTCCCATTCTTTTGGCTGCCTCCTCATCATAGACTTTGTCGATTCTTTGCACTTCAAGAAAGTGATTTCCCGAACCTAGGCTTCCAAGTTGTGGAGCGCCCCTCTTTCTAGCAGTGTTTGAGACTTTGTTTGGATCTGCATTTTTGATTTGACCGTTTTCTTCACAGACATCCGCATCATCATTTGTTCCATACCCATTATCAATTGCCCAATTAACGCCACGTACAAGCACCTCATCGAGCTGCGAATAGTTTAGCTTGACTGCACCTTCTGAGCCAACTCCAGAGGGAATGGAGTGGAACAGATCAGTTACAAGTTCTTTGAGTTTTGGTCTAACTTGTTTTTCTGATAAATTCATACGCAATAATCTAACACCGCAATTGATATCATAGCCAACCCCGCCAGGACTAATCATACCTTCTTGTGCATCCATAGCGGCAACCCCGCCAACTGGAAATCCATAACCCTCATGCCCATCAGGCAATACTATGGCGCTGTTTTGAATACCAGGCAATGTTGCAACATTCATGGCCTGAGACAGTGTTCTGTCAGTCATCATTTTTGATATTAGTCCCTCATCTGCATAGATAGTGACAGGTACTTTCATGCCCCTGCTCGAATCAGCTTCTATACGATAAACATTGTCACTGATTTTTTTCGGAGTTATTGACGACATTAACGGTCAAGCTACGTAGATACAATTTAAATCATAAGTAGATTTATTTTTGATAAAATCTCAAGTTCGTTATTGCCTATTTTACCAATTGATGGGGGACGATATGGAACCAAAGAGATGCTTGCAGTGTTTGATGATCAAAAGAAAATTAATTATCAGTTGCAGATTGAAGGTGCAGCGGCAATTTCACAGGGCGAAATTGGCATGATTCCAAAAAAATCTGCTCAAAACATTTTTGCCGCCTCAAAATCGGGCAAAATTTCTGTTTCTAGAGTAAAACAGCTAGAATCCAAGTCTGACCACGATACAGCCGCTCTAGTTGAAGCATTAAGTGAAAAATGCCTAGTCAGCGCAAGGCCTTGGATTCATTATGGTTTGACAAGCAACGACTTGGTCGATACCAGTACATCCATGCAGATGAAAGACGCACTCTCCATAATCGAGCCAAAAGTGGCAAGACTGGCTTTGCTTTTGGCCAAAAAGGCAACAGAGTACAAACTAGTCCCAGCAGTAGGCAGGACTCATGGACAACACGCCAGTATCATTTCATTTGGACTGAAATTCGCCAATTGGGCATCAGAGATGGCAAAACATGTTGAGCGAATAGAAGAGATCAAGAAAAGAATTTTGATTTGCAAGACCTTAGGAGTGGTCGGCACTGGCTCACTGATGGGGGCAAAGGCAATAGAAGTTCAAAAAAGAGTAGCCAAAAGATTAGGATTATTCCCCGCCGAAGTCACAACGCAGATTATTCCTCGTGAGAGATATGCTGAATATGTTTTCCAGCTTGCTCTAATTGGAAGTACATTAGAAAAAATTTCAATAGAGATTAGAAATCTACAGAGGACCGAAATTGGTGAAGTCGCTGAACACTTCAAAGAAGGTCAAATGGGAAGTAGTGCGGTCCCAGTAAAAAGAAATCCAATCAAAAGCGAACGGGTTTCCTCATTATCAAAATTATTACGCAGTCAAATGAGTGCATCATTTGAGAACATTCCTTTATGGCATGAACGGGATTTATCAAATTCAGCAAATGAGAGATTCACCATACCAATGTGTTCTATTTTACTAGATGAGATGCTAGAGACAATGCTTAGAATAATTGATAAACTAAAAGTAAACACTGAAAAAATTGAAAGCAATTTACATTTTACCAAAGGCCAAATTTTTGCCGAATTTGTTCTAGAGGCGCTAATCAAAAAAGGAGTTCCAAGATTTGTCGCATACAGAGATGTACAGCGTGTCGCATTTGAAGCACATGATAAAGCAATGGACTATTCTGACGCAATCAAAAGAGACGATGCAATATCATCAAAACTAACTGAAAGTGAAATTGATGAAATCTTTACCCCGCAGAGTCATCTGGGTGCAGCACCTCAAATAATTACCAACGTCAGCAATACGGTCAGTCGTGTCTGTAAAAAATTCATCTAGATTTTAGAAGGGCTTTGTGAATCATAGAACCATATTGGAGTGCCTTTTTTCTTGCATCAGCAGATAGTTCCGGAACACCTACTTGTAAAGCGAGTTTTCTTATGATGTGTTTTCTTTGCAAGTCATTTTCATTC